>JBIIGI010000095.1:0-8103 GCA_044236545.1 Chthoniobacterales bacterium
CGGCGGGCGGAGGATCAGGAGGCGTCTTCCGAGGCGGTTGCGGAGTTCCCTCTCCATCGTGAGCTTGGATGCACCGTACAGGGAGACTGGCCGGTCCTCGTGATGAATTCCCCGGGCCTCCGCATCACGCGGTGTCGGACCGCCGGCCGCCAGGGAGGAGAGCACGATGACACGGGCCGTCCGCGGCAGCCCGGCCGCAAGGCGCAGGCTCCCCTCGACGTTGGTCTGGAAATAATCTTCCCTCCGGCGTCCGAAGAGGAGTCCAGCCGCATGGACCACCAGGTCGGGTGAGATCCCTTGCGGAAGCTCCCAGGAGTCGCCCGTGACCCGGCAGATGTGAAAGCGCGCATCGGAAATCCCCTCGCCCGCCAACTGGAGACGGAGTTTTTCCGGATCACGGACCGGGAGAATGATCCGACTCAAGCCCGGATCGGAGGTGAGACGCAGCAGAAGGTTGCGGCCCACAAAACCCGTGGAACCGGTCAGAAGGAGCTCCATGTGAAAATGAATTGAAGCGGTAGCCGGTGCTAGGCCAGAGGCTTCTCGAAAATCTCGTAGGTACGCGAACGGTGCCCCCACATCAACTCGGCCCCTTCCAGGATCTCGACATTGTTCGCCTCCACCCAGGAGACCTCGGAGATGTCGTACCTGGCCTTGGCGATCCGGAAACTCTCAAAGAAGAGCAGGGCGCTGAGTCCCTTGTCGCGATAGTCCGGCTCCACACCCAGAACCGTCAGTCGGTCTGTTTTGATGCGCTGGAACTTGAGGCGGAGTGCCATCTCCAGAAAACGCAGGATACCCTTGCGGCCGCGTGATGCATGAAAGACCTCATTCACGTTGGGAAGGGCCAGCGTGAACCCGACCTCGCGACCATCAATGCAGACGAAGAGGATGATGCTGGGATCGGCGATCGCCCTGAGGTCGTCGGCCGCATGGAGCAGATCATCAAGCGTGATCGGGTAGAATCCCCAATTGCGGTCGAGGCACTGGTTGTAAAGGCGGTGGATCGTCTCCAATTCCTTCCGCAGATTCTTCATGTCAATCGTGCGGATCGAGACGTTGTTCCTCTTCTTGAGCCAGTTGACGATCTTGGTAACCCGCTCGGGCGGCTCCTTGTGCAACGGAATATCGTAGGCGTAAAGAGTCCTCACCACCTCAAGTCCCGCAGCCTTGTAAACCCCCTCATAATACGGAGGGTTCCACGGCATCGAGACAAAGGTTGGCCTATCGTTTCCCTCGGTCAGGACGCCGCAGTCGTCGTTGATGGAGGGATTATAGGGCCCTCGCATCACGGTCAACCCCTTCTCCCTGAGGATTGCTGCGGCGGCATCGAGAAGGGCCCTCGCGACCTCCGGATCGTTGATGAAATCGAAAAAGCCAAAGAAGCCCACCGAGTCCTTGCTGTACGCGTTGTGCGATCGGTTGACGATCGCGGCGATGCGGCCGACAGGTTTGCCGTCGCGGCAAGCGATGAGAGGAGTGATCTCGCCGTGCGTCTTCAGGAAGACCGATTTCGGCCCGATCAGGCCGACAACACTACCGGGAAACGGCGGCGTGAACGCCGGATCCGTTCCGTGAAGCATCTCCGGAATCTGCTCGAATCGCTTCATCTCGGCCGGAGTCCGGCAGGTTGAAATCGAACACATTGCGGCGGCGTCCTGGTTCCGTGTAGGCGGGATCATCGAAGGTTCCTAGTTCTCGTGCTATCTTTGCGAAAATATCGAGCACCTTGTCGAGATCCTCCTCGGTATGGCTCGACATGAAGCTGGTCCGTACGATCGCCTCGCCGTAACGGACGGCGGGATAGATCGCAGGGGTGGCGAAGACCCCCTCCTCGAAGAGGCGCTGGGAGAAGGCGAAGGCCTTGGCCTCACTTCCGATGAGGATGGGCACAATGGGGCTCTGGGTTGAGCCGATCTTGAATCCGATCGACTTGAACCCCTCGTGCATCTTGCGGGTATTCTTCCAGAGTTGGTCGATCCGCTCCGGTTCGGCCTGCATGATCTCGAGGGCCTTGAGCACGCCACCGGTCACGGCCGGGGCGAGCGATGCGGTGAAGATAAAACAGCGGGCCTTGTGCTTTACGAATTCGATCATCTCATGCGAACCCGAGATGAAGCCCCCCATGGAACCAAAGGACTTGGAAAAGGTCCCCATGACAATCTCGACATCGTCATTGACCCCATAGTGATGAACGACACCGCGCCCCTGGGGACCCACCACGCCAAGGGAGTGGGCCTCGTCGACATACATGACGGCACCGTATTCCTTGGCCAACTTGACCATCGGAGGAAGGTCGGCCATGTCGCCGGACATACTGAAAACACCATCCATGATGATGAGGCGACCAGCCTCTTCGGGAACGCGCTTGAGGCGGTTTCGGAGGGCATCCACCGAGTTATGGCGGTAGGGGACAAGTCTGGCGGGGGCGACTTGGCACCCCTCGATGATGGATGCGTGGTTCTCCCGATCACACAGGATCACATCCTCTGATTCCGTCAGCGCGGCGAGGGCCCCCTGGTTGGCAAAGAAGCCTGTGGAAAAGAGAAGGGCGCTTTCACGGCCAAGGAAGGCCGCCAGCGCCTCCTCCAGTTCGTTGTGAAGGGAGATCGTGCCGTTCAGCAACCGGGATCCGGTACACCCGGCGCCGAATTTGCGGGTGGCCTCGACGGAGGCCTCGACAACCCGGGGATCCTGGGCCAGGCCGAGGTAGTTGTTCGACCCGATCATGATCTTCTCCTGACCGTCGCAGACAACATGGTTCCCGTAACTCTGCTCGATGCAGCGGAAGTAGGGATAGAATCCCTGCGCCCGGGCAACGGCGGAGTCACTATACTCACGACACTTCTGGAAGAGGTCTCTGGCCATGTGTGCTAGCGTGGCAAAATCGCAGGAATCAGGGGGCGTGTAAATGCTTTCATGGAGCGAAGTTCCCCGTGAAGTGTTGAAAAAAATGTGGGGGAATCGGGGCGACAGGATTATCCCAGCAGTCTGGGCTCTGCAAGAATGACTTCGCTCGAGATAAGCGCTATCGCGCGGGCAGTCGAACTGAAGTTCTCATCCTGTCGCAGGAAAGACCTCGGGGCGACAGGATTCGAACCTGCGACTTCTTGGTCCCAAACCAAGCGCTCTACCAAGCTGAGCTACGCCCCGTGAAGTGAAGAATGTGACGGATTACAACCGTCGGTGCAAGAAGCGACTGCCGAGAGATCCTCCCCACCGATGAAAATAGAACTCCCGTTCCCGACTCCCAATGACCTCCCCTCACCCCTTCAATGCCTTCAGGAGGTCATCCAACGGGATGCTGGCGATGGCCGATGCCCTGTCGCTCACCGCGAAGGGCAGGATCAGTTCCCCGCCGTGGAGCAGGGATCCGCAGCTATAGACGACATTCGGGACATATCCCTCGCGCTCGGCCCCCTCGGGGGAGAGCAGCGGTTCGCGAAGCCGGCCGATCACCTTGGTGGGATCGTTCAGGTCAAGCAGTGCGGCGCCGAGGCAATACTTCCTCATCGGGCCGACGCCATGGGTGATGACAAGCCATCCCTCCTCGGTCTCGATGGGGGAACCGCAGTTGCCGATCTTGACGGATTCCCAGAGTTCGGAGGGACGCAGGATCACCAGGGGATCGCTCCAGTAGTGGGGGCTGTAGGAGAACATGATCATGAGGTTCTCGTCATCCTGGCGCGAGAGCATCGCGTAGCGCCCGCCGATACGGCGGGGAAAAAGTGCCATCCCCTTGTTCTGAACCGCCCCGCCGTTGAGGGTCAGGATGCGAAAATGGAGGAAATCCTGCGTCTCGATCAACTGGGGCAGGATGCTCCTTCCATTGTAGGCCGTGTAGGTCGCGTAGTACATCACCGACCCGTCCTCGTCGGTGAAACGTACGAAGCGCGCGTCCTCGATGCCGGAAGCCTCGTTCTTCGAGACGGGAAAGATGATGCGCTCGCTCATCGCCAACCCCTCGGAAAAGCGCAGTTCGTAATTGGAGTCGGCAAGCCACTGGATCCCCTCGATTGTCTGCTGGAGATCGCGCGCAACAGGGTGTGACTCCGCCAGGACGGCGGCAACCCGCCTCTCCAACTCCTCGCGTGTGAACTCATCACCAAGAGGAGAAAGGATGGCACTGGCATCGTGCCGTCGCTCGCCCGCCGCCTCTCCCGGATACCGGCTCCTGGCAACTGAAGCATGGCCGTTCATGAATCCCATCTCGGCCAGCTTGATCAGGAATCGCTTCCTGTTGTAGCAGGGGTTGGGGACGACCTCGGGCACGGTGACATAGCGCGAAACCGGCTCCATGGAGATGGCACCGCACGGATCGATGACACCCGCGCGAAACTCTATGGAGGAGATGTGTCCCTCCCCGGTGGCCCGCAGGCTCATGATGAATCGCAACGCCCCGTCAGGAATTCCCTGCTGGTCGGGATGGGGCACGATGGAGGGGTTGAAGATGGCCGCCGATTCGAGGGCATATTCGCCAGAAAAGAGCGCCCCGATCAGCAGTTCACGGGCGCGGGAGAGGGGTCGATGCGTGAAAACATGGCGGCGGACCGTTTCAAAATGAACCCCGAGCAGCGTCTCGATATCGAAATGGCGCGAGTCGAATTCACGCCGCACCGATTCGAGGTGACACGCGACATCCTCCTCGCCGAGGGCCAGGGCCCGGCCGATGATCGTGATGATCCGGTGACTCTCCTCCGGGATGAAGGGGCGGATGATGACCCGCGCGCTTTCGGGAAGGAAGGTGACGTCGTGGCGGCGGAAACGGATGGCACTCATGCTGCGGCGTTCGGTTGGTGCGTGACGAGATGTTCCGCACAACCCATCTCGGCGAGGGAGAGATGGAAGGCCAGCGTCGACTCCGCACCCTGATTCTCGTTCACACGGTCCTCGTGCAGACCGTCAAAGCAGCCTCCGGTGCCGAAATCGTAGAGCGGAATTCCGACATCGTTGCGGCCCAGAAACCACTCGAAGGAGCGCTTCGCCTCGACCGACCACCCGGGATCGCGGGTGGCGCGGAAGGCCTCAAGGCAGGCCGAGACCATTGCCTGGGCCTCGACCGGCTGCTGGTCGAAATCGGCGCGTGCGCCATCCCGCGTGTAGAAGCCGTTGCTTCCGACAGGCCGGAAATGCCCGGCTCGGGTCGTCTGAATCGAGGCGAGCCAGCGCAGCGAACGCAGGCCCACCTCAAGCGCCTCGCCGTGGGGCATCCACTGGCCGCTCAGAATCAGCGCCTGGCTAAGGCGGGCGTTGTCGTAGGCAACGATCGGCTCGTACCATGGCCAGTTCTCGGAGGAGGCCTGATGCCAGAGACCAAGCAGCCTGGATGTCAGCAGTTCCCTCATGGCATGGGCCTCCGGATCCCGCGGTTGCCTCCTCATGTACTCGTGGATCCCGAGCAGGGTAAAACTCCAGGCGCGGGGCGAGGTGAATCCCTCGACGGCAGCCAGCCCTTTGAGGAACAGGCGGGCGGCAAGCCGGCCATGGCCCTCGTTGAGTGAACGCCCCGCCCCCGTTCCCACGGCCCAGAGCGCCCGCGCATGACTGTCCTCGCTGCCCTCCTTCTCCAGCCACTCGCGCCCGTGGCTCATGAAATTACGGAAGCGCCCGCACCCGTTGTCGAGTGCGGCCGCAAGAAAGGCGAGGTAGCTCGTGGAGAGTCTCCCGACTTGTTCCGTCGACGATTCACCCCCCAGCTCCTCGAGGAGACTGCAGAGGATGTAGGCGCGGGCATTGTCGTCGACGCAGTAACCCTCGTGGAAGTTGGGAACCGTGTAGATCGCGTGCTGGAAGATTCCCGTCCCGTCGCTCATCCGGATGACATGATCGAGGCGCACGGGGGGCAGGGCGTAAGGACGGCTCCCGAGTGTCCATCCTGCGAAGGCCGACCGGGGTGACGCGCGGCGGTCTCCGGGCCACGGCTCATTCCTCGTGCACCTCCTCTCGGATCGTGCCCTGCGGAACGACTCGACATAACGCTCCGCCACGGCCGGCCAGATCATCCCGCGCCCGACCGCATGGGCATCGGATCGGATTTGTTCCATGCGTCCAGCGTCATCGAGCAAACCGCAGACCGCTTCCGCGATGGCTCCGGAGTCGCGGAATGGAACCAGCATTCCTTTTCCATCCCCCAGGAGTTCCTGCGCGTGCCAGTAGGGGGTCGAGACCACGGCTTTTCCCGCTCCGAAGACATACGAGAGGGTTCCGGAGGTGATCTGGGCCTCGTTAAGGTAAGGCGTGACGTAGATATCGGTCGCGGCGATGAAAGCCTTGAGATCCTCCTGCGAGACAAACCGGTTGTGGAAGATCACGTGTTCCTTCACCCCCCGCTCCTGGGCGAGGAGTTCCAGACTCAAGCGGTAACGCTCCCCCTCCCGGGCCAGCAGATGGGGGTGCGTGGCACCGAGCACCAGGTAGACCACGCTGGGATGGCGGCGTGTGATTTCCGGGAGGGCCTCGATCACATGCTCGATTCCCTTGCCCGGACCGATCAGGCCGAACGTGAGAAGCACCCGTCGTCCCTCCACCCCGAACTCCGCCTTACTCCACCCCGGATCGCCCAACTCCAGGTCCGGGATGCCGTGCGGGATGAGGTCGATTTTTCCCTCATGAAGGCCGTAAGTCTCCTTCAGGATCTCGACCCCCTTGCGCGCCATCACCACCACGCGGTTGCTTCGCTCCAGCAGTTCCTCCATGACCTTCCGCTGGGCCCCGTCCGGTTCGCTCAGGATCGTGTGCAGCGTGGTGACAACCGGCATCCGCACCTCGCGGAGAAGTCCAAGAAGATGGCTTCCGGCAGGGCCTCCGTAGATCCCGAACTCATGCTGGACGCAAAGCAGGTCGGCGTTGTTGAAGTTCAGGAAATCGGCGCCGCGCCGGTAGGAATCGAGATCCTTCTCCAGGAGTTCGAAGCGGACGCGGGACGGGTAGTCGTACCCCTCGGCGCGGTCGTTCACCGCCCCGACATAGCATTCGGAGTCGGGGGCGGCGGCGGCCACCGATTCGCAGAGATCCTGCGTGAAGGTCGCGACCCCGCAATGTCGCGGAGGATAGTCGCCTAGGAAAGCGATCCGCTGAGGTGGTGAGAAACGGTCGGGCACGACCCAAAAAATACAGGCGCACCGTGCTCGCGGGCAAGGAAGCCCCCTTGCCGAGGGGCAGGTTAAGCGGAATGACTAGTGTCAGCGTGGCACACCCAACCCCGAACAATCCACTCCACCCGATTACGCGGCACGAAGCGCCGCGTCGGCCTTGAGCCACTGCCAGAGACGCTCGAGCCCGGCCGACACACGAACCTTGGTGGCGGCGAGTTCCTCCGCAGTGAAGGTTCCCGAGGCGGGTTTCTCGGTGGCGTAGAGGTAATATTTGATCTTCGGTTCGGTTCCGGAGGGACGGACGGCAACCTTCCAGCCACCCTCGGTCTCGAAGGTGATCATGGCCTCCTTCGGGATCAGCTCTCCCTCGGAGTCATGGAGATCCTGGGTCGCGTAGTTGAGCACGGAGAGCACCTTGCCGCCCGCGATCTCCGCCGGGGGATGTGCGGCGTAGGAATCGACGAGTTTGCGGATCTTGGCGGCACCCTCGGCACCCTCGAAGGTGAGCGACTCCCCCCTCTCCAGATAGAATCCGTATTGCGAATAAATCCGGTCGAGCAACGTGACGACGCTGATCCCCTGCGAGGCCGCGTAGGCAGCCACCTCGGCGAAGCAGATCACGGCGGCGTTGCCATCCTTGTCCCTGACGAAGTCGCCGGTGTTGTAGCCGTAGCTCTCCTCCCCGCCGAAAACGAAGAAGAGGGATTCCTTCAGGCGTGCCTTGCGCGTCTCCTCCTCCGAGAGTTCACGATAACGGGAGCGGATGTCTTCCGGAAGCTTCTCCTCGTAGGCGCGCTGCTTGGCCCCGATGTATTTGAAACCGGTGAGTGTCTCGACGCAACGGACGCCGAAGCCCAGCGCGATGACCTTCTGCAGGTCGGTGGTGACAAGGCTCTTGATCACGACGGCACGATCGCGGTTGGCCTCGTTGAGGATCCCCTTCTCGAAGAGACGCTTGAGGCGGTACCAGACCATCAGCGATCCGATCTGGTTTCCGGTGAGCAGGAGC
>JBIIGI010000096.1:0-8078 GCA_044236545.1 Chthoniobacterales bacterium
GGGCTGTGCTACCGCGCAGGCTAAGCCGTGCCTCCCGCCACTCGGCGGTCCTCGGTGGTACAAATCCTACTTCCCTCCGTTTCTTTTCCTGAGTTCTTGAGTTCCAGATTTCCCCCTGTCTTCCTTCCTTACCCACTGAAAACAGCGAGGAGCCAAAGGTTAAAAGGGGACTGAAGTCCGAGGCCCTCGTCCTTAGGGAAGCGCTGATTAAATCGCATAGAGGCCGTTGCGTGAAGAATGGGCCGAGCCAACGCAGCCCCCGGCCTGTTATCCCCGCAACCCAAAGGGCTGAAGCGATTTGTCGATTTTTGTGGCGTTGCTCGCTCGGGCGAGACCGCTGCGGGTATCGCCCAGCACTCGCGCCTTCAAAAATCAGCAAATGCTCTTCAGCGGCCTTCATGGGATTTAATCAGCGCTTCCTTAGGACTGCTTCGCAGGCTTCATCGTGCATCCCTGCACTCGATGTTCGCAAGGCTCACCCTTTGGGTCCACCTTCGGTGGCTACAACTCGACCATCCCATGGTCTCGTTTCAGAGCCTTGGTTGTAACATTTTCACTTTTTAACTCTTTTAACGCGGCCTCCTATTATTTCAGGAATTCCCAATGCAAATTCCGGGATGAACGAACGGCCCGAGGCCTCTCATTCCGGGTTCCTTCTTCACCCATCCCTACGAGCCTGTCTTTCGTGGTCAAGACGTCGTCAAGCCACTCCCTGGCCCGCGGCCCATGGTTTGCCCGGTCGTTGCTTTGCATCGGCTAGGGCCTCCATTCGATTAAATAGTATTTTTCCACTTGACTGCCATGCGGGATGGCTTAATGTGACGAGTGTAGAGTCCTTCAACTCGCACGAAACCAACCATCAAAATCCAAGAAAAACAGAACCCAACCAAAACGTTCCCAACCACCAACCCATACAACCCATAACCACACACCTCCCATGAAAACCCCCAATCCTATTAAAACACTCCTTGTCACAACCATCCTTGCCACACTGATGGTGGGATCAGGACACGCCGCCAACCTCCTCGTCAACGGAGACTTTGCGAATAACGTCTACGGCGACACTGCTACGGGGGGGGATTACTCACCAACGTATGGCACCTCCAGCATTGCCAATTGGTCATGGAGCACCACAACGAGGGCCGACGGCTTGGTGGGTGCAGTCCGTCTGATGCCCACGGGGGGCCTCGGTTCCATCCCGGATCGGTCGGCGGGTGCGATACCCGATGGTAGCGAATTTTGTGTCTCGTTGGAAGGAGCCACGAGCTGGATCAAACAATCTGTCACCCTCGATGCGGGTCAATACAATCTTAGCTTCGACGCGTCGCGGGTATTGTGGAATTTTGTAGCTGGCAACCCGATCTATGCCAGTCTTAACGGCGTGAACTTCTCGTTCAACAGCACGAGTGTCATCACCCCGACGTTGGACTGGGTCAATTACAGCTCCGACACGTTCACTCTCGCCACGGCGGGAACTTATGAGTTCAAAATCGCGGCGAACAATCCGTTAGGCGGCTATTCCGGTGCGACCGGGGTGGCTAATGTGAATCTGTCGGCGGTGCCGGAGCCCTCGACCTATGCGCTGGTCCTCGGTGGCATCGCGACCCTGCTGCTGATCCGTCGCCGGATTCAGGCCTGAGAAGTCTCCGGTTAGCATTTGCGTGATTCATTGCAAAAACGCCCGCGGGGAACCGCGGGCGTTTTTTTAGTGCCCCCTCGCGATGAGTTCGCCGCCCATGCCACCCTCTTCATTCCGAATCAACACTTTTCCCCGCCTGCCCATCCTTGTCTCCACATCCACGCATGAACTTTCCCAGCCGTCTTCATCTCAAAAGCAAATTCCTGGCACTCACGATGATGGTGGGATCGGCGAGCTCCGCCACATTCACCTACACGCCGGTCAATGCCGGCGATAAGGCCGAACTGCTGCCCGGCATGTCACTTGAGCAGGTGAACTTCGCGGGCGGTGAGTTCGGCACCACCGGCACGACCTATCCTGCGGTCAACTTCGACGCCTACAAGGCGGAGAGCACGGGGGTGCAGTTGTTATTCTCCATCCCAGAGGGCTCCTACCGTCTGGATATGCCTCAGGGGGTGGATGCCTGCTACGGAGTCAAATGGGTGGCTCCGGAGGGGCAGGTGTTCACCAATCTGAACATCGAACTGCTCAACGAAGGTCTCAATGACACGCCCTTTCAGGGGTCGGCATACAGTATCAGCAATGGAACGCCGACCCTGTTGGGCTCTTGGGGCAAGGGGGGCGTGACCCCGGGCACGGGAGGGTCCTTTGTTTTTAACCGGGAGCAGAATGTCACGGAGATCCGCGTGTATGCCTTGGACGCGCGGCTCGGGACCACCGAAAACGGTCCTTTTCCGAATGTCTTCCGCGCGTGGAACGGTGACATGGTCGGCATCGGATCGATCCAGGTGGCCACGGCCGCGGCTCCGGCACGGCAGGCTCCCGTGAATGCAACGCGGGGGTCGAATTGAAATCCCGGATCATGCGTTGCGCTCGCGTGTCTCTTCTTTCGCTAGGCCTGGCCGCTCTGGCGGCGGGATCCCTTCATGCGGTCCCGGATGGCCCGGTGGCCCCGGCCCTGCACTGCGTTGCGATCTCACCGATGGTGAAGCTGCGTCGCGATCAACCGGCCGTGACGGGAACGGATGTGATTTCCATGGTGGCCGCCCGGGGAGAGGGTCAATCGGCCCAGGTGCTCGTGAGCGCGGCGTCGGATGTCTCGAGCGGATCGGTGAGCTTCACGCCGTTGACCGGACCGGGTGGCGCGACCATCACGCCGGAGTGGCGCCTTGCCGGATACGTCCACGTGACCAATCCGACCGCGGTGGGCTACGGGGTGGAGGGTTATTACCCCGACCCGCTGGAGGAGCTTAAGCCGTTCAGTCTGCGGGCGGGGGAGTCGCAATCCGTCTGGATGGACGTCTGGGTGCCGCGGGCCGCGGCACCGGGAACCTACACCGGTACGGTGACGATCCGCGGCGGGGGGGTGGAGGCGACGCTTCCGGTGAACCTGACGGTGAAGAACGTGCTCCTGCCGGTGACATCCCGCTTGAAGACGCTCGTGCAGTTTCTTTACTCGCGCCAAGGCCGTACGCCGGCCGACTACAACGCGCTCTGCGAGGCGGGGCTGAAGTATCGCTTCACATCGGCGCCGAACCTGCAATGGGACGGGGTGTTTTCCAAGGACGCATCGGGGGCATGGCAGGCGGACTGGACGGCGCTGGACGCGGAGGTGGAGAGGTTTCTGGCGCTGGGCACAACGCAGTTCAAGATCGAGTGCCTGCCTTGGGCCACCAAGGCTCCCACAGGCGCCGAGGCCGACGAATGGAAGGCGAAGCTGGACCTGACCTCGCGGCACCTCAAGGCCAAAGGCTGGTTGGACAAGTTCCTCCTCTACATTTTCGACGAACCCCACCCGGAGCATGCCGGCGAGATCAACGATGTGTGCGATTTCATCCACAAGTGCGACCCGGGCCTACGCATCCTGTACACCAACGGTAGCAACCTATGGGGCATCCGCGCCGATGTGATCGTGCCACACATCCATCTTTTGGAAAACGGCGGGCTGATGGAGGCCAGGAAGCTTCGTGCCCGTGGAGCCGAGATCTGGGCTTACACCTGCGACGGCACCCGGCAGACCGGCGACCCGGACAACTGGAAGATCGACTGGCGCGGCACGGGGGCGCGGGCCCTGGGTTGGTGGCTCTGGATGAGGCATGCCGCTGGCTACCTTTATTGGAGCGTCGATGCATGGAGCCACGATCCATACAACTCTCCCGACCCGGTCTCCAGGTGCAACGGGGACGGGTTCATGTTCTATCCCGACGAGCAGGGGCACCCAGGGATCCCCTCCCTCCGCCTTTCCCTCATGCGGGACGCCTTTCAGGACTATGATCTCCTTGCGATGCTCAAGGAGAAGCTCGCCGCCGATGCGGCGCTGACGCCCCGGTACGCAGGCTTGTTGACCACGACGAACGCATTTCCGACAGTGGGTCAATATCTGGATGATCCGGCCATGTATGAGCAGCGCCACGCCGACCTGCTCAATGCCCTGGATGAGCTCAACCGCGACCCGGCCAATCCGACGGGCAACTGATTTCCCTAACGAGGAGACCGTATGCATTTCCAACCGAAACATCTCTTCATGATCGGCGCCATGTCGGCGCTTTTGAATTCCGGCATGGCCGCATCCTGGTGGGAAGGCGCTCCGGCTTATCCCATCCAATACTCCTTTGGCGCGAGTCCCGCTAAGGCCAAAACCGATGTCCGGATGATCGCGGATGGCGACATGCTTCGCATCAGGTTCGTCTGCTCCGAACCCCGGGCCGGAGAACTTTCCCCCATGGTCCGGGAGGCCGACGGATCGGTGTGGGACGACGACTGCGTGGAGCTCTTCCTGGCACCGAACCCCGCCGATCCGGCCGCCTTCTACCACATCGGGTTCAATGCACTGGGCACGGTGTATGACGCATACAGCGATCACGGGAAGGTCGACACGGGATGGAGCTCCCGCGCCGACGTCCGGGTGGAGCGCACGAAGGACGCGTGGATTGTCGAGGCGGCGATTCCGTTCGTGGCATTTGACCGCACGCCCGTCGGCGATCATTGGCGGGGGGACGTGGGGCGCGAATGGCGGCAGTTTGCCGGCAGCGCGGCGACCTGGCAGCCCCTGAACATGCGCTTCCAGGATCCGCCCCGGTTTGCGGAGATCAACTTCCCCGGGGTCGTCAAACAACCGGGAGTTCAAAAGCTCAACGCACGGCTTGATGAGTTGGTGGTCAAGCCGGAGCTCGTCGCGGTGCTGGAGCAGATCAACGCGCTCGACGCGCTTCCGGGCGTCGCCGGGTCCTCGCTGGGCGCGCGTCTGGCGGAGGAACGGAAGGCTCTGACGGTGAAGGATCCCGCTCGTTGCTGGTCGGCGATCGGCAAAGTGAAAGCGCAGCTTCCCGCATGGAGGGGTGAAGCCAACGAGCTCGCGGCCAAGGCGCTCCGGGCTAAGCTGGCCTCGGAGTCCAAGGATTCCTTCGCGGTTCTCTCAACCTCCCCGATGCTCAAGTGGCGTCCGGAGGAATTGCCCTGGGGGGAGCGCGTGCGGTCGCTTGAACTTCACGCCGCCCGCGGTGAGGCGGAGTCCGCGCAGTTGCTGGTAACTCCGCTGCACGGGAAGCTGGATCAGGTGCAGGTCACGGCGGACTGGAACCAACCCGGCATCAGGCTTGAAGTATCCCTTGTCGGTTATGTGCCCGTGAAGAATCCCACGGCGGCCGGGTTCAACCTGCCCGGACGATACCCTGACATTCTCCACCCGCTTCCGCCGTCATTTCCCGTCGCAGCCGGGGAAGCGCAGGCGATCTGGGTCACGGCATGGGTATCGCCCGATGCCGTGCCCGGTGAACATCAAGGCCGCCTGAGCATTTCATCCTCTGGAGAAAAGGTCGACCTGCCCGTCACGGTGCAGGTTCACCGGGCCCGTTTGCCCGAACGCCCCGCGCTTTCCACCATCGTCTGCACCGAACCGTGGCAGGGAAAACCCTACTACGGGGAGGAAAAATACCTTGAGATGGGGCAGGCAACGGCGCAACGGGCGCTGGGCTACCGCCTCACGCCGGACATGGCGCTGCCATGGGGCACGGTCTTCAAAAAGGACGTCAATGACCGGTGGGTCGCGGAATGGAACACATTTGACGCCGCAACGGAGAAATGGCTCGCAGCCGGAGCCTCCACCGCGCGGGTGGAGAGTGCGTTGCTTGAAATCGGAGGGCCCGGACAGGGTGGCCCTGATGTGGCCGCGAAGCTGGAACTGCTCAACCGCCATCTGGTGGAGAAGAAATGGAACGACCGGTTCTATTTTTACATTTTCGACGAGCCTGCCGGGGCAAGCATCCCTGCAGTGAGGAAATACAGCTCCTTCGTGCGCCGCCATGCTCCCGACATTGCGATCATCGGGACCACTCGATTTCCGGAGATGGCCGGGATCGTGACAACTTGGATTCCGGTCAACTCCCACCTCAATGACCCGGCCCTGCTGGCCTTCATGCTTCAGCGCAAACAGCAGGGCGAGCGGTTCTGGACCTACACGTGCTTCAACACGGCGGGCACGCAGGACGCGGACAATTGGAAAATTGACGCAAACGGCGTGGGCCATCGGGCCTTGGGCACCGCTCTCTGGCGCTTCGGATGCGAAGGCTACCTTTACTGGGCCATCGACAAGTGGAGCAAGCCGGGGGAAGGAGCCCGTGGGCTCGAGCGGCTGAACCCGCACCTGAATCCGGAAATTCTGGGTGGATGCAACGGCGACGGGTTCCTTTTTTACCCTGATCCCAACGGAAAGGAGCCCCCCTTTCCATCCGTGCGGCTCGAACTCACCCGTGACGGTTTTGAGGACTACGAGCTGATGGCTTTGCTGCGGAAGGAACTCGACGCCGTGGCGGCCTCCCCGGAAAGACTCTCGGGATTTGAGGGGCGCCTGCCGGGTTGGCAGGCTTTGCTGGACACCACCCATCTGGTGCGTCGGACCGATGATTTCGAGCGCGATCCGGAGGTGTACGAAAAGCGGCACCGGCAGATGCTTGATGCATTGGATGAACTCTCGGCAACTCCTTGACCGTACGGCAATCGAGCGGCATCCCTTCGAGGAGTTCAAGGAGACGGGGCATGCCGGAAACGGGAAATCTTGATATGATGAATAAAATGGAAAATGCAGCTTCAGGCCTCTTAAGCCTCCACCTCCATGAGGGTTGGAAGTTCCGGGACTCTTCGGGAGGGAAATGGCGTTCGGCCACCGTGCCCGGCTCCGTGCACTCCGACCTGCTGAGCCACGGGGTCATTCCGGACCCGTTCCACGGGCGGAATGAACTCGGGTTGCGATGGATCGAGGAGGCGGATTGGGATTACCGCTGCGTGTTCACCGTCGGGCCGGAACTGCTTGGCCGCGCGAACATCGACCTTGTCTTCGAGTGCTTGGACACCGTCGCCACGGTGGTGCTGAACGGCACGGTCATCCTCCGCTCGGAGAACATGTTCCAGGGGCACCGGGTGCCTGTTCAAGGGGTGTTGCGCAGGGGGCGGAACACCCTTGAGATCCGCTTCGGGAGCGCGATGGAATACATCCGCACGAAGCGGCCGGATTTCCATGCCAAGGAATACAACGATCCGGTGGGGGGGTGCTACCGCATCCGTAAGCAGCAGTGCCAGTTCGGTTGGGATTGGGGTCCACGGCTGGTGACCTGCGGCATTCGCCAGCCCGCGCGACTCGAGGCTTGGAGCGGCAACCGGATTGCCGGGGCCCGGATCGTTCAGCACCACGCGAAGGACGGCGTCACGCTGGAGGTGTTTCCGGAACTCGCGTCCAAGGGCGGCCTGCTTCAGGCGACGGTCACCCATGACGGAAGCATCGTCTCCACGCATCGGTCTGCTGCGTCGCCGTTCAAGCTCAAGATTCCGAAACCCAAGCTCTGGTGGCCGGCAGGCCAGGGGGATCAGCCGCTCTATGAGGTGAAACTCGAACTGCTCGACGGCACGGGGCGTCGCCTCGATACATGGAGCCGGCGCATCGGGTTGAGGACCATCGCCCTGGAGAGGGGGGGCGGCGGTTCGCCTGACCGGAGAAAGGAAAAAGCCGGCGATGGAAGGTTTGGTTTCCGCGTGAACGGGCGCCTGATTTTCGCCAAGGGGGCCAACTGGATTCCGGCCCACGCTTTTGACGAGAGGCGTGAACGCGCGGACTACGAAGCGCTGTTGCGCTCGGCGCTCGACGCCAACATGAACATGATCCGCATCTGGGGCGGCGGAGTCTACGAGGGCTCGGCGTTCTACGACCTGTGCGACGAGGCGGGCCTGCTGGTCTGGCAGGACTTCATGTTTGCCTGCTGTCTCTACCCGGCTGACCGCGCGTTTCTCGACTCGGTCGAGGCGGAGGCGCGGTATCAGGTTCGGCGCCTGCGCCATCACGCCTGTCTGGCCCTTTGGTGCGGCAACAACGAGAGCCTTTCCATGAATGTCGCGACGCTGGCCGCGGATGCATCACTGCGCCGTGGCTACTCCAGTCTGTTTCTCAGAG
>JBIIGI010000031.1:0-26932 GCA_044236545.1 Chthoniobacterales bacterium
GGATGATTTCGTGATCTTCGACGAGGCCCACACCGTCGAGCAGGTTGCTTCAAGGCACCTCGGCTTCAACCTCTCCCAATACAGCCTGCGACAGTCCATCCAGCGCCTCTATAACCCCCGCACCCGCAAGGGGCTGCTCCAGCAGGCGCGTCAGAGCGGGGGGATTTCCGCGGCATCGGATCTCATTCCGGAGGTCGACCGCTTCTTCGACAAGCTGGCCGGCGCCTGCACCTTCCGCCAGGGTCGTGAAAGCCGCATCCGCGCCGACCAGTCGGCGGATCTCGCGGAGGCCGTGGCGGAGAGTCCGCTCGCGGAGGGCTTGGCGCGCCTTGCCGAATCGGCCGGAACCGCCGCGGCAAAAGCCGAGGAGGAGGGACTGCAGGGTGAGCTCAACGATGTCGCCTCGCGTCTCCGCACGGCGCGCGCGGGGCTTTCCGATTTCCTCTCCCAGAGCGAACCGGATCACGTCTACTGGGTCGAGAGGAGCGGCAAGGCCTCCACCTGGACCAGTCTCCATGCGGCGCCCGTCGCGGTCGCGCCGCTGTTGGGCCGCCTTCTCTTCCGCGAGGGCAGCACGGCGGTCATGACCAGCGCGACCCTCTCGGTCGGCTCCGCGGAGCTCGATTATTTCCGGGGCCGGGTGGGTGCGCTCGAGGTCCCCTCGTTGCAGCTCGGCTCCCCCTTCGACTACGCACGGCAGATGAAGATCCGCCTCGTCCGCAAAATGCCCGAGCCGAAGGATCCCGCCTACGAAGAGGCGCTCGCGAAATGGATCGGGCATTTCACCGGGGAGAGCCGCGCCCGCGCCTTCGTCCTCTTCACCAGCCACCGCACCATGCAGTCTGTGGCGGCGAGGATGTCGGGCTTCTTCGAGGAGAAGGGTTGGAATCTCATCGTGCAGGGCGGGGGCCTCTCCCGCTCGCGGATGCTCGAGGCCTTCCGCAGCGGAGGCGAGAGCGTGCTCTTCGGCACCGACAGTTTCTGGACCGGGGTCGACCTTCCGGGCGAGGCCCTCTCCAGCGTCATCATCACGCGCCTTCCCTTCGTCACACCCGACCATCCGCTCACCGAGGCGAAGCTCGAGGAGATCGAGGCCTCGGGAGGGGATCCCTTCCATTCCTACTCGCTTCCGGAGGCGATCCTGAAACTGCGTCAGGGAGTCGGGCGCCTGATCCGAAGCTCGAACGACAAAGGATCCATCGTCATCCTCGACAGCCGCATCCTCTCACGCCCCTATGGCAAGGCGTTCCTCAAGGCCCTCCCCGAGTGCCCGGTGGAGGTGCTCTGAGCGGGATCTCGAAGGCTATTGGGCTGTAGTCTGTTAGACTATTAGGTCAGAATCCGAGGCCTGTCCAAGGGGCGTTGGAGAATCCATAACCGAGTGGAGGGAGGTTCATGGGTTATTCTGGTTAGGGACAACCGCCGCTGAGCTTGTGTGTGGGTAGTCCTCTTCCGGTCGGTTAGCAAACCGGACCTCGGGCGTCCCTCCTAACAGCCTAACAGCCTAAACCGCTAACAGCCTCCCCCAGTCAGGGCGTTTTGTAATGGAGGCTGACCATGCGGTAGGATTGTTCATTCCCCTCGACACAGTAGTTGTTGAGTTCCAGGGCGACGGCGGGCTGCCCCCATCGGTAGATGATAAGCGTGTATGTCGTGTCCTCCGGCATCTTCTCACCCGGCGGTCGTTCCTTGACCTGATTGACTATCAGCGACCCCGCTCCATAGCGCTCGTCGATGCGGCGGCGCGTGCGGTCAAAGAAATCGGTCTCCCTTTCCGCGTCCCATGCGGGGTCGCTGTATTGCAACTCCACCTCCACAAGGGAGCCCTCCTTGAAATGGAAGCGTGATTTCCTGAGCAAGGGATTGCCGACCTCCACACCTTCCGCCTCGATCACCACCCTGCCCGGTGATTTCTCGGAGCGGCCGGTCTCCCGGGCTTTCACGGCATGGATCATCTCGCGGATCTTCTCCTCGGAGTCGCCCCAGTTGAGGGAGTAGGGAATCTTGATCACGTGCGACCCGTTTTGCCGGCCGTTCTCCGGCTCGGCCGGAAGAGTGCATGGAAAGACTCCGAGCAGCAGCAGGATCGCGGCGAGGGGAATCCCCCGCCCGTGGCCGCGGCGGCGGTGTTCGTGACGGAACGGCTGTCGATTCATTCCCGTGATTCTTCGGTTTCCGATGGGGAAAGGGAAGCATCCGTTGGTGTCGCAGGCGCCTCCCCGATCTCAAGCCTTCCAGCCTCAAGCGGCACCATACGGTCACAGCCCGTGACCGTATGGAGTTCCTCCCCCTGATCGCCGCAAAGTGTGAGCAGGACCGTTCCGGAAGATAGCCCGCGGGAAATCCGGGCGGATTTCACTCCCGTCGGGGCGGGCAGATCCAGCAACGGAAGCCCGTTCGCCAGAAGGGTGACGGTGTTGGTGCCCCTGGTGGGAAGCTTCACGGAAAGGACCACCTCGGGCCGCCTCTCATAGATCGCGTCTGCGGCTGCGGGGAGGTGGAGTTCTGATGCGGGAATGAGGAGCGGGGGTTCGCCGGGTTGCCTGACGGGGAGTTGCGTGGTCCCAATCCCGGAAAGCGTGCCCTGACCGGAAGCGACCTCACCCCGTGCGTCTTCAGGCCCAGGAAACACCAGTGGGCTTGGCCGGAATGGCAGGAGTGAATCCTTGATCCGCCCGTGGACAAGGCCCCGGGCCCGGTAGGTTCCGGGCATCACGGGCGCGCCCGTGGCGTCGCGGCCATCCCAGGTCACCAGCAGGCCATTAAGCCCGGCCGGGATCGATTCTACGGGGGCATCACGGTAGAGCAGTCGCACGAGGGCCCCTTCGGGAGTGAACACGCCCAGGGTCAGCGGCCCCTCCAGTTCGGGAATCGCCATGGCGAAGGTTTGTGCGGGTGCCTCACCCGATAAGGGCGGGGGAGCCGGTGCCGCCATTGCCACAGGGATGACCGACGCGCAGAAAACAACCCCGAGGAGGCCGGTCAGGCGAAGGGTTCGGCCGACCGGCCCTTCAAGTTCTTGTTGCCACGCAATGAATCCTCTCTCCATGCTTCGGGAACGTTGCCCATGAAATCCCCCCTTCCCAAGATTTTTCTCCATCACTTCCGTGCCATTCCAGCCATCTGCCTGATGGCGTCATTCGGGGCGTTGGTTCCGAACGCCTCCACGGCACCCTCCGGATCGCCTAACGCGGAGGCCGCCGCGGAGGCCGCTTATGCGGCGATGGAAAAAAAAGACTACCCCCTCGCCCTGTCAACGCTGGCCACCGCGCTGCAGCAGCGGCCGCAGGATCCCTCCCTGCTCAACCTCAAGGGGGCCATCCTCTCCAAGCAGAAGGATTACGACGGCGCCTTGGCCTGCTACGAGGAGGCCCTGAAATCCTCGCCCGATTTTTTCCCCGCCCGTTACAATATCGGCAGCCTCCTTGCCCTTCGCCAGCAGTGGGACGAGTCCATCGCCTATTTCCGGAACTTACTGGCCGAACAACCGAACAACGAACTGATCGAATACAAACTGCTGCTGCTGCTGCTCGTGCGGAATTCCGACCCGGAATTGCAACGGAAGCTCTTCACCTCCACGATCCCATCCAATACGCCCGCCTGGTACTTTGCCGCGGCCGCCCGCGCCTACAAGAATGGTGACAGGCGCAAGGCGAACCAACTCCTCGAGATCGCCAGGAATGTCTACGGCGGGAAGGCCTCCATCTTTCAGGAAGAGCTTGATGAAAGCGGCCTGCAGGACTCCAAGAATCACTGATCCCATGCCCGCATCCATCCTTGTCACCGGCGGCGCCGGCCTTATCGGCAGCGCCCTGATCCATGCCCTGAACCTGCGAGGCCGGGAAGACATCCTCGTGACCGACGTGCTGGGTAAGGATGCGAAGTGGAAAAACCTCTCCCCACTGCGCTTTGACGATTACCTCCAGGCCGACGCTCTCCTTGACCGGCTTGAGTGCGAACCCGAAAGCCTCGACTCGATCCGCACCATCTTCCATCTCGGTGCCTGTTCCGCGACGACCGAGACCGACGCCGGATACCTCATGGAGAACAACTTCGGCTACACCAAGAGGCTCGCCCAATGGTCGCTCCAGCGCGGCATCCGTTTTGTCTACGCCAGTTCGGCCGCAACCTACGGGGACGGCGCGCGCGGCATGGACGACGGCACCGGGCATCTCGAGACCCTCCGCCCCCTCAATGCCTACGGCTACTCGAAGCACCTCTTTGATCTCCATGCCAAGCGCAACGGCTGGCTCGACCGGATGGCGGGCATCAAATACTTCAACGTCTTCGGCCCCAACGAGGGCCACAAGGGAGAGATGCGCAGCCTCGTCTCCAAGGCCTACGAGCAGATCCTCGAGACCGGCAAGGTCCGCCTCTTCAAGAGCCACCGCCCCGATTACCGCGATGGAGAGCAGGTCCGCGACTTCGTCTACGTGAAGGATGCCGTCGCGATGACGCTCCACATAGCCGACACGCCGAGTGCCAACGGACTCTTCAATGTCGGCACCGGGACGCCGCGCACCTGGGTCGATCTGGCAACGGCCCTCTTCACCGCGCTGGACCGCAAGCCGGAGATCGAATTCATAGACATGCCCGCTCACATCCTCAATCAGTACCAGTACCACACCTGCGCCGATGTCAGCCGCCTCCGCGCCACGGGATGGAACGCGCCCACGACGTCGCTCGAGGATGCAGTCAGCGACTACGTCCGTAACCACCTCGTCCCGGGCAAGCATCTCGGGGAGTGAGGGGTGCAGGTGAGGATCCGCGTCACCAACGATGATTGCGATTGTTTATGTCTCCCTGGCGATCAATGTCGTCGTCGCGGGATTTTGGGGAATCGTTCTGGGGTTTTTCCCGCAAGCACATTTCCGAAACCGGCCCTACGGCGGGGACACTCCCGGATCCCGGATTCTCTCCTCCGTCTATCTCGCCATCACGTTCCTTAGCCTTTTCGCGTTGATCAAGCCGGACCGGCTGTTTTCCGTGTGCATCTTTCTTTTCGGGTTTCAGATCGTCTACAAATTGCTGAGTGCAATCACGGCCCGTGATTTCCGAAACCCAGTCGTGCTCTCGAATCTCCTGATCGTGCTCATCCACTCCATCTCGCTGGGGTGGCTTCTGAAGCATGGGACATGATATTTCCTCATGGCCTTCAGAGTAGGATTCCCGGCATGGAGATAGGCATCGATAGTTTCGTCGCCACGCTGGCTGATCCCGTGACGGGGGTCTTGGTGGATCCTGTCGTAAGGCTTCGGAATCTTTTGGAAGAAGTGGAGGCTGCAGACCGAGTGGGGCTCGATGTCTTCGGTATCGGCGAGCATCACCGCGAGGAGTTTCTCGATTCGGCTCCGGTCGTACTGCTCGCCGCCGCCGCCGCACGCACCAAGATGATCCGGCTTGCGAGCGCCGTCACCGTGCTGAGTGCCGCCGATCCGGTGAGGGTCTTTCAGGAATTCGCCACCCTCGACCTGATCTCGGAAGGACGGGCGGAAATCGTTGCCGGGCGAGGCTCCTTCACCGAGGCCTACCCGCTCTTCGGACTCGACCTGCGCGACTACGACTCTCTCTTCGATGAAAAGCTCCGACTGCTCCTTGAGATCCGTGCGCACGAGCACGTGACGTGGTCGGGACGTCATCGCCCGCCGCTGCGCGATCAGGAGATCCACCCCCGCCCCCTGCAGAATCCGCTGCCGATCTGGGTCGGTGTGGGAGGATCGCCCGAATCGGTGATCCGGGCCGGTTCGCTGGCGGAAGCGATCGGGCTGACCAGCAATGATCGCGATCATGAGAGGTAGACCACGCTGGTCGATCTCTACCGTGAGGTCGGAGAGCGATCCGGTCATTCACCTGAAAAGCTGAAAGTCGGCATCCATGCACTCGGCTCCTTCGCCGCGACGACGCAGGAGGCCCGTGACGATTACTTCCCCGGCTACGAGCGGATGTTCGGGCAGATCGGGAAGGAGCGCGGATGGCCGGCGATCCGGCGATCCCACTTCGAGGCCCTCTGCGATCCCGAGGGGGCTCTGATCATCGGTGATGCCGGCGAGGGGGTGGAGAAGATCCTCCGTTACAATGACGTGCTCGGCGGCATCGACCGGATCACGATCCAGATGAGCCCCGGGACGCTCCCTCACCCGAAGGCGCTGGAGGCAATTGAGATCCTCGGCAACGAAGTCGCCCCTGCTGTGCGGGAACACCTGAAAAATATTTAGCCTGCTGAGGCGCTGATAAAATCTGGACGGAAAAACCTTTTGTCTCTGCGTCTCCGGGTATCTACGGGAGACCATGCAATGCCTGACAGTCTTCAGTCTAAATTCCTTCAGCCTCAGCTCAGGAGTTCGCTCCTAAGCGCTTCCAATTCCTCCCAACGTGCCATGGTCTTCTCGATGGTCTGGTGGAGTTGGTTGAGTTCCTGTTCCACCCGCTGGAACTCGCCATCCTTTTTCTGGTAGAGAGCCGGGTCGGCGAGTCGTTCGGAAAGTTCCGCCTGCTTGGCTTCGAGTTCCTCGATCTTGCCGGGAAGCTCGTCGAGTTCGCGTTGTTCACGATTCAGGAACTTGCGTCCCTTCTCGATTTTCACCCCCTTTTGCGGCGGAGCGGGGGGCTGGGGAGGCGCGGCGATTTTCGCGGCTTCCGCCACCTTGCGCTGGTGTAGCCAGTCCTCGTAGCCGCCGGTGTACTCGATGAACCGGCCTTCCCCCTCGTGGACGATCGTGCCGGTCACCACGTTGTCGAGGAAGGCGCGGTCGTGGGAGACAAGCAGCAGCGTTCCCTCGTAGCTTACGAGGAGTTCCTCGAGGAGCTCCAGGGTCTCCGCGTCGAGATCGTTGGTCGGTTCATCGAGCACCAGGACATTGGCGGGCTGCAGGAGGAGGCGCGCCAGCAGGAGTCTGTTGCGCTCGCCACCCGAGAGCATCTTGGCCGGCATCCGGATCCGGTCGGAGGGGAAGAGGAAGTCCCCGAGATAGCTGTGGATGTGGCGCGGCCTTCCCTGGAAGGTGACGGTCTCCGACTCTCCGGCGACATTCCAAGCCACGCTCTTCTCCCCGTTGATCTGGTCCCGGAGTTGGTCGAGGTAGACGATCTGGAGCTTGGTTCCGAGGGCGACCGATCCGGATTCGGGTTCGAGGCGGCCGAGTAGAAGTTTCAGCAGGGTGGTCTTGCCGCTTCCGTTAGGACCGATGATGCCGATCTTGTCGCCGCGCCAGAGGGTGGTGCTGAAGTGGCTCACGATCGGGGCTCCTCCGTAGCCGAAGCTGACATCCTTGGCCTCGATGACCTTCTGCCCGGAGGTCGACCCCTCCTGCAGTTCGATCTTTGCCGTGCCGGTGCGCTCGCGACGTTTGCTACGCTCGGAGCGCAGGGCCTTAAGGGCGCGGACGCGGCCCTCGTTCCGGGTGCGCCGTGCCTTCACTCCCTGACGCAGCCAGGCTTCCTCCTGGGCGAGCTTCTTGTCGAATGCAGCCCACTGCTTCTCCTCCGCCTCCAGCGCGGCACCCTTCCGTTCGAGGTAGGTGTCGTAATCGCAGGCCCAGCTGGTGAGGTGCCCCCGGTCGAGTTCGACGATGCGGGTGGAGAGTTTCCGCAGGAAGGCGCGGTCGTGCGTGACGAAGAAGAGGGTCGGCTTGACCTTGAGCAGGAAGTTCTCAAGCCAGAGGATCGATTCAAGATCGAGGTGGTTGGTCGGCTCGTCCAGCAGGAGGACATCGGGCTGTCCCACCAGGGCGCGGGCCAGCAGGACGCGGCGCTTCAGCCCTCCGGAGAGACTCTGAAACTCTTTCTCCGCGGGCAGGTTCATCTCCTGCATCAGATCCTCCACGCGCACATCGGCCTCCCAATCCTCCTCGGTGCCGCCGACGCGGAGGCCGGCATGGATCACCTCAAAAACCGTCCCCGTGATCCCATCCGGCACTTCCTGGGGAAGCCTCGTGAGGACGACGCCATTAGGCTTGGTGATCTCGCCCTCCTGCGGCTTCTCCTCTCCGGAGATGACGCGCATGATGCTGGTCTTGCCGGTTCCGTTGCGGCCGACCAGACAGACGCGCTCGCCCGGATCGATCTGTAGGTCCACCTGATCGAGCAGGGGGCGGTCGGTGTAGCGGAGGGTGACGCCGCGGAGTTGAAGAAGGGGCATGGATGGAAGAGAGGTTAAAAAGTGAAAAAGTTGAAAAGAGGTAGGGAATAAGGGATGAGACCTGAAACTTGAAACCTGAAGGGGAATCAAGAAGCCGAATCAAATAGGATCCCCGGAAGTTTTATGGTCGAGGAATCGGCTTTGTTGAAAGGCAATGGGTGAACGAAAAAACGATAACTTCAGGTTTCAGGTCTCAAGTTTCATCTTTCCCCGGCTCACCTCACAGGTCCGCCTCCCGGGAGCGCTTCATTCAGCCACGGCTTGTCTTCGGCGCTCATTTGCAGGGAGTTCATCAGGACATAGAGGAGTTGCTCGAGCTGGGCCGCATCGCATTTGTAGACATCGGTGGCTCCGGCGGGAGGCTGCCAGGTTGCGGCGGGAAATTCGGTACCGTAGGTGAGTTCCTCGATCAGGAAGGACATCGCGAAGTCGCTGCGGCGGATGTCGATCCGCTTGGGGGTGTACTCGGAGCAGATCCAGAGCTTTGCGGAGAAATCCTCGGCCTTGGCCGCCTTGGCAATCTCGGGCATGAGTCCCCCGGAGATGACCCGGCAGGAGCTCCCGCCGATGTCGGCCAGGTCGGCGGTGCGGTCGAGCTGGAAGAGCGCCGGGAGAAGGACCGCCTGCTGGGCGGTGAAGGGAAGCTGGATGGGGGCGCCGTTGCTCTGCTGGGGGCGCGGCTTCATTTTGAACTGTCCCAGCAGGAACTGAATCTTGGATCCGGGGACGGCCCAGACCTCGTTCCCGTTGCGGCAGACCGTGAGGGTCTCGCCGAGGACGGGTGCCTCGACGCGGATGCGGCCCGGGTATTGGATCTGAGCCTTGAAGGAGGCGCCCTGTATTGCGTGGGGCAGGCGTCCCGCGACCTGGCCCACGGTGGCGCGGAGCGTGAGTGCGCGTTCCTGGGACTGGGATCCGCCGAGGAGGACTCCTGCCATGGGGGTGATCATTCTGGAGAGCACATCGTAGCGGTTACCCGATGGGGCGGGAGCTGAAGAGGTCGGTGCGGCCGCGGGCGTCGTCCCTGCATGATTCGTCTCTTGGGCAAACGCGGATCCTGCCGCCGCCAGACCGAGGGTCATTGCGGTGATCAGCTGAAGAAAGGACGGGAACATCACGCCTTGATACCCGTCCCGGGGACGGATGGCAAAGTCACAATCCGCGCCACCTTCGGATCTGATACCATGGGTATTACCCTTGTCGGGACATCCTTACGGGGCATCATCGGCGGATGGATCCGATATCATCCCGTTCCGTTCATGAGATCATCTCAAGACTCGGCCTGCAGCCTCATCCCGAGGGGGGATTCTATGCCGAGACCTTCCGATCGCCCCTGAGGGTGACTCTTCCTGACGGGCGCGTGCGGGCGGCCTGCACGTCGATCCACTTCCTGCTGCGTGCGGGAGAGTTTTCCGCATGGCACCGTGTCTCTTCCGACGAGATCTGGCACTTCCACGGCGGGAATCCCCTCGAACTCGTGACCCTCGACCCTGAGGGCAACATCGGGCGAACCCTTCTCGGCCACGATCTGGACGCGGGGGAGAGAACTCATCAGGTTGTTCCCGCAGGACATTGGCAGGCCGCCCGCCCCGTTGTTGAGAGTGAATCGGGCGAGGGTCACACCCTCGTCGTCTGCACGGTCTCCCCGGGGTTTGATTTTGCCGATTTCGAGATGCCGGGCCGCGCGGAACTGCTGCAACTCTTCCCTCAGCATGAAGAACTCGTCACTCGGTTCACGCGGGAGTGAGTCGTTGGATGGTTAAAACCGTTGAAGGGTTGAAACGTTACAACGTGCTGACACCAGGCAGTCATTCCACTCTCCGAGCCGCGCCAAGATCAGCAAACTTCGAGATGGCGCCTTCTCGAATTCAGGTTCAGAGGGTTCCGGATCCACCTTGTAACGTTTCTAACCATTTTAACCCCCCTTTCCCGGACCTTCGGGTTCCTAATGCAAATTTTGGGTTTAATCTTGCGACGATGGGGTTCGTGCCGTGATTCTCTCCCCTGATGTCCTTCTTGCTCGGCAGCGGAATCGTCTACGCCTTCCTGGAATCAACCCTCGAGGGAAAGATCGTCCTGTTCACCCTCTTCATCGGCTCGATCTTCAGCTGGTCGGTCATGATCACCAAGATCCGCGTCCTCCAGTTTGCCAAGGGACAGTCGGAACGCTTCATGGCGCTCTTCCGCCGCGACCGTGAGCCGCTGAATATCTTCGAGACAGGTCTTGAGTTCGAGGGGTCCCCCCTCTTCGAGATCTACCAGGCGGGTTGCGAGGAGCTCTGCTTCCAAGTGCTCGGCTCGACCGAGGTCGACGAGACATTCAAGGCTCGCCTGAAATACGCCGAACGCATCACCCCCGCGCAGATGCGCTCCGTGCAGGCGGCCATGGAGCGTGCGGTGGGCGAATCCTCGCTCAGGCTCGAGTCGCAGATGATCATTCTCTCGACGGCAGTCAGCGGCGCCCCCTTCGTCGGCCTCCTCGGCACTGTCTGGGGAGTCATGGATGCCTTCGGTGGCATCGCGGCCTCTGGAAGCGCCAGCCTCGCTGCGATGGCGCCCGGTGTCTCAGGCGCCCTCATCACGACGGTCACCGGCCTGCTCGTGGCGATCCCGGCGATGTTCGGCTACAACTTCCTCGTGACCAGCGTCCGCGGCATGATCGTCTCATGCGACAACTTCGCCGCCGAGCTCGCAAGCGAGATCGAGCACCGCTACGTCAGCCACGGGAGCCGCGGCTCCTGACACAAGGGGAACGGGGTCATGCGCAGATTCTCCGACCGCAACGCGATGCACACGCTCAGCGAGCTGAACGTGACGCCGCTGCTCGACCTTGCCTTCGTGCTCCTGATCATCTTCATGATCACCACGCCGCTGCTCGAGAACAGCATGGATCTGGTCGTGCCGACCAGCGCCACGGCCAAGACCGAGATCAACCCGGCTCAGGTCCAGACCCTCTCCGTCGACCGCAACGACGTCCTCAAGCTCAATGAGCAGGTCATGACCGCGGATGAGTTGGAGGCCCGTCTCCAGCAGTTGCGGCGAGAGACGCCGGGACTCGCCGTCGTGGTCCGCCCTCACAAGGAACTCCCCGTCCAGAATTTCGTCCGCATCATGGATCTGCTCCACAAGGCGGGGATCACCAAGGTCGGCGTCATGACCCGTCCCGAGGATCAGGGCGCCGCCGCTGTCCAGTAATCCCGCCATGAGTCGTCAGGAACCCCGCTTCAGCCGGGCCTTCGTCATCGTTGCGACGATCCATGTCCTGCTCATCGCGGGCCTGATCTGGTGGTTCAACAAACCGGTGAAAAAGCCCTCCGGCCAGCTCACTTGGATGGAGACGGGATCGTTCGCCCAAGCCTCGGAGAACACCACCGACACCGCCGTCGAGACGAAGCCCAAGCTCCCCGACGATATCATTCCGGACAAGCTTCCCAAGCAGCGCCCTTCCCCCAAGGAAAAGGCCACACCGCGTCCCTTGCCCAAGGATCAGGCAACACCGGATGTCCCTTCCGATATTTCACTCGCCACACCCACTCCGACGCCGACCCCCACGCCGGAACCTACTCCGACCCCCACTCCCACACCGAAACCGACTTCGACCCCGACCCCAACTCCGAAGCCAACGCCCACGCCCACTCCGACACCGGAAGAAAAGCCGAGCCCGACTCCGGAGCCGGAGGAGACACCCAAGCCGACTCCGAAGCCCACTGCAAAACCATCACCAAAACCATCGCCAAAACCCTCTCCGAAGGCATCACCGAAACCCTCGGCAAAAGCATCGCCTCAAGCTTCCCCAAAAGCTTCCCCCAAGGCCTCGCCACACGCTTCCCCGCACAGTTCGCCGAAACCCTCCGGCGGCCCCCAAGCCAAATCCCACCCCAAGACCGGGGGTGAATCCTCGCACAAGACCGATTCCTCCGAGAAGAAAACCGCCTCCGGTGAAAAGAAATCGGTCGATGCCGCCAAGTCCTCCTCCGGCAAGGGAGAGGGCAAGGGGAACTCAGCCGCCAAGGCAGCCTTCATGGCCTCCAAGGGAGGTGGAACCGGAGCGGGGGGAACGGGTGGTAACGGTGCCGATCCCGGCGCCGTCGACGCCTACCACACCCTCATTCACGACCGCTTCTACAGCCAGTGGGAGCAGCCCACGTCGATACCATCCGAGCATAAGCATGACTTCTCGACCGTGCTCAAGATCACCATTGAGCGCGACGGCACCATCAGCGCCTTCTCACTGGCGAAGCCAAGCGGCAATCCCGTCATGGATCAGTCCGTCCTCGAGGCCGCCCGCAGGGTGATCAGAATCGCCCCCGTTCCCGAGGGGATGGGGGCCTCCTCAGGCTACACCATCAACATTAATTTCGAGCTGGAATAACCCCCTCTACTGAAACCCAAGGAGCCTTCCTCCTTGGTAAAGGAACAGTGCCGCCAGGTAGGCGGTGCCGGTCATGTAGCAGAACTGGAAGAGGGGCCAGCGGAAGCTGTTGGTCTCCCGGCGGACGACCGCCAGGGTGCTGACGCACTGCATCGAGAGGACGAAAAAGACGAGGATGGAAAGGCAGGTGAGCGGGGTGAAGACCGGCGATCCGTCCGGGCGCTTCTGGTAGCGGAGCGTCTGCGCAAGGGCGCCCTCTTCCTGATCCTCGCCTCCCTCGACATTGTAGACGATCGACATGGTGCCGACGAAGACCTCGCGGGCCGCCTGCGCCGCGACCAGACCGATGCCGATCTTCCAGTCCATGCCGAGCGGGGCGATGGCCGGCTCCATGAGGTGGCCGATCCGTCCGGCAAAGCTGTGCTGGAGTTGCTCCGTCTTGGTCGGCTCAGGCGCCCCTTCCTTGGTCTCCATCTTGGGGAAGGTGGCCAGGAACCAGAGGATGATCGAGATGCCGAGGATGACCGTCCCGGCGCGTTTCAAGAAGAGCGCTGAGCGCTGCCACATCTGCACGGCGATCTGGCGCAGCGACGGGATCCGATAAGGAGGCAGCTCCATCAGGAAGAGGGGAGTCTCGCCCTTGAGGATCGTCTTCTTGAAGAGCCATGCGTAGAGGAGCGCCGCCACGGTGCCGAGCAGGTAGAGTCCCATCATGATCGCCCCCTTGCTCCAGACCGACTCGGACGGCAGAAGGGCCGCGATCATCAGGGCGTAGACGGGCAGCCGCGCCGAGCAGCTCATCAGCGGGGCCACCAGGATGGTGACGAGTCGGTCCTTGGAGTTCTCGATCGTGCGCGTCGACATGATGCCGGGGATCGCGCACGCATAGGAACTGAGCAGCGGAATGAAAGACTTGCCGTGGAGACCGACCTTGCTCATGACACGGTCCATGAGGAAGGCGGCTCGCGCCATGTAGCCGGTGTCCTCCAGAAGGCCGATGAAGAAGAAGAGGATCAGGATCTGCGGCAGGAAGACGACCACGCCGCCCACGCCGGCAATGACGCCGTCGGAGAGCAGATCCCGCAGATCCCCGGGAGGCATGGCTCCCTGCAGTTCCTCCGAAGCCATCGAGAAACCTTTCTCGATCCAGTCCATCGGGTAGGAGGCGATGGTGAAGATGGAGACGAACATCAGGATCATCATCCCGAAGAAGACCATCCAGCCGAAGGCCTTGTGGGTGAGGAGATCGTCGAGATGCTGGGTGAACGTGTCCCCGAGCGCGGTCAGACCCCCCTGCGCCGCATGGCAGAGCCTGCCGATCCGTTCATAGCGGAGGGCCACCACCGTCTCGCGCCATTCAGGAAGTTCCCGATCAAGGAGCGCCCGCTGGGAGAGGGCGGCGCCGAGCGCGTTCCCCGCCCCCAATTCGGACCCGAGGGCCTCACTTTCCGACTCCGAGGCCGCAAGAAGGATCGCCGCCTTCACCTGGATCTCGGGGTCGCGCGGGCGGAGTGTGTCGGCGGACGTGTGATCATCGGGCCAGTGCGCCGCGACATGATCGGCGGCACGCATCCACGCGGCGGGCGGTTCGCTGCTCCACGAGCTGCGCGGCACCGCGGCTCGACTGAGCGCGAGCCGGAGGGGCAGGAGTGTCTCCTTCCGCGTGGCCTGGACCGGAATAACGGGGACCCCGAGTTCGGCGGAGAGACGTTCGGCATTCACCGGCGTCCCCTGCGCCCTGGCGACGTCGATCATGTTGAGGGCGATGATCGTCGGAAGTCCCAACTCCAGAACCTGGGTGACGAAGTAGAGGTTCCGCTCGAGATGCGAGGCATCGATCACGCAGAGGATGCGCTCGGGCCGCGGCGTGTCCTGACGCAGATCGAGGAGTACGTCGCGTGTGATCCGTTCGTCGGGTGCGTGGGCCCCGATACTGTAGCTACCGGGCAGGTCGAGCAGCTCGATCCGCTCGCCATGCTGTCCGATGAACTGGCCCGACTTCTTCTCCACGGTGACGCCGGGGTAGTTGGCAACCTTCTGGCGAAGCCCCGTCAAGACGTTGAAGAGGGTTGTCTTGCCGCTGTTGGGATTGCCGACGACCGCGTAGGATTTCGCTCGGACTTCGGTCACGGCCGCGGCATCAGCCTCCGCGGCGCCATGATGGGAAACGGCGACCGCCGTCTTGGTCACCGCAACGACATGGGCGGGCGGAGGGGGAAGCTTGGCCGCACCCTCAGTCGCGCTCTCCGTCACTTCCGCCATCACCTGGGCGGCGTCCGCGCGCCGGATGCTCAGCTCGAATCCCCTCAGACGGAACTCCATGGGATCACCAAGCGGAGCGCTCCTCAGGAAGGTCACCGTGGTGCCCCGGAGCAATCCCATCTCGCGAAGACGCATCGCCAGAGTCTCGTTTCCCGGAAGCCGGGAAACAACGGCACTCTGGCCGGCCTTGAGTTCGGAGAGAGGAATCATGGGTATTCTGCGAGATTGAGACGCAATATCAATCAATGATCAAGGTCAAGCCGATCCCCTCTGTCATTCGATCCCGAATACTGCCCCCCGTCTTACCTGTTTCTCCAAGCGTAGCGCGCGGCCGAGCGTTCCCGTCCGACGGGTGACGTGGATTTGACACGTTCCTCAGCTTTGGGGGCGGCTTTCGTCAAGCGCCCGCCCTTGCTTCCCTTGAAATTTTTGCAGGAGCCGAGCAGGCGCAGCCGGTCGCACGATCCCTCGATGCGGAGCGCCTTCTGCGTGGGGGAAAACCCAAGCCGTCGCGTGATGCAGTTCTGCATCACGTCGATGTTGGGATCCTCAAACTCGATGATCTCGCGGCAGTCGACGCAAATGAGGTGATTGTGGTGGGGACTGCGCAGGAAGTTCGGATCGTAGAGCCGTTCCCCGCCACCCAGCGAGATCTCGCGGAGCATGCCGCTCTCCACGAGAAGCAGGATCGTGCGGTAGATGGTGGCGCGGGAAACGGGTCCGTCACTCTTGCGCAGCTTGGGGATCAGGTCTTCGGGCCGGAAGTGCTCGTGGTTGCGGAAGATAAGGGTGACGAGCGCCTCACGCTGCTTCGTGAAGCGGAGTCCCTTGGAGGCGAAGAAGGCCTGCGCCTGTCCGAGGACGGCTTGGAGCGATTGCTGGTCCATGGGACATCACCTTGCTCCGCTTCGGGGTGATGGGAAAGCCAGAAGTCGAACGGGGAGGTGGGTTTTCCAATCGGCTTCGCCCCCCGACATTCAACCTAAAACTGGACCTGGACTCCGACATACCAGTTGCGCGGCATGGCAGGGTCGATGCCGGTCTGGGTGATGCGGGTCGTGTACTTGAGGTCGAAGAGGTTGTTGATGCCTCCGATGACGCTGAGGCGGTCCTTGACGACATTCACCTCATAGGTGAAGTCCCAGACATTGTAGGCCGCCATCAGGTATTGCTGGGTGTTGTTGTCATTGGCGTAGGCCGCCGCGCTGAAGGTCGTGAGCAGGCCGAGCTTCATTCGGTCGCGCCAGTTGTAGAGGGCCCCGAGACGGAGAAGGTAGTCAGGGGTGAATGCGGGTGTCTTTCCCTGGAACTGTCCGCTGGTGTAGGTGCCGCTCTGCAGCGTGTATCCCATGGTGAAAAGCAACGAGCCATAGGTGTCGACGAGGCTATGGATGTTCGCCGTCCCTCCCTGCTTGATGTCACCGGGTCCGGTCTGCTTGAGGGTCGAGCGCGTGCCGCGCAGGTCGTCGGCGAGACCCACCGCATCGAGCTGGAGCATGTTGTCCCATCCGATCGTCGAAGAGTTGCCGATGGTCTGGATGACGGTGATGTTGGGGTTGGGATTCACCGAGCCGATCCGGTTGTAGAAGTTCAGGACGAAGTAGCTGCTCTGCCATGCGAGCCAGGGACGGGGATTGCCACGGAAGCCCCCTTCGAAATTCCAAATGATGCTGGGCTGAAGGTTGTTCGGGACGAAGACATTCGGCGCGTTGGGAATGGCCTGGCTGAAGGTGACCGGCTTGTACGACTGGGAGGCGTTGCCGAAGGCCGTGACCCAGTCGTTGAACTTGTACTCGGCGCCGAATCCCGGAAGCGGGACAAAGGCGAAATTGTTCTCATTCGAGAGGGGCGTGCCGGCCTTGGTCTTGGAGACGTTCACACTCTCGTTGATCGTCTGCCAGATGTTCTCGAAGCGGACGGCGGGGATAAACTGGAACTTCCCGAAGACAAATCGGTTCTCCGCGAAGAAGGAGGCGTACCAGTTCTGCCGCCAACTCTCATTGGAGAGGGTGCCGGTCGATGCCCAAGGCTGGGCGCCCGTCTGCTGGGTGATGGGAGACTGCGTGTTGTAGAGCATCGCACCGCCAGTGATCGTGTGGGTGTTGCCGAGCCAGTCGTAGTCGTAGCGCAGTTGGGGAAGCAGGCCGAAGGTGTAGAACTGCTGGTTCTGGATCTGGTTGCTCTGCGATTTGGGCCCGGTAGGGATGGTGCCGAAACCGCCACCGTTCTGACGCTTGCTCCAGCGCCCATAGTAGTTCCACCATCCGCGGAAGCTGAAGAAGGCGCGATCGCTCAGGTCGTTCTCGTGGATCAGCGAGGCGGCGTAGCGGGTGATGTTGAGATTGTCGTTGAAGCGGGAGGTACCGGTCGGATTGGAGTTCCAGTTGACCGCGTTGGGGCCTGTCGCCTTGGTGAGTCCGCCCGGCTCCTGGTTGTAGTTCTCGTATGCGTCGACGATCAGATAGGTGCGCTTCGTCGTCTGCGCCCCCCAGGCGAGCGTGCCGCTCCAGTTGTTGACCGACCAGGAACTGTTGGCCTGGCGAAATCCGTCGGTCTGGCGGTGGTTGTAGTAGCCGTAGTAGCCAAGCTGGCCGACCGTTCCTCCCAGCTCGGTGAAGTTGGCGAAGTAGTTGAAGCTTCCGACCGTGTTGAGCGAGCGGAGCCGGAACGGGGTGTCGAGAGGCGGTTTCTCCATGATGTAGTTCACCGCGCCGCCGGGCTGCGGCCCGTAGAGGAGGGCAGCGCCGCCTCGGATGATCTCAAGGCGCTTCGTGGCATCGATCGGGGGGGTGTAGTAAGACTCGGGGTAGCCGAACATGTCGGCGTGGATCGGAATCCCATCCTTCAACACCTGCATCCACTGCATGCGGTCCGGGGGCAGACCGCGCGTGCCGATGCTCACCAGGGGCGTGGATTCCTCGGAGAGAACCACTCCGGCCGTGGTCTGGAGGGCCTGGCGGTAGTTGTTGTTGTTGATCTGCGGCAGGAGGTTGGGATCGATGTTGTCGGTCCGCTTCCCGGCAAAGATCTCCGCCCCCTCGACATCGGGGAGGAAGGGACTGTCCTCGGGAGGCTGGAGCTTGTCGATCACCTGAACAGTCTCCATCCGTCGTACCGTCGCCGCCGAAGCGCTCTGATCCACGGAAGGCGTGGCCGAGGCATTGGTCGGTTCGGCGGCGGCGTGTAGCGGAATACTGAGGGCGAGGCTTGCTGTCATCACGGCGCGTGCGAGGACTGCAAGGGGGTAAGTGAGAGATCCGGTGAAATTCATGAGGCAAGGTGAATACATGAGATTGAGACCCAGTCGCAATAATATTTCTTGAGAATGAGACCCAGTCGCATTACATAATGATCCTCCTTCCCAAGGAATCCCATGACAACAACCCTCGCCTGCGAGCTTCTGAGCAGCCATTCCGGTCGACGCACGTTCGACTGGTTTTGGGGGTTTGTTGCCCTCTCCATGGCACTGCATCTGGCGGTGGTCCTGCTGGCGGTCAGTTGGCATCCCGCCTTCCCGCTTCCGGAGAAACCGGAAGATCCCGGCATCGAGGTAGACTTCGTGATCGATGCGGCACCGGCCGCCACCGCCCCTGCCAGCGCCGTGATGGCCGACGTAAAGCCCGTTATCACCCCGCCGGCCAAGCCCGAGGAGAAGATCGTATCGAAAGCCTCCCCCTCGACGTCAGCCCAACCCGTCATCGCAACCCGCAACGCCAACGCCGGATCATCAACGGCCCGGGGAGTTGCCGTTCCCGCGCCACACGGAAATCCTCGGCCGGAGTACCCCGATATGGCCAAGCGGAAGGGATGGCAAGGCGAGTGCCTGCTGCGCGTCGCCGTGTCGCCGGATGGTAAAGCCTCGGCCGTTTCGGTTCACCGAAGCTCGGGCTACGCCTCCCTGGATCAGGCAGCGCTAGCGGCGGTGCGGCGGTGGAGATTCCTTCCCCAATCCGTCGGCGGAACATGCGTGGCCTCCACGATCGAGGTGCCGGTCAACTTCAGCCTGCTCTGAGCAGGGATAAACCCGGAATATGCAATGAGACCATGACAACAGGTCTGGAGCGTTCACCAAGATGGCGGGAGGAAACCGGGTTAAAAAGTTGAAGCGTTGAAACGTTACAAAGGGCTGACAGCAGGCGGTCATTGCACTCTCCTAGCCGAGCCATGATCAGCATACTTCTTGATGGCATCATATCGAATTCAGGTTCAGGGGTTTCCGGTTCCACCTTGTAACCTTTTAACGTTTCTAACCAATTTAACTCCCCTTTCTGGGACCTTCGGGTTCCCAACGCAATTTTTGGGATAACAAAACTAGGGCGTGTAGCGCTGGGCGAGCGGAAGGCGGCGCCCCATGCCGAAGGCGCGGCCGGTGACCTTGAGTCCCGGCGCGGCCTGCTCCCGCTTGTATTCGTTCCGATCGATCATCGCCGCGATGCGTCTGACCAGCGCCTCGTTATGGCCCCTTGCCACGATAGCGCTAACCGGAAGGTTCTCCTCCACATACAGTGAGAGGATGGCGTCGAGCTCGTCGTAGGGCGGCAGGGTGTCCTGATCCTTCTGGTCGGGCCGCAGTTCGGCGCTCGGAGCCTTCTCGATTGTTGAGGCGGGGATGATCTCGCGGTCCCGGTTGATCCAACGGGAGAGTGCATAGACAAGGGTCTTGGGAAGGTCGGAAATCACGGCCAGACCGCCGCACATGTCGCCGTAGAGGGTGCAGTAGCCAACCGCCAACTCGCTCTTGTTCCCGGTGGTCAGCAGAAGGCTTCCGAATTTGTTGGAGAGAGCCATCATCGTGATCCCGCGGAGCCGGGCCTGCAGGTTCTCCTCGGTGGCATCCTCGGGACGCCCCTCGAATACCTTGGAAAGCCCCCCCTTCATCACTTCGTAAGATTCTGTGATTGGCAGGTTAAGGCACTTGATTCCAAGTGTTTCTGCGAGCAGGAAGGCATCCTTCACGCTCCCTTCTGATGAATAGGGTCCGGGCATCGCTGCACCGGTGACATGCTCCTTTCCCAGAGCTTCAACGGCTAGGACAGCCGTGAGGGCCGAGTCAATCCCTCCGCTCAATCCCAGCACTGCGCTCTTGAACCCGCACTTGCGGAAATAATCCCGGAGGCCCAGAACAAGCGCATGGTAAAGTTCCCAGAGATCATCCCGGTGATTGGGAAGGAAGGGGGCGCTTGGCTCTTCCAGCACGGCCAGCTCTTCCTTGAAGCCCGCCAACTCCCGGCAACGGTTGCCATCCCCGGAGATCGCCACAGAGTGCCCGTCAAAGACCAACTGGTCGTTCCCGCCGACTGAATTGCAATAGTAGATTGGTATTCCAAGTCTCTTCGCCTGAGTATGTAACATCTGCAGACGGCGGGCTGGTTTCCCATACTGGAAAGGAGAGGCGCTCAGGTTCAGCAGGATCTCGGCACCAGCCGCGGCCAGCTCGGCGGGAGGATCGGCGCGGTAGAGGGTGCCGGGGAGATAATCAGGCGTCCAGAGATCCTCGCAGATGGTGATTCCGATCCGGCATCCTCCGAACTCGATCGGAGTGCTTGCGGAGCCCGGTTCGAAGTAGCGCGCCTCGTCAAAGACATCGTAGGTGGGGAGCAGTCGCTTGTGGATGATCACGGGCGGCTTCCCCTTCTCAAGGAATGCAGCGGCGTTGTGAAAAGGCTTTCCGTGGCCGGTGGTGTTCCGGTCGATGAAGCCGACGACCAGCGGGACCCCCCCGATGGATGCATGGATCCCCGCCAGCGTGGCGAGGTTCCGCTCCACGAATTCGCCGGCAAAGATCAGGTCAAGCGGAGGGTAACCCGGGATCGAGAGCTCGGGCATAATCACCAGTTCCGCACCGTCGGCCACCAGGGAGCGGTAGGCGGAGAGGATCGCCGCGGAGTTCCCGGGGAAATCACCGACCGTCGTGTTGATCTGGGCAATTCCGATTTTCATGGGATAGGCGGGAGAGGCACCCTACCAGAACCCCCACTGGCGCGTCGCACAAATGTAGCAGCCGAGGGCAAGATTTGCGGCGGCATGGGCGACAACGCAGGCCGCGAGACTCCGGGTGCGTGTTGCCACAAGGTTGAAGAGAATGCCGGTCACGAAAGCCGCGGGCCAGTCTTCCTGTCCGTGCACCATGGTGAAGGCGACCACCACGGCCCAGAAACTGAAGCGGTTGCTTGAACCGAATGGAAGGGCGGTGAAGTCATCCCTCACAAGGTAGCGGAGCAGGAAGCCCCTCCAGAAGATCTCCTCGATCAGAGGGACAATGATCACGAGCCGCGTGAAGCGTGCAACGAGCATCCACGGGGTCAGGCCGGGAACAACTCCGGGATCGAATCCCTCCGTCCGCGCAGCCCTGTGCAGAACCTCCTGCGGCGAGACCCAGAGACCGAAGACAATCAGTCCGACCACGACACCGAGCAGCAGCTTTCCCGCAGAGCTTCCGCTGAAATCATAACTCTTCCGGAACCAGAGAAGCGCGGCGGCACAGACCGCCGTCTGGATCGGATAGACCCAGTACATGGGATCGAGCACCACCCCGGCGAAGGATGTGATGCCCATCGACTTCGCGGCCGAAACCGCGGCCAGCCCCGCCATGAAGAGGACAAAGGGCAATGTGTAGGCAAGCAGGTCGCGACGCGGTGAGGCCATCCATCTTGGATAACCGATGTGATCGGGGGTTGGAAGATAGGAGTTGGAAAACAGGGGGGTGGGTTCGTTAACATCGTGCACGATGCCGTCCAAAAAATCCTCCGATCTGCTTCCCCTACTGGGCTCCCATGTGCCGACGGTCGGAGGCGTCTCCGCAGCCATCGACCGCGGTGTCGGGATCGGCTGCTCGGCCATGCAGATCTTCGTGAAGAACAACATGCAGTGGTTCGCCAAGCCGCTTCCCGAAGAGGAGGCGAAGGGCTTCAGGGAACACCCGCTGCGCGGTAAACTCGGCGCCGTCATCGCGCATGCCGGGTACCTGATCAACCTCGGCGTTGAGGGGACCGAGAACCACGAGAAATCACTGCGCTCCCTCTCCGACGAGATGCTCCGCTGCGAACAGCTGGGGATCCGCTCCCTGGTACTCCACCCCGGATCGCATCTCGGCGCCGGCACGGAAGCCGGCATCGCCTGCGTCGTGCGGAACCTGGATCGTCTGCATGCCGAGCATCCGGAACTCAAGGTACGCATTACGCTCGAGACCACGGCGGGACAGGGGGCCTGCATCGGGGCGCGCTTCGAGGAGATCGAGGAGATCCTCGCCGCCGTGAAGGATCCAAAGCGTCTCGAGGTCTGCCTCGACACCGCTCATGCCTTCGCCGCCGGCTACGACCTCGCGGCACCCAAGGGTGCCGCTAAAACCTTCGCCGAGTTCGACAGGGTCGTGGGCCTCAAGCGCCTCACCGTCCTGCACATCAACGACTCGAAGGCCGCGCTGGGCTCACGCGTCGACCGCCATGACAACCTCGGCAAGGGAAAGATCGGCCTCGACGCCTTCCGGTGGATCATGAACGCGCCTGAGTTGGCCGCGATCCCGAAGATCCTCGAAACCCCCAAGGGAAAAGACCTCGCCGAGGATGTGGAGGCGATGAAGCTGTTGCGTGGCTTTTTGAAGAAAGACTGAAGGCAGAAAAGTTTTATATGGAACTCAGGAAAACAGGAATGGCAGAAGAGCGGGCTCTAAAACGCCAGGCAAAGCATTCGGCACAAGCGGAAGTTAATCGGAAAACCAGATTCATGAATTTTTGCTGTGGATTCTAATGCGCATCTTTTCCTGAGTTCCTGATGCGTTAGCAGGCAAGCAATTCCATGTTAAAGATCTTCCCGGTTAATCCGTTTGATTTTCCTCTCCAGCGCTTCTAAAAACCTCAACCCATGTACGAAGAGAACGAATCCTCCTACGCGAACGCCTACCGTCAGTATTCCCGGGACAATGTCCTCGAGAGCCGCGAACTGCAGGTCGAGCGAAAGTTTTTCCGCCTCGAAGTCCGCGAGAACGACCGCGGCCGCTTCCTGCGCATCACCGAGGAGAACCAGGGGCGCCGCAACACCGTCATCGTGCCGGACTCGGGGTTCGCCGACTTTGCCAAGCTCATCGGCGAGGTGCTGGATGGGCAAGAGGGTCAGCCACGGGCCTGAGAGTTCCAGCGGGGCCCTTGGCGCGCGGCGGAGAGCCACCCCGCGCCCGTGGAGGCGGGAGGAGTTGTCCCCTCGGTCACCCTACTGTGGGAGGCCGAGTTTTTTGAGCTTCGGCGCGATCACCATGCCACAATAGGGATTCTTCTCCTTGTTCTGGCGGTAATAGTCCTGATGGTAGTTCTCCGCGGGATAGAAAATGGCCAGCGGCTTGATTTCGGTCACGATCGGGTCGGGAAACTGGCCCTGCGCCTTTTTCTTGGAAGCCTCGGCAGCCGCCGCCTCGGCGGGCGAGGAGGTCAGGATGATGGACCGGTATTGGGTGCCCCGATCCGCCCCCTGACGGTTCAGGGTGGTCGGGTCATGGGCTCTCCAGAAGAGTTCGAGGAGCTGGTCGTAGCTCACCTTCGCCGGGTCATACGCGATCTGGATCACCTCGGCGTGTCCGCTGCGGCCTGAACAAACCTGATCGTAGGTCGGGTTGGCAACCGTGCCCCCGGCATACCCCGAAGTGATCTTGGTGATGCCGGGAAGGTTCTGAAAAACAGCCTCGATGCACCAGAAGCAACCGCCTCCCAAGGTGGCCTTTGCCGTGTTTGTCGTGGAGGGGGAAGTTGAATCGGCGCCCATGGTGGGGGTGAGCATAACCGAGAAAAGAAGTGGGAGCAGGGACAATTTCTTCACATGGGCACCTTCCGACGAACACGGAAAAATGCCAGACGAAAAGAAAGCCTCCCCATCGTGGGCCTCGCTGATCCGTGACTTATTCACAGCCGCGATCCGATGGCATCCATGTTCCGACCGACCGCCAAGCCAGATTTCATCGGATGTTACGGATCCGTCACATGGACGGGGGCAGATGATGGCTTATACAGAGCTTGTTCCACAACGCAGCCCCTTTATTTCAAGCCAAGAAGGGGGCGGTCCCATGGTTTGGAAACGGGTGTTCCACGGAGTTTCACGAGGCGTCAATCCACATTGCGCACAAGTTATTCACAGCCCGGTGCGCCTTAGGAAACCGCTGATTAAAGCCAGATTTTACAATGGAAGCACGCCAACAGGTCTGGATGGTTGACCCAGATAGTGAGTCGTCGGCTGGTTAAAACAGTTGAACCAAGCATGCTGGAACATGCGCGGTAGATCACGCGCAGTCGTGACCCGTAAGGGCGCCACCGCTTGCCGGGAGGCAAGTGGCGTCAACTGTTGAAACGTTACAACGTGCTGACAGCAGGCGGTCATTCCACTCTCCGAGCCGAGCCATGATCAGCAAACTTCTTGATGGCGCCTTCTCGAATTCAGGTTCAGGGGTTTCCGGTTCCACCTTGTAACGTTTCTAACCATTTTAACTCCCCTTTCCCGGACCTTGGGGATCCTATTGCAATTTTTAGGTTAAATCCGCGTTTCTTCAGATTCCCTCCCTCAACGAACGTTCGTTCAAGCTGCCGCAGGACGGACAATGAATCAGCTCGGCAGAAGAAATATCGGTGTAGCGCGATCCGCAGATTCTGCAGAACACACGGTTCCGGGCGATGGCGTTGGAGCGGCGATGGAGGAGCATTTCGTATCCGATCCAAAGGATGAAAATCGCGGCAAGAAAAACCGCCAGATAGACGAAAACGAACCAGGAGAGGGTGATCGGTATCATCGCTGGGGAGGGCCCCCCCGTGAGGGGCCCCAGAGGAGGAGAACGCGGCCCCAGGTGATCCGGTCGGCCTGTTGGAATCGCCGGGATAGGATCCAGACGCGCCCGGCCTCGTCACTTGCAGAGTCGCCGGATGACTCCAAGAGCACGCAATGCCGCGGGATTCCCTCCGGGCCAACGGAGACCTGGTAGAGGGCGGGTTGGGCGGAAAGAGGGGCGCCGGGAGGTGCCGTGGAATCCCCGGGTGCCTCGATCGCAACGCGCCCGGCAAGATCATCCTGCCATCGGGCCACCGACCCCTCCACCGGTGCGGAGAAACGCGGCGCGGGCGTCTTGGGCACGCCGGGGTGCCTCATGGGGCTCCGGCCCGTCAGCGGGAAGGATGGTGGTTCCAGCGGCGGCGGCGTCATGGGGGGGAGAGGGCGCAACGGCGGCGGCGGCTCTTCGTAGCTCGGCCTGTAGTTGAGCGGCGGCGGGGGGGGCAACGCCTCTCTGGCCGCATGCTGAGGCGAAAAGACGGCGGGATCATTGGCTTCCAGCCATGGGGCAAGCTGCCTCGCGGCGGCCGAGTCGGCGGGCAGAAAGTAGATCTGCGGTGCGTCGGACGTGTTCTGCACGGGGGTTCTGTAGCTGATGGAAAACACCACCATCATCCCGGCCTGCACGACCGCCGCGAGCAGGATGCAGAGGGGGAGCGCCAAACGTGGGGCCTGACGGATCGGCCACTCGAAGAGCAGATGGGCCAGTTCCCCGATGTCCCGGGGGCCGATGGGGAGGGTCGGAGGTCTCGCCATGGGATCAGGAAGTCGGTCCCGTCCCGGTTGCCAGCACCACGGTGAACCCGCACCGGACCCCGATGGTCATGATCTGCACCAACAGGTCGTATGGCGCAAGGCGGTCGGCCTTGATGATCAGGCTCCCCGCTTTGCGGGCCTTTCGCAGGGAGGTCTCCAGTTCGGCCGGAGTCACCACGCGGTGTTCGTGGTAGATCTGGGGCAACGGCGCCCCCGTCACGCTCACCACCTGAGGGTCATGCTGCGGCAGCAGCAGGAAGGGGGAGTCGGGCACCTTCACCGAGACGCCGGGCTGCAGCACGCAATATCCGCCGAGCAGGAGGAAAAACACCAGGCAGAGCAGCGCCGTCAGGGCGGGCGCCAGCAGGAGGAAGGGGGAGTCGGCCCCCTTGCAACGGTGAAGCCTCATGGGGAAACGTGGCTCTCTCCCCGTATCGCGTCTCCACGATGGTCGCAGAGGAGGTTCACCATCTCGATGCCGGCCCGTTCCATATCGTGGATGATGTCGTTCACGCGGGAGGAAAGATAACTGTGCCCGAGGTAAGCGGGGATCGCTACGGCAAGTCCGGAAGCGGCGTCGAGCAGGCTCTCGTAAACCCCGCGCGAAAGCTCGGCGGTGGTGGCATAACCGCCGTGCGCAGTCACCACGAGGAAGGCGTCGAGCAGGCCGAGGATCGTGCCGAGCAGGCCGATCAGGGGGGTGACATAGGCAAGCGTTGCAAGGATCGGGAGGTTCCGCTCCAGCTTGGGGATCTCGAGCAGGGCGGCATCACGGGTGATCGACTGGAGCACCGCACGGTCCTCCTTGGGATGGAGCAGGGCCGCCTGGAGCACCCGCCCAACAGGACCCGGCGTGGCGGAGCATTCGCCCAGCGCCTCCCCGGTCTTTCCGCTTCGAATCAGCAGGGAGAGACCCCCGAGCAGTTCCCCAACGCGAATGGAAGCCTTGTGAAGGTTGAGAAAGCGTTCAAAAAAGACCCCGAGGGCTACCACGCTGCAGAGCAGGATGATCCACATGAGAGGGCCGCCTTTTTGCAAGATTTCGAGCATGCGGAAATACTAGGTCCGAGGTTCGATGGTTAAAAAGGTTAAAAGGGCGGGAGCCCGGCCCGGTAGTTCGTGAATTTTTCCGCGCCGCTTTTCAACCCGTCAACTTTTCAACCCATCACCGCCCGGTGTTATGCCGGGGAGCGCCGGGCGGGCGTCTGCCAGATGGCCGAGCATTTCCTGAAGGCGCTCACGGACTCCCGGGACGAAGCCCCTATCGGCATGGAGCACGAGCAGGCAGAGCTCTCCCTTGTGAAGGAAGCTCAGTACTCCCTGCTCTGCATGGAGCGTGACGGCTGGAACGGCCCCCAGTCCCATCAGCGCGGAGGATTCGCGGATCTGCCCCAGCATGGTCATGGCCTGCTTGCTCAGCGTTCGCAGGTCGACACCCGCCACCGTGTTCGAGGCGCAGACCACCTGATCGCCATGGGCAAGAACGCAGGCTCGTAACCCGGGCAGTTCGCCGGCCATCCCGATCACCTTCTCCAGCGTGAGCTTCTCCTCCGTCATGAAAAGCGCCTGCAACCCGGCGGGGTCGGCCAGTTGGTCCTGAGCGT
>JBIIGI010000097.1:0-7986 GCA_044236545.1 Chthoniobacterales bacterium
GCCGGGCTGATCCTGATGCATATGCAGGGCACGCCGCAAACAATGCAGGAGAACCCCTCCTATCCAGGCGACGACGCCGTCGGTCCGGTGGCAAAATTTCTTTCAGAGCAACGGGAGGCGGCCGTAGGCTGGGGCGTGGACGCGGCCTCAATTATCCTGGACCCCGGCATAGGCTTCGGGAAAACCGCGGAACATAATCTCGCCCTGCTCCGTGGATTGCCGCGGCTCACCGGGCTGGGGTCGCCGGTGATGATCGGCCATTCCCGGAAATCCTTCCTTGGGAAATTCTCCCGGGATGGCGATTCCGTACCCGCCGCGCGGTTCTGGCCCGGAGTGGCGCTCACGAGCCTCGCCCGCGAGCGGGGAGCCCGCCTGTTCCGTGTCCATGACGCGCGCCCCCACAACGAGGCCCTCCGGATGACCGAGGCCATCCTCGCAGGCACACCCGCGTCATGAGCCCGGCCTTGCACCGCCTCCTCGGGATGCTTCACGAGTTCTGGACCTCGGGACTCGAGATCCTGATCCTATCGGCGATCCTCTATTACATTTATCTCTACCTGCGCGGCACGCACGGCGCGCGGATCCTGATCGGGTTGGCGCTGGTCTTCCTGACGCTGACCTTCATCTCCCAGATCCTCGAGTTGTCGGTGCTCGGCTGGCTGCTGAGGAGCTTCTCCGTCTTTCTGGCCATCGCGCTGGTCGTGATCTTCCAACCGGAACTCCGCCGCGCGCTCACCGAACTCGGCAGTCACCGCTTCTTCTCCACGGTCCTCCAGCGCCGGGAGGCGATCGAGGAGATCACGGACGCGATCTTCGACCTCTCCAGCAAGGGATTCGGCGCGCTCATCGCGCTGGAGCGTGACATCAGCCTGAAGTCCGTGGCCGAGAGCGGGGTGGAGCTGGACGCCGATTTCTCGAAGGAACTGCTGCTCACGATCTTCCAGCCCAAGACAGTCCTTCACGACGGCGGGGTGATCCTCTCGGGAGAGCGTGTCGTGGCGGCGGGGTGCATTTTCCCGCTCACCCAGCGCGACGACCTCGACCGCACGCTCGGGCTGCGTCACCGGGCGGGTCTCGGTCTCTCCGAGGACTCCGACACGATCGCTCTCGTCGTCTCCGAGGAGAGCGGCCAGGTTTCCATCTGTCACTCCGGCGTCATCGAGCGCAACCTGAATGTCGAGCGGTTCAGGAAGCGCCTCTCCCAGCTTCTGCTCCGCGAGGAAAATCATGAGACAACTGCTGCTTCATAACTGGAGGGAAAAACTGGCCTGTCTCCTGCTGGGGGGAGCCCTCTGGTATCTCATCAGGCAGCAACTGGCGCAGGCTCCGGCCCATCCCCCCTACCGCGGCGGCAAGTCCGAAGCGGTGCGTCCCGCCGCCCCGCTTCCCAAGCCCGTAAAGACGCAGTCCATCTGAACGGGGCTTCCATGATGACCAGGAAGCTCTTCGGGACGGACGGCATCCGCGGAAGGGCAAACCGTCATCCCGTGACCCCGGAGATCGCGCTCAGGCTGGCCAGAGCGACGGGCTTTCTGCTCCGCGGGGCGGGGGGCGCTCCACCGCGCTTCGTCATCGGAAGGGACACGCGCCGATCCGGGGCGATGTTCGAGTCGGCGCTGGTGGCGGGCCTGACTTCCGTCGGCGCGGAGATCCTTCTGGCCGGAGTGGTGCCGACGCCGGCCGTGGCCGGGCTCGTCACGGAACTCGGCGCGGAGGGCGGCTTTGTTATCTCCGCATCGCACAATCCCGCGGGGGACAACGGTATCAAGCTCTTTGGCGGCGACGGATACAAGCTGGATGACGCCCTGGAACTCCGTCTCGAGGAGCTGATCCTCACCGATGAGATCGACGGAGTGCGCCCCGAAGCCGGATCCGTCGGGACGGTCTCCACGATGGCCGATGCCTCGCGCCGGTACGCTGCCCGGGCGAAGGAAAGTGTTCCCGGAATGTCCCTGCACGGGATTCATATCGCGGTGGACTGCGCCAATGGGGCCTCCTGCCGGACCACTCCCTCCACTTTGAGTGATCTCGGCGCAACCCTCTCGGTCTTTCACGCGGCTCCCGACGGGATGAACATCAACGAGCGATGCGGCAGCACGCATCCCGAAGAGATGAGCCGTCTTGTCCGGGAAACGGGCGCGCAGATCGGCATCTCCCACGATGGCGATGCCGACCGCCTCCTGCTCTGTGACGAGCGGGGCGATGCCCTCGACGGGGACGAGATTCTGGCCATGCTGGCCCTTGATGCACTGAGGCGTGGGACGCTGGCTGGCAGAACGCTTGTGGCCACCGTCATGAGCAACCTCGGCCTCGATGAATGCCTCGCCGCGGCCGGTGGTTCGGTGGTGAGGACCGCCGTCGGCGACCGCTATGTTGTCGGGGAGATGAAGAGGGGAGGGTTCTCGATCGGCGGCGAGCAGAGTGGTCACATGATCCTGCGCGATCACGGCACCTCGGGCGACGGCCTTCTCGCCGCCCTGCAGATCCTCCGCATCATGACCGAGAGCGGCCGCCCCCTGAGCGAACTCCGGCGTGTCCTGAGAAAGTACCCCCAGGCCCAGCGGAATCTCCCCGTGCGGGAGAAGCCTCCGTTGGATTCGCTCGCGGAGGTGTCCGCTCTTGTTGCTGAAACGGAGCGGGCGCTCGCGGGGAAAGGGCGCGTTCTCCTGCGCTACTCCGGCACCGAACCGAAGGTCCGACTGCTGGTGGAGGGATCCGACGAGGTAATGATCAACGTGGCGGCCGACAAAATTGCCGCAGCCCTGAGCGCGGCTATCGGGGCGTAGATAGCAAGGCTCGGGATATCGGCGGATAGCTGCGTTGGCCTGCGGTCGCCGTAGGATTACTAGTACTTTTGACGGCACTTGCCTTCCGGCAAGCTGTGCCGCCCCTCGCGGGGCTGCCTTGTGGCAGTCTTCCGCGCCTCTTCCCAGAGGCTTGGTTCTTGGCCGCCTTGCTCTCCATCCGATCTTCCAAGCCTTACGGAAGAAGATGCCTGACTTTGAAGCTGAGTCGGCTCGAGCGACCGGTCAGGCCACACTACTTCCTGCTACATGACCGTCCTCTCGCAAACAGCTTCCCGACAACGGAGCCAAGCAGGTACAGCATCATTGCAGTTGGGACGGCAATGAGCAGGTAGGCGCTGGCCCAACCGAGACCCGAGAGCAACGGCCCCAAACCCATGCCGTCTAGTAGGGCGAGCTGAAGTGCGATAGGCAGCTGAAGGAAAACAAAATTGCCTTTTTGGTCCGTCGTGGCACGAAGGGCAATACCAACGCAGATAGCGGACGGCAGCAAGTAGACGCTCGCAAGATATGCTCCAAGGCGGCTGAATTTCATTCCATGAAGATGTTAACCCCTCTTCGGTTGCAGTAGTCCAACCTTCAATGAATTTTTGGGATCAATATCCCAATCCTGTCCGGAGGTCCTGGATCCAGATGGACAACCATGCTGCGGCGCGTCCGCAGAGCTCGATGAAGTCCGAGGAATTCCTGACGAGGCCTTCCCCGTAGCCGATCGATATCTCGCGGCGGCTGGTTGCCAGCACGAGCGCCGTGATGATCAGGAGGTTGATCAGATAGATCACCATCAGGGAGAAAAACGTGCCGCCGTAATGAAGGTCGGGCTGGCCCTTGGTGATCAGGATGCAGGTGAAGACGAGGTGAAATGCGAGGGTCAGTCCGAGCAGCAGGAAGAGAAGCCACAGGGACGAGTCGATGGTGTCGGAAAGAACAGGATTGCCGATGAGCCGGGCGGCGAGTTTCACAGCCCCGTACAATGTCACCACGAGGACGCTGTAGATGGGAAAGAAGTAGGGCGCGAGGACGATCCATGTGTTCACGCGGTCGGTCATGACATGCCCCCCCTCGAGGCTGACATGGAACCGGTCGGCGACCCTGCCTCCGAAGATCTTCACCCAGAGGGCGTGGGTCACTTCATGGCCCAGCACATAGGGAAGCATCAGGGCGTTCCGGGGAATCAGCAGGAAGAGAACGCCGAAGAGAAGGATTCCTCCGGCAAAGCAACCGAAGGAGCGATTGGCAAGGAGGCCCGCCCTCACGGAGGAAGCGAGTGTTTGAAAAAAGGTTTCGGTCAGCACCCAGGCCAGCGGGGAGAGAAACAGGGCGACGATGAATTTGACCAGTGGCTTGGGAACCGTCGCATGGGACCGGTATGGCGCGGGGTCATCATGTCGGGGCGAATCTTCATCGAAGAGATCGGGAAGGCTCTCCGCCGTGGCGGCTGAGGCCGCAATCCGCACGCCCCGGCGCGAGGGGAGCTTGCGGGACTTCCCTCCGGCGTTGCTTCCTTTGCGTGGGGAGGAGCGCGCCACGAGTGATCGGGGTTGGCGCCCTGAGGGGATTCCTTAGGCCCGGCCCATGTAGGCGCCGGTCCGGGTGTCGACCTTGACGATCTCGCCCTCCTTGATGAAGAGGGGGACCTGGATGACCTTTCCGGTCTCGAGCGTCGCAGTCTTCATGACGTTGCTTGCAGAGTCTCCCTTCAAGCCCTCGGGGGATTCGGTGACCTTGAGGTTTGCGGAGGCGGGAAGATCGACCGAGACGGCGCGGCCTTCAACATAAAGGATCTCGACCTGCATGTTCTCGACCAGGAAATCCTTGGAGTCGCCGAGGAGATCGCCTTGCAGGGTGATGGTCTCGAAGGTCTCGGGATCCATGAAGTTATATCCCTCCTGGTCGGCGTAGCTGAAGTCCAGCTTGGTGCGGTGGACTTCGACGAGGTCGACCTTCTCCGTGGAGGCAAAGCGCACGTCCGCCGACTTGCCGGTGCCGATGTAGCGGATGATGAGCTGGACGAAGGCGCGGAGGTTGCCGGGTGTGCGGTGCGTGACTTCAAGGACGATGGCGGCGTTGCCGTTGTACTTGATTGCCATTCCTTTGCGGAGGTCGTTTGCGAGTGCCATGGGTGTGGTGAGTGGGGTGTGTCAGAGAAGTTTCAGCCGTGAGAGATCCTGGGAATCGACGACGCCGAGGGGGATGCCCCCGGCATCGGTGACCACAAGATCGTCGATGCGGTGCTGTTCTAGCACCATGAGAACCTCGGCGGCAAGTTTGTCGGCATCGATGGTGACCGGATCGCGTGTCATCACCTCCCCGACGGGGCGGGTTCCGATCCGCTCATCCGAAGGGAAGCGGCGCGCGAAATCACCATGGGTGAAGATGCCGACAAGGCGTCCGCCCCCGTCGGTGACAAGGGCGGCTCCCGCGCGCTTTGCAGTGAGGGCCTTGAGCACCTCGAGGACGGTGTCGGTTTCCCGCACGATAGCCGCGTCCCCGCCCCCCCTCATGATGTCTCGCACGCGCAGCAGCAGGGAGCGGCCGAGTTGTCCGGCTGGATGGAACCGGGCGAAATCCTCGCGCGTGAAGCCGCGCTCTTCCAGCAGGACCATGGCGAGGGCGTCGCCAAGGGCGAGCATGGCCGTGGTGCTGGAGGTGGGGGCGAGATTGTGCGGGCAGGCCTCCTGGCTGACCGAGACGTCGAGAACGACATCACTGGCCTTGGCCAGCGTGGAGGAGGCGTTGCCCGTCAGGGCGACCTTGCGGACGTCGAAACGGGCGAGCGCTGGCAGGATCCGGAGGAGTTCCTCGGTTTCTCCGCTGTAGCTGAGGATCAGGAGGAGATCACCGTCGGAGACCACCCCCAGATCGCCGTGCAGTGCGTTGAGCGAATTGAGGACAACCGAGGGAGCCCCCGTGCTCGTGAGCGTGGCCGCGATCTTTTCGCCGACATGGCCCGACTTCCCGACCCCCAGGACCACGATCTTGCCGCGGCGAGAAACGGTTTCCCGGAGCAATCGCAGGGCTTCGGGGAAGGATCCGTCCAGACGGTCGGAAAGGCGCTGAAGCTCACTGATTTCAATTGAAAGAACGCGGCGCGCGCGACCGATGGAATCCATGGGGGGAGTCTGAACGGGTCGGCGGGCTTTGATCAACGCCGAAGAGGGGTTTCGGCAGGCTTGCCCCGGGCTGAAAAACGCGGCTATGGTGGGTGGATGAACGCCACGTTCTCCCGAACCCTCGCCGCCGCCGCGGCCCTGCTTTGGATCCCGTGCTCCTTTGCCCAGCAGGCCAATCCCGATGCTGGCTTTGTGGCGCCCGCTCCCTCGAAGCCCAAGGTCAACAAGGTCCCGCTCGAAAAGCCCGCTCCCTACGACATCAACGGCGTGGTGGCCCAGGCTTTCAAGATGAAGAAGCCGCTCGAACTGGTGAACCCGCTTGCTCCCCAGACAGAGGGGGCCAGTGAGGATATCTCCTGGGATCCCGACAATCCGGAGAAGCCCAAGGGAATCATCCTGCTGGGCATCCAGTGGTAGGCGCGGGGGATTTCCCTCGTGATCGCGTGCGTATCCGTGTGCCTTGCCTGAACGCCACCTCTCCATGAACGCCTACGTGATCAATCTTGACCGCGCTCCCGAGCGTTGGGCCCACATGCAGGATGCCTTCGGGGGATTGCCGTTCCGTCTGGTGCGCGTGCCGGCCGTCGAGGGGAACGCCATGACGCTGCCGATCCCGGAATTCGACGAGCGGAAATTCCGACGATTCCACGGTCGCGGCACGAACGTGTACGAGATCGCCTGCTACCTGAGCCACATCAAGGCGATGCGCGCCTTCCTCGACTCGGGAGAAAGCCACGCCATCATCTGCGAGGATGACCTTTATCCCAAGCCCGGCCTCTCACCGGTCGTGGAGGCCCTGATGAACATCTCCGCGCACTGGAACATGGTTCGCCTCGCGGGATTGAAACTGGGCAAGCCTCTCCGGATCACCGATCTCGGAGGAGGCTACTCGCTCACGCTTCCCTTCCATCGGTTCAAGGGGACGGGGGCCTACATCATCGACCGCAAGGCGGCGGAGGCGCTCGTGAGAGGCCTGCTCCCGATGTGGCTTCCCTACGACCACGCCCTGGACCGGGAATGGGTTCACGGGATCAGGGCCCTCTCCGTGGCCCCCTTTCCGATTTCCCAGACGGAGGAGATCTTCTCCAGCGGGATTCAGGGAAACGCTCGGCAGCGCCTCCCCGGTTCGGTCCGCTGGCGCTGGACCTACCCCTACCAGATCCGCAACGAACTCTCGCGGTGGTTTTTCCGCGGCCTTGATGCGGCGAGCCTGAAGCTGCGTTTTCTTTTGAACACCCCCGCGCGGTGAAGTCCTCGCGCCGACCGTCATCACGAATCCATGAAATATTTTGCATCCCGGTTCGGCCCGAAGGGTAACGTGGAGATCTTCCTGAAGCGGTGGGGGCTCCTGATCCTCGCTGCCTTTGCGCTCTGCTACTACGGCTACTATTGCCGCTGCTGGCCGGGCCCCGGCGGCGAGGGTGGCCTCATCGCCCTACTCTCCCAGCGTCTCTTGCAGGGACAGCGTCCGATCATCGACATGTTCCTGGGCTACAATGTGCTCTGGTTCTACCCCGTGGTCGGGATCTTCAAGCTCATGGGTCCCAGCTACATCGCGATGAGGCTCTTCTTCTTCCTCCTCTGCGCGATCACCGGACTCCTCTCCTACCGGCTGGTTCTCAAGTGCACTGGCCGCGCCTGGCCCGCGCTCCTTGCAGGCGTGCTGACCATCCTGATTCCGGGCCAGACTTATCGAAATTACATGGCCTTCCTGGTCGTCCTGAACATGACGGTCTTTCTCTCCGCCTACGTTCTGGCCGCCCGGAGTGAGGGGAGGCGCCTGGTCTGGATGGCCTCCTGCGGCATCACCTTGGGGATCGCCTACCTGATCCGCATCGATGTCGGATATTTCCTCACGTTCATCCTTCTCGGGTTGATCCTCCTCCACCCGGTTGGGAAGAGGGGAACCACGTCCTTGTCGCGCCGGATCACCATGGCCGCGGCGGGACTTCTCCTGGCCCTTGGGGGACTCATCCTCACCCATCTTCCGGTTTACCTTGATGCATCAAAGAGGGGGTTCGGCCCCGAATTCGTGGCGCAGTACAGGCAATGGCCCGACATGATCACGA
>JBIIGI010000098.1:0-7512 GCA_044236545.1 Chthoniobacterales bacterium
ACTGGCATGAATGGACCTCTCTGGAGAAGCCATGGCCTACCCCCACACCTGCTCCCAGCCCAACTCCAAGCCCTGTCACATTCCCGTCTGATCTGCCACCGTCTCCTGCACCAACAAACAATCCCTCCGGCACAAATCCTGCCATTCCTGATTCTTCTACCCCCACGACTTCACCAACCAACCAACCCGCCACCTCAATCCTTTCCTCCACCCCCACAAACCAGTAAATTCCCTTTTTTCATCCTTCATACCTCATCATTCATCCTTCATAATTTCTTCTTCACCCTTTCTCACCATGATCACCACAGGAACCAAAGCCCCCGACTTCACCCTCTCCACTCTGACTGCCGAAGGCCCCAAGCAGATCACCCTCTCCGCCGAGATCGGCAGGAAAAACATTCTGCTACTCTTCGTCCCGATGGCATTCACCGGCGTCTGCACAGAGGAGTTCTGCACGATCAGCAAAGGGATTGCTGCCTACGACGCCCTCGACTGCACGGTTTACGGCATCAGTGGCGACAACCCGTTTGCCCAGCAGGCATGGGCCCAGAAGGAAGGGATCACCATTCCCCTCCTCAGCGACTACGAGCACGCGGTGACCAAGGCTTACGGCGTTGCCTACGAGAGCTTCCTCCCACAGATCGGCCTCGGCATGGGTGGGGTTCCGAAGCGCTCCGCCTTCCTCATCGACCGCTCCGGCGTTATCCAGTACGCCGAGTCGAACGACGACCCGAAGCAACTCCCCGACTTCGCCAAGATCCAGGCCAAGCTGGCGGAGATCAAGTAACTGAAAACATGTTGGCCTATTGGTCCGTTGGACTGTTGGCCAGCAACTGATCCGAACCTGAGATTTACGAATCGAACAGCCCAATAGTCCAATAGTCTAAAAGCCCAACAGCCTCATTTCGCCATGTCCACCTCCGACCCGTTCAAGACACTCCGCAGCTTCGAGCCCTCCAAGGGAAAGACAGCTTCCTACTACTCCCTCCCGGCACTCGAGGAGCAGGGCGTCGGGAAGATCTCCCGTCTCCCCTTCTCCATCTGCGTGGTGCTCGAGTCCGTGCTCCGCAACTGCGACGGCCGCAAGGTTCATGAGAAGGATGTTCGCGCCCTCGCCGCATGGAATGCGAAGGCGCCCGCGCCCGAGGAGATTCCGTTCGTCGTTGCCCGCATCGTCCTTCAGGACTTCACCGGGGTTCCCCTCCTGGTCGATCTCGCCGCGATGCGCAGCGCCGTGGCCCGTCTCGGCGGCAAGCCCGGCATCATCGAGCCGCTTGTTCCCGTCGATCTCGTCGTCGATCACTCCGTCCAGGTCGACTACTACGGCTGGGCCGACGCGATGAAGCTCAACCTCGACATGGAGTTCAAGCGCAACCGCGAGCGCTACGAGTTCCTCAAGTGGGGCCAGCAGGCCTTCGAGACCTTCGGCGTCGTCCCTCCCGGCATCGGCATCGTCCATCAGGTCAACCTCGAGTATCTGGCCCGAGGCGTCCTTCATGGGAAGAACGGCTCCGGTGACATCTACTACCCCGACAGCCTCGTCGGAACCGATTCCCACACCACCATGATCAACGGACTCGGCGTTGTCGGCTGGGGAGTGGGCGGCATCGAGGCCGAGGCGGGAATGCTCGGTCAGCCGGTCTACTTCCTCACCCCCGAGGTCGTCGGCGTCCACCTCACCGGCAAGCTCGGCGAGGGAGTCACCGCGACCGATCTCGCGCTCCGCGTCACCCAGATGCTTCGTGCGGCGAAGGTCGTCGGCAAGTTCGTCGAGTTCTACGGCGAGGGTGCCGAGTCCCTACCCCTCCCCGACCGCGCCACCATCGCCAACATGGCCCCGGAATACGGCGCCACCATGGGCATCTTCCCCGTCGATTCCGAGTCCGTCGCCTTCCTCCGAGCCACAGGACGCACCGAGGCAGAGTGCGAGGCCTTCGGTAACTACTTCAAGGCCCAGGGAATGTTCGGCATGCCCCGCAAGGGCGAGATCGACTACAGCGTCGACCTCGAGCTCGATCTCTCGACCGTCGTCCCGAGCGTGGCCGGCCCGAAGCGTCCCCAGGACCGCATCGACCTCCCCCAGCTCAAGCCTCTCTTCCAGGAACTCCTCACCAAGCCGGTTGCCGAGGGCGGCTACGGCAAGAACGACGGCGCCCTCTCCGCCCAGGCACTGGTTGCCCGGCGGAATCCCACCATTCCGGAGGACGAGGAGGAGATGATCAGCGACCGCCCCACCCCGGACGCCGTCTCCCAGATGCCCGAGTCCCCCTACCACGGGGAGCACATTGGCAAGAGCACCATCCGCAACGGCAGCGTCCTCATCGCCGCCATCACCAGCTGCACCAATACCAGCAACCCGAGCGTCATGCTCGCCGCGGGACTCCTTGCCAAGAAGGCGGTCGAGGCGGGTCTTTCCATGGACCCGACCGTGAAGACCTCGCTGGCACCCGGCTCCCGCGTTGTCACCGCCTACCTTGAGAAGACTGGCCTCCAGCCCTACTTCGACAAGCTCGGCTTCCAGACCGTCGGCTACGGGTGCACCACCTGCATCGGAAACTCCGGCCCCCTCAACCCCGAAGTTGAGAAGGCCGTCACCGACAACGATCTTATCGCCGCCGCCGTCCTCTCGGGCAACCGCAACTTCGAGGCCCGCATCCACCAGAACATCAAGGCCAACTTCCTGATGTCCCCTCCGCTCGTCGTCGCCTTCGCGCTCGCCGGACGCGTCGACATCGACTTCGCCAAGGAGCCCGTCGGCAAGGGCAAGGATGGCAAAGAAATCTTCCTCAAGGATATCTGGCCCAGCCTCGCCGAGATCCGAGACACCCTTCGCAGCGCCCTCACCCCCGAGATGTTCGCCACTCTCTACGGCGACTTTGCCGGCCAGAACCCCAAGTGGAACGAGATCAGCGCCCCCACCGGAGCCATCTACCAGTGGGACACCAAGAGCACCTACATCCAGGAGCCACCGTTCTTCGAGAACTTCGGCATGGAGGCCGGCACCATCACCCCGATCTCCGGAGCACGCGCGCTGGGCATCTTCGGCGACTCCGTCACGACCGATCACATCTCCCCTGCGGGAGCAATCAAGGAGAAATCCCCGGCGGGACGCTTCCTCAGCGAGAACGGCGTCACCAAGGAGGACTTCAACAGCTACGGCAGCCGTCGCGGCAACGACCGCATCATGACCCGCGGCACCTTCGCGAACGTCCGGATCAAGAACCTCATGCTCCCCGGAGTCGAGGGTGGAGAGACCCTGCATCAGCCCGATGGCGAGCGTATGAGCATCTTCGACGCGGCCCACAAGTATGCCGCCGCGAAGACCCCGCTCGTCATTCTGGCCGGACAGGAATACGGCACCGGCAGCAGCCGCGACTGGGCAGCCAAGGGAACCCGCCTGCTGGGCGTGAAGGCCGTCATCGCCGCCAGCTACGAGCGCATCCACCGCTCCAACCTCGTCGGCATGGGCATCCTCCCCCTCCAGTTCCAGGAGGGAACGACCGCCCAGACCCTCGGTCTCGACGGCACCGAGAGCTACGACATCGTCGGCCTCGGCGAGGATCTCAAGCCCCGTCAGGACCTCACGCTCCGCATTACCCGCAAGGATGGATCCACGCAGGATGTCACCGTCAAGGTCCGCATCGACACCCCGATCGAGGTCGACTACTACCGCCACGGCGGCATCCTCCCCTTCATCCTCCGCCAACTCATCAACGAGGCGAAGTAGGAGATTTTTTAATGTGGAACTCAGGAAATCAGGAAAACTGCAGGATGAGGAACTGAGTCAGGAAATCATTGGTGCGGCGATTGAAGTTCACCGATCGCTAGGGCCAGGATTTCTTGAATCCCTCTATGAGGAGGCTCTCTGCATCGAACTGGACAATCTTGGTATTCCCTACGAACGCCAGAAAACTTTAGAAATCAGATATCGTGATCATAAGATCGGAGAACATCGTCTGGATCTCTTGATTGCTAGTAAACTGGTAGTGGAGCTGAAAGCCGTAAAGGAGATCGAGCCAATCCACTTCACCATTGTTAGATCCTATGTGAAGGCTTCAAACGCTACTTCGGGAATCATTCTCAACTTTTCTACTATGCCCCTGACCATCAAACGGGTTGGCATGGAAATTCCTCTTACTTCTTCTCTCTCCTTCCTGAGTTCCTGAGTTCCATATTAAATTTCATGCCTTCGGTCTCACCATCCTCCCACCCCACCGACCTTGCCGCCGAGATTCTGCGGCTGAAGAAGGAGCGGAATGCCGTCATCCTCGCGCACAACTACCAGATCGAGGAGATCCAGCGCGTGGCCGATCATGTCGGTGATTCCCTCGGCCTGAGTCAGAAAGCCGCCGAGACCGACGCCGACGTCATCGTCTTCTGCGGTGTCCACTTCATGGGAGAGACGGCGAAGATCCTCAATCCCGGCAAGACCGTCGTCATCCCTGACATGGATGCGGGTTGCTCGCTCTCCGACTCCTGCCCCGCGGAGAAACTCGAGGCATTCCTCAAGCAGCATGCGGAGAAAAACTATCACGTCATCGCCTACATCAACTGCAGCGTCGGCGTGAAAGCACTGGCCGACGTCATCTGCACCAGCGGCAACGCCGTGAAGATCGTCGAGGCGGCCCCCAAGGACCGCCCCATCCTTTTTGTTCCCGACCAGAACCTGGGCGCCTGGGTCACCGAGCAGACCGGACGACCCATGGATCTCTGGCAGGGCTCCTGTTACGTCCACATGGAGTACACACGCGACAGCATCAGCAGGGCCAAGCAGGAGCACCCCGATGCCCTCGTCGTCGCCCACCCCGAGTGCCCGCAGGCCGTGCGCCTGCTCGCCGACGAGGTCTGCTCCACCGAGAAGATGGTCACCTTCTGCAGGAACTCCCCGGCCAAGTCCTTCGTGATCGTCACCGAGGAGGGAATGCTCCACCGCCTCCGCCGCGAGATCCCCGACAAGATCTTCATTCCCGGACCAACCGACACCTGTGCCTGCGCCGAGTGCCGCTACATGAAGCGCAATACCATGGAGAAACTCTACCTCTGCCTCCGCGACCTCAAGCCCGAGATCCTGCTGGAGGAGGGACTCAGGGCAAAGGCCGAGAAGTCCGTGCGGAGAATGCTGGAGCTCAGCAGGTAGGACTGAAGAGGGGATGTTTTAATCTGGAACTCAGGAACTCAGGAAATAAATGATGAGATTCCTGCAGAAGTGTTCATTCAACACGAACTCCGAAGTTAAGAGTAATGAGTTGGCGTGACGTGCTGGCCCTTAAAGCGGGATTAGACTGCCACTTCATTCCTGAGTTCTTGAGTTCCAGATTCATCCCTTCAGATTCAATTACTTCTGTTCCTGATTTCCTGAATTCCATATTTAATTTCCATGTCTCCGTATCTTCCGGGCCCCCTTTCCCATGATTTTTGGACTCGCGCTAACGCGCGAATTCCCGGCGGGGTGAATTCCCCCGTCCGCGCTTTCCGTGGTGTGGGTGGTGAGCCCTTCTTCGTCAACAAGGCGAAGGGATGCACCATCACCGATGTCGATGGGCGCGACTACATCGACTTCGTCGGCACATGGGGACCTGCAATCCTCGGACACGCCCCGCAGGTTGTGATCGATGCGGTCACCGCGACCGCCAAACACGGCACCAGCTTCGGAATCCCCAATCCCCTTGAGGTCGAGATGGCCGAGACCATCTGCCGCATGGTGCCCTCCGTGGAGAAGGTCCGCATGACGAACTCCGGCACCGAGGCCGTCATGTCGGCGATCCGCCTCGCACGCGGATTCACTGGACGCGACCGGATCGTGAAGTTCGAGGGATGCTACCACGGCCACGTCGATTCCCTGCTGGTGAAAGCTGGAAGCGGTGCCCTCACCCTCGGGCAACCCGACAGCGCGGGCATTCCCGCATCACTTGCCACTCTCACCTCTACGGTTCCCTTCAATGATCTGGAGGCACTTCAAGGAGTCTTTCGGGAAAAGGGCTCCGAAATAGCCTGCGTCATCCTCGAGCCCGTCCCGGCCAATGCAGGCCTTTACCTGCCGGATCCAGGCTATCTGGAGGCGATCCAGACGCTCTGCCGCAAGCATGGCGCCCTGCTCATCTTCGACGAAGTCATGACAGGATTCCGCCTTGCTCCCGGAGGCGCACAGGAGGTTTACGGAATCACTCCCGATCTCACCACCCTTGGCAAGGTCATCGGAGGAGGCCTCCCCGTGGGGGCATTCGGAGGCCGTGCCGAGATCATGGATCATCTCGCCCCGCTCGGCCCCGTCTATCAGGCAGGCACCCTCTCGGGAAATCCCCTCGCCCTCGCGGCGGGTCTCGCCCAACTCAAGGAGATGGAGCGCATCAACGGATGGGCTCTTCTGGAGTCGCTTGGCGCACAAATGGAGGAATCGGTCCGCGCCGCGATCAAGGGAAAGCCGCTGACCTTCCAACGGATCGGTTCCATGTTCTGCCTCTACTTCACGGAAGGCCCCGTTCGCAACCTCGCCGACGCCAAAAAGAGCGACACGACCGCCTTCGCCCGCCACTTCCACGCCTCACTCCGCGAGGGAATCTACTTCGCCCCCTCCCAGTTCGAGGCCGGATTTATCTCGACCTCTCATACCGGAGAGGCTTTGGATCACGTCTCCAGAGTTTTGAGAATGCTCCTTGAGGTGTTTTAGAAAGAGCTTGTTGATGAGGGTTTTGTCATGCGCCCTCACGACGTAATCCGCGGAGCAAGAAAATCAGAAGAAGAATGGCCATAATGCTGATCGGCATTTTCACGAGACTCCACCAAGAGGGCTTGGGAGGGATGATCATCTGAAGTCTCGATTGAGCCTCGGGATTCCCCTCCGGGGTCGTCCTTGAAAGGAGGATCAGATGCCAACCCGGTGACAGATCCGGGAGGACCATAACGGTCATCTCCCCCTCTTTATGGAGTGGAACGGCTTTTACGGGAATCACCGCATTCGTCACAGCGGGAGGAGTACCTGATTGGGAGAAGGCGGAATTTTTCCCTGCGGGGACAAGCACCACCTCCTCAACACTCATACGCGATGCATCATCCACTTTTGCTTTCCATTTCAGGAACGCCATCGGTCTTCCAAACCATGGAGATGAGACTCCCCAATGGGCATCATCCACGGGAGGAAGGGGGGTGCCATCCCGAGGAGATGCTGCTGCCTGATTCAGCGGAATGGATTCACGACCTATCATTTCCGGTGGAGGAGGTTCACCTTCCCGGTTCTGTGTCCCCGGATCGGGGGGCACCCCGTGGGCAATCGTGGCATTCCAGAGAAGCTCGTGGCGCGTTTTTCTCCCCTCCTCCAAGACGAGTTTTAGCTCGGCTTCACCGGGAAGTGAGGGCTTCCAGTCGTGGTGGAGATCCTTTGACTCACCGCCGGGGAGATTCACCTCCTCCTCATGATCCATCCCCCCGCCGGAAGCCGAGGAGATTTTCCAGGTGGCCTTCTTGGGGAGATCTGATCTGTTCATCAGCGAAAAAGAGACCCGGATGGTTCCTCCA
>JBIIGI010000099.1:0-7452 GCA_044236545.1 Chthoniobacterales bacterium
CGGCTTGCCGTGATGACCCTGTGGTTCTTGAGTCCGGTCAAGGCCGCTTGGCCCATTTTGCCATTGGCGCCGATGAGAATGACGGTTTTCATAAAGTTGCTATGGTCGTGTGGTTGGAATTGGGTTGCTAGGAATTTGCTTTTGGGGTGAAGGCCGTTGAGAAAGCTCATGGGAGGACCGGAGGGCGGGGAAATGGGGGTTGTTCAAGTCACGCGCGGCGGCGTAACAGCAAGAACGAGGCCGCGGCTCCAAGCAGAGCGGATGATCTGATAGGAAATCGCTTTTTGGGAGTTGGGGAAGGAATCAGGCCTCTCTGATGAGCGAGCCTGTTTCATGAAAGGGTTGATAGCCCTGCTCCTCTGGAAAGTCAACGCGGTGGTCGGGATGAGGACTTCTCGGGTGATCGGGTAGGGAACTTCTGGCTCCTTCTCCCGCAATAACACGCGTTTCCTCGTCTCGGTCGTCGCGTCATGGCACGGCCCTTCCCTGCCTGTGCTCAGTTCTAGGAAAAGACCGGCTCGCTGTCGTAGTCGGGGAAGGGGTCGATCGGATCCTCTCTCCGTGGTGCCATCTCGCTCCAGAGTTCGAGAAGAGGGTCGAGGTGCTGCTCCTCGGGGAAGAGTTCCAGAATGGCCTCCGGCGGCCCTCGATCGAGATCCACGGGCTCTTCCCAGAGTCCCAGATGGCGCAGGATGCGCTCGATGACCTCCGCCTCATCAATGAGGGCGATGAGGCGCATGGGCTCATGACAGGTCGGGCAGAGGAGCGGATCGGCCTCCCAGACTTTCTGGATGAGGTCTCGCCATTTGCGGGATGGGCGGCGGCGCGGAGTGAAGCCGGAGACATCGATCACCTCCGGGGTGCCGAGAGCCAGAGTCTTGATGATCAGGAGAGTGACCTCAATGCGGGATGGAGCGTTGATTGTTAAAGGCTTGGGAGAGGGAATTCTGTCTGCGTTTGGATATTTTCTGGTATAATCCGGTAATGATTTCGGTATGCAATCCGGTATAATCGGGTATATATTCGGGTTTGGTGAAAACAGACTCTATTCAAATCACACCTGAACTGCTCTCTTTGCTCTCGGAAATCGACGAGTTCAAGGGAGCTTGGCGATCGTTGGGAACTCTTGCTCCAGAACGACTTAACGCACTCAGGCGCGTAGCGACCATAGAAAGTATTGGATCCTCAACCCGTATCGAAGGGAGCAAATTGACCGACCGCGAGGTTGAGCAACTACTCTCCAAGTTGGAGATCAAGAAATTCGACAGCCGTGATGAGCAGGAGGTCGCAGGGTACGCCGAAGTCATGGAGACCGTCTTCCATGCATTCACAGACATCCCCATCACGGAAAATCACCTCAAACAACTGCATCGCGACCTTCTCCGTTACAGTGTCAAGGACGAGCGACATCGAGGCGAGTACAAGACGCTCCCCAATAACGTAGGAGCGTTTGATCAAGAGGGGAAGATGATCGGCGTGGTATTCGAGACGGCCACGCCGTTCGACACGCCTCGCCGCATGGCTGAATTACTCACGTGGCTCAAGGATACCCGGGAGCTGCGACGAATGCATCCCCTGCTGATCGCCGCAGTGTTCATCGTGAATTTCCTGGAGATCCACCCCTTCCAAGATGGCAACGGACGATTGAGTCGTATCCTGTCCACCTTGCTATTGTTGCAGGCCGGTTACGTTTACGTCCCATACAGTTCCCTCGAGAGCGTTATTGAGAACAGCAAGGAGGCTTACTATCTCGCCCTGCGCCAGACGCAAACCACCCTCCACAACGAGTCTCCAAACTGGCAGCCGTGGCTGATGTTCTTGATGCGCGCCCTGCAGCAACAAAAGCGCCATCTAGCCATCAAGGTCGAGCGTGAGAGGAAGGCACTGAGCGAACTCTCGGAACTGGCCGTCAAGATCCTGGACTATGTCCGAGATCATGGTCGGGTGACGACCCGCGATATGGTGCGAGAGACAGGAGCTAGCCCTAATACGTTGAAGGCGACCTTCAGTAATCTCGTCGAGAAGAGGCTCTTGGTTCGCCATGGTGGAGGAAGATCCACTTGGTATGGACTGCTATAGCTGCTGATTATTCTTAACCCCTTCCCCGCTCTTGGAACCATGTCCCTAAGAAATCGCTGATTGCATCGCATCGGGGACGCCGGCACCTCGACGCCAGCCCCTGCCGCCACGTTACTGCTCGGCGGATTTCAGCGCCTCCGCGTCGTGCTCCGAGAAGTCGGCTCGGCGGAAGGCGGGATCATCCGGCAACTTCATCTGGAAGGTGCGGTGGCAGGCCCACTCGGCTTTCCCTTGGATCAGGCTGCATCCCATGACATGGCCCCCCATGGTCTTGTCATCGCTGAGAAAGTGGAAGTGGTAGCCGGGGACGTTGATCCCCCTGATGTAGGGAGGGGAGCGGAAGCCGACGAGGGTCCCGGTCACATTACGTCGCTCGAAGACCGCCTCCGACTTGGCGACCTCGGCAAGCGGCCTGTACGGGGGCTTCTGGCTCGAGATGCTCCTCGTCCTCACCATGGAGAATGTGCCGTGAATGCGGACCGACCAGAAGTAGTTCCGCGAGCCGAGATGCCGGTCGAGCCATGACTGGAGCCCCCGGAACGAGCTGATCTTCGGCAGGGCGGCGCGATGTTCGGGTTGGAAAAAGACCACCGTGGCGAAGGAAGTCTTGGCCTTGTCAGGGATGACATGCACCCGCCCGTCACCCGTGATCTGGTAGAAGATCCCGTCCAGGGCAAGCATCTCGCCGTCGAGATGGTTCACGGTGCCGAGTCCGAAGTCGCCGTAGCGCTTCACATCTCCAAACGTGGCGGGTCCGTCGTAGATCCCCTGCATGAGGGCATCGATCGTCGAGAACTGGGAGAGGGTCTCCGCGGAGTGCATGGTTTGGATTGTGACCGTCGCAACCGCCATTCCAAGGCAAAGAACCCGGGCTTGGAGAGCAAGGAGAAGGTGACGCGCTATCATGGAGACTCCACAATTAAGGAACCGCTGAATGAATCGCATAGAGGCCGTTGCGGGAAGAACCAAAAATTTCCTCTGTAAAAATCGCGGGGAAACCGGTCCTGCCTTACAGGCATTCGTGCTCGGCACGGTATCCCCGAGGAGACACCCCCATCTGCCGTTTGAAAAATCTCGAAAAATGGAAGGGATCTTCAAACCCGACTTGCGCCGCGACTTCCCGCACGGCGAGCGTGGTCGTGCGCAGGAGAAAGGCCGAGCGTTGAGCCCGCAACCGCGCGAGCCAACGACCGGGTGCCATCGCCTCAAACGATTGGAACTGCCGATGCACCCCGGCCGTGCTGCATTCGCCCGCGCGGGCCAGGTCGTTTACGGAAATGGGACGGTGAAGATGGGTCCTCGCATACTCCTGCATCCTCCGTAAGGCACCCGGACGCGGGATGTTGCTCGAAGGTGCTGCATGGACTGCCTGAGCGATCTCACCGATCAACAACTCTGCCAGCGAGGAGAGGGATTTCCTTTCGGACGCAGACTGGACATACCTCTCCACGATGTAGCTGGCAAGCAGGGCCAGGGGATCAGTCTCTCCGAAGAACGATCCATGCACGGATTTCTCCAGCCCGGGCCAATGCGCATCGCGTCGTGCCGGTTGGTTGGCCAGCGGGTCACTCTCCAGATGCGCGACGCCAAAGACGACGGAGACGCGATCCGCATGCCAGGGAATGAGATGAATGCCGCCCACAAAAAACGGGGATTGAGCGTCGGGCTCGTAGATAATTGAATGCCGCCACGGCAGGAAAATCCAGTCATCCGCCTCAAATGTGCGGGCCTCGCCGTTGATCCGCAGCATTCCTTTCCCGCGACGGCACCAAAGAAACATCCTGCTCTCAACGCAGGGACGCACGGTCCGCTCGGAAGGACTGAACTGGAACCAGTTCGCGAGCACCACCACCGGCCCGCCCCGCCGGGTGCCGGCAGTACCTTTATTGATGGATAGATCCATGTCTTGACAATCCGAGATATGTTGCTTTCGTGCAAGTTCCGCTTCTCTTGAGGCATGTCAAACTCCGCCACAACAATTCGCAAGGAGAACCGCCTGTTCACCGACTCCACGCCGCTGCTCCAGGATTTTGATGCCCTCCGGGCACGGGCCGAGGAGGATGGATTCCTTTTTTTCAAGCGATTCCTGCCGCGTGAGGAGGTGCTCGAGGTTCGTGCCGATGAACTTGCGGTCGTCGAGCGACACGGGTGGAGGCAACCGGGGCAGGACGCCCTCGGCGGCCGGATCAACCTGGATGCGATCAATCGCGTTCCGGATGAAGCCATGCGCGGCGACATCGGCGTGAACATCGCCGCCTACGGCGACGTTCAGAAGCTGGAGCGGATGCATCGCCTGCCGCATCATCCGAAGCTGTTGGAATTCTACCGGAATCTTTTCGACAGCAAAGTGCTGGTTCACCCGCGCCACATCGCCCGGATGATCACCGGGCACCGGGTGGTTTCGCCGACCCCGCCGCATCAGGATTTCCCTCTCATCCAGGGGACGGCGAAGACCTGGACCTGCTGGATTCCTCTCGGCGACTGTCCTCGCACCATGGGGGGGCTGACCATGCTGAAAGGTTCCCACCGACACGGATACCTGCCCATCCAGTCCTCAAAGGGGGCCGGAGGAGTTGCCGTGCCGCTTTGCCCATGGGAGACCGAGTGGGTCGAGGGAGACTACGAAGCCGGTGACATCATCACTTTCCCGAGCTACACGATTCACAAAGCCCTCCGCTGCCAGGACAAGGAGCTCATCCGCCTCTCCCTCGACGTCCGGTATCAATCCGCGGACGAGCCGGTCGAGCAGAAGTCGCTTCTGCCTCATTGCGACCTTACGTGGGAAGAGATCTACGAGGGTTGGGAGAGCGATGAACTGAAATACTACTGGGAAAAAGAACCGCTTTCCATCGTTCCCTGGGAAGACAGCTACATGCAGCCGTCCACTAGGATCTGCTGAACAATCCACTCTTCATATAATAGACGATCGCCTCGTAGGCACCGCTGGCCAACCCCTCTGCCAGCCCGCTCAGGAGAAGATTTGCAAGGCAGATAAGGAAGAGTACCAGGCCCCCGTCGCGGGGGGCAATGCAGAGGATGGCCATCTCGGCGACCATGCAGCACCCGGACGCCACGAGCAGCGGCTTTAGGCCGATCCGGTCGGTGAACTGCCTGAGCGATCTCACCGATCAACAACTCTGCCAGCGAGGAGAGGGATTTCCTTTCGGACGCAGACTGGACATACCTCTCCACGATGTAGCTGGCAAGCAGGGCCAGGGGATCACTCTCTCCGAAGAACGATCCATGCACGGACTTCTCCAGCCCGGGCCAATGCGCATCGCATCGTGCCGGTTGGTTGGGCAGCGGGTCACTCTCCAGATGCGCGACGCCAAAGACGACCGAGACGCGATCCGCATGCCAGGGAATGAGATGAATGCCGCCCACAAAAAAAGGGGATTGAGCGCCGGGTGCCAGCAGTTCCTTTATTGATGGATAAGTCCATGTCTTGACAATCAGAGGTATGTTGCTTCCGTGAAGTATCGCATATATTGCGCATATCATGAGAGAAGCCAAGTTTCTCCCGCTGATAAACTCAGAAACTAAAAACTAAAACATAACCCCCACAGAACATATGAAAAAGAAACCCACAACGTGTTTGTTGAACGTCTTCGCTATTTTAATTGGCCTGCTTATTGCAGTTCAATCGGCGAGCGCTGCCATCATCTATCAGGATAGTTTCAGTGGATCATCTACTAATACGCTGATTGGAACTACACCTACTATCACAACGGGCGGTAATTCCTGGGTCGGAGGCAATCCCTCCTTCGCCGCCAACGGCCAGGCTGTCGCGAATGCTGGGGCGTATCTGTCGTTTACTCCCGTTGCAGGCGATTTTTATACCCTGCAAGGCACGCTCAATCCGGTGAGTTCAGGAGGAGATGGATGGTTTGCCTTCGGCTTTACCACCGTGGGGCTTCCTTTTAACGGGTCACCCTCTTGGTTCCTAGTGAAGCCCAGTAATATTGGTGGTGCTGTCTTCAGCGGAAAAGGCGACAGTTTAACCGCGCTGGGTAATGTCACCAACTCGTCGAATGATTTTACGATTGCACTCGACACGAGGGGAATAAACTGGGTCAGCACGTTTTCGGTCAATGGCACCGTGCTGGACACACAAACCTTCACCGGAGGGGTTCCGACCATTAGTTACATAGGCATCTTCGCCAATGGCGATGTGCTTGCTACAGGAAGTCGGATCACAAATCTGCAGCTTTCAGCCGTCCCCGAGACATCCACGTCAGCCCTGTTCGTTATAGGAGTTGTTTGTGGAGGGCTGTTCCTGCGTCGAAAAGTTCAAGCTGGCAAGACAATCTTTTGATCAAAATCTAACTGACAGTCAATTATCGAATATATTGTGCATATCAAGAGAGAAGCCAAGTTTCTCCCGCTGATAAACTCAGAAACTAAAACTAAAACTAAAACATAACCCCCACAGAACATATGAAAAAGAAACCCACACCTTATTTGCTGAACGTCTTCGCTATTTTAATTGGCCTGCTAATTGCAGTTCAATCGGCGAGCGCTGCCATCATCTATCAGGATAGTTTCAGTGGATCATCAAGTAATACGCTGATTGGAACTACACCTACTATCACAACGGGCGGCAATTCCTGGGTCGGAGACAATCCCTCCTTCGCCGCCAACGGCCAGGCTGTCGCGAATGCTGGGGCGTATCTGGCTTTCACACCTACGGCAGGTTCTGTTTATAACCTTGCGGGAACGCTAAATCCGGTAAGTTCCGGAGGAGACGGATGGTTCGCATTCGGCTTTACCGACCAGGGGCTTCCTTTTAACTATTCACCTTCATGGTTCCTAGTGAAGCCCAGTAATATTGGTGGTGATGTCTTAAGCGTAAAAAACAGCGACGGCGGCACCGACATTTTTACCCCGCTGGGTAATGTCACCAACTCGTCGAATGTTTTTACGATTGCACTCGACACTACCTCTTCGGACTGGGTTGCTAAGTTCTCCGTAAATGGAACGGTGATGGATACTCAGGTTTTCACCGACGGCAATCCAAAAATCAGTTACATAGGCATCTTCGCCAATGGCGATATGCTTGCTCCAGGAAGTAAGATAACAAACCTAGAGCTTTCAGTCGTCCCTGAGACATCCACGTCAGCCCTGTTTGTTATAGGAGTTGTTTGTGGAGGGGTGTTCCTGCGTAAAAAGTTCAAGCTGGCGTAAGAATCTTTTGATGAAAATAAAGCTTGAACCATTTCTTCCTGCGGTTGCGATAGTTGCACTACTCAGCGGAATGGTTCAAGCAAGTGATCGTACATTGGAGATTTCGCTTCCTAGGAGCGCTAAGCAAGCGCCTTTGTCGGATCTCTGGATTGCTGGCAATGATTGGCGTATCGCTGGTGACGGCGTCGA
>JBIIGI010000100.1:0-7431 GCA_044236545.1 Chthoniobacterales bacterium
CCCAGGGTTGCAATCCACCCAACAACCATCCACAACATCAACCAACCAATACCATCTGAACTTCAGTTTTGATGTGTCCCAACTTTGGGGTCAGGTCATTGTCTTGAACCTAAACGCCGAGCTTCGGGATGAGCGATACTGGCAGACAGGGTTTCCATGGGGGGGGGATGCACATACATCCGGCTGGACAACAAGCCCGTGGGTTTAAGGATGAGTTTGTTTCCCTCATTCCCGCGAGCGGTCCCCCTTCTGGGCAATTTCTGATTCTGCTTCATCGCTGTTCCCACCGCTCGTTGTTCTTCAAGCTCAGCTTGGAAGGGTGAACCATCTAGCAACCCGTCCAAATGGCTCGCTCTCATGGTCTCATGCCTGTTAATACTTCCTGAGTTTCTGAACTAAATACTTCCCTGTTCCGTTAAGGATCAAAGGCTCTGTACTTAAAAAACTCTCCTTTTAATCCATCCAAAATAGCGAAGAGTCAAAAACCGAGGCTCGGGCTGGCGGGATACCTTATACCATCTCTCAGAGATAGGTGGACTTTATGGCGCAGAGATTATGGTGAATGGCGAAGAGGAAGACCGATGGCTACCTTTTGGTAACCGGAGGGATGACGACAATGCCATGCGCCGAAAGAACCAGCCAGAGAGTCCGCTTAATGATGAGAGATGGTATTACTACTCCTCCAAGTCATTGTTGCGCCTGGCATCGTATCTGCGGGACTTTTCCCGGTAGTCCCGCCGATCCCTCCGCTCGATGGTCATCTGGCGTTTCTGCCGGCTGAGTCGAAGCTTTGCAATTTCCTCTTCCAGCTTCAAGAATCCCTCGAGCCGCCTGAGTTCCATCTTCCCCTCTGCCATCGCCGCTCGGATCGCGCACCCTGCGTGGGGACCATGACGGCAGTTGTCGAACCTGCAGTGCCGGGCCAGCTCCTCGATATCCGCAAACTGCTCGCGGAGCGTCGTCTCATCCGTCCACATGTGCACTTCGCGAATGCCCGGATTGTCGATGATGATCCCGCCGCCTCGTAGCACCATGAGTTCTCGGGCCGTTGTGGTGTGGCGTCCTTTACCGGTGATGTCGTTGACCTCGTCGGTCCACTGATAGTCACCACCCAGAAGGTGATTGATCACCGAGGATTTCCCCGTGCCGCTGGATCCGATGAAGGTGATGGAAATGCCGGGCTTCAGGTACTCCTTCAGCGCCTTGAGACTACTCTTTTTCTTCAGGCTGGTGACATGTACTTCCGCCTCCGGATTCTGGGTGCGGATGGCTTCCGCCGCTGTCAGGTTCTCTTCTTCGGAAAACAGGTCGGCCTTGTTGACCAGAACCACCGCCTTTGCCCGGCTGCGGCCGATGATCGCAAAATACCGTTCCATCCGACGGAGGTTGAAATCGGGACCCGCATCGGTAACCACGACCACGACGTGGATGTTGGCGGCAATCACCTGTTCTTCCGTGCGCCTTCCGGACATCTTTCTGGAGAAGCAGGTTTGTCTGGAGAGCCTTGCACGGATGACATGCTCGTTGTTGTCATCACCGATCTCGAGCGCCACCCAGTCCCCGACGGCAGGAAGTTCCGCATCCGTTCCGGCGTCATGGTACACCTTCCCGCTCATCACCACTTCCACTTCGCGGCCATCTCCCAACAAGGCGCCGTAGGTGATTTTGTTGTCGCGGATCAGTCGGGCTGGCTTCCAGCCATTTGCGACGAATGCCGAAAACTCCTCGGCAAAGGCCTCATTCCAGCCAAGATCTTCGAGCGTCATGCCAGAGGGTCTGATTTCTCCAAGATTGCTGATTCGATAAGCTCGAGGATCTCTGAGCGCCCCTGCCCGTCCTTGGAAGAACTCAGCACGTAGGCAGGAGATTCCTCGGTGATCTCACGCATACGGATCAGGAACGCCTCGACGTTCTTCCGGGCCGCATTTTTTGAGAGCGTGTCCGTCTTGGTAAAGGCGAGGATAAAGGCCAACCCGGATGCGACCATCCAGTGGAGAAATTCCAGATCCAGACTCTGGGGGGCGAGTCGGGAATCGATCAGCACGAATGTTCCCAGGAGGTTGGGGCGATGCTGAAGGTAGTCAGAGACAAAGGCACTGAAGCCGCCCCGCTGCTTCTTGCCGACCTTCGCAAAGCCGTAGCCCGGAAGATCGACCAGATTCCAGGTGTTGTTGATCGAGAAAAAATTGATCAACTGCGTTTTGCCCGGGATCTGCGAAACCTTCGCCAATCCCTCCGAGCGCGTCAGCATGTTGATGAGCGACGATTTGCCTACATTTGAGCGGCCGATGAGCGCGAACTCCGGCAGGGCTGACTTCGGGCAAGAGGCCAGATCGGGAGAGCTTCCCTGAAAAGTCGCGGTGGAGATCTTCACGAATCCCGCCGTTGGTAAGGTGCTGGAGAGGATCTTTTCTCCCGAATTCCCGGGCTTGCCATGATCTCCACATAGACTTCAGCCGCCCCCGCCGCCGCAACTGCCTCGACAGCCTTGGAGACGTCTGGTAGCAGGACCTTGGTCGCAGTTCCGCACTCGGAACCGACTTTGCAGTGGAAATCCCAGACATTCATCTCCGGGGGAAGAGTCTTCCTCCTCTCCCGCTTCACATACTTGATGAGCTGGAGCTTGATCGCCTCCAGAACCCGCGGGTCATCCTTGCCTGGGAGATGCAGGGGAAAAGTTTTTTTCATGAAGTTTTTAGCTTACCACAGCCCGCCTTCCTATCGGGATATATTTCCATTGGGATGGGGATGAAGGGGGCATAAGGGAGCCCCATGAACCCAAAGAACCTCCAACTCCTACTCAGAGATGTTCACCAGAAAGGATTCCTCGATCTGGAATTGCTTTATCAGCTCAAACAGAAGGAAGAGGTGAAGAGAGTTGAGAAGGAGATTGCTGACCGGATAGAGAATCCATTGGAGGAGGGGACTCCGTTGTTCCAGCGATTGTTCGAGAGGTGTCTGTCCTCGTAGAAGCCTATTCTACCTACCTCTATAGACCAAAAGAAAAACCCATCCCCGCCTTTGAATCAGCAGGAGATGGGTTATCTTTGTCAGCCTGGAATCTTTAAGCCGTCTTCTTCCTCCGCATCACCATCAGCATTCTTAATGCTCCGAGTCCAAAGAGAGCGTAGATGGTTGGTTTTGAGACGGCTGTTACTTGCGCCAGTAGTTATTTGCAGCAGCAATCGTGGAGAACTCAGTCGCAACTGTCTGCCCAATTGCTATGAGCATCATGGCATCGCTGGCATACACATCCCTCAACTTTTTGCGCATCTCTTCATCCGGTTGGGTGAGTTTGATGATTAATCGTGCCATCTTAACAGCAAGTTGACGCCCCTCGTCGGGTGTTTCGGTAATCAGTGAGTTGCTAGGAATCAGTGTGATTACTTCCATGTTTTCTGATTCTTTCTGCCCCATCTCGAGATCACAAGAAAAAGGAGCGCCGACGAATCCTCCCAGTGTTCGTAGCCCTGTAGCGATTCCATCGCTCTTTGCCCAACCTAGTTGCGCCACTATCGTTCAGGAAACTCTTCTGTCCGACTTGGGTAGAAAAGAAAACCGAGACTCGGGCTGGCGGGATTCGAACCCACGACCTCTTGAACCCCATTCAAGCGCACTACCAAGCTGTGCTACAGCCCGTCTCGAGCAGTGGATCATCGTGTTTCTTCACGCATCGTGCAAGTTCCTTTTAAGATGGAGTGCCGAATGGAATTTCCACCATGAAGATCATGATGACGACGCGACCCGATGCCATGGTTGATCGACTGAATCGAGGAAGTTGGTCCGGAGGTAGCCTGTGCGCTGTGCGCTCAATTTCCAATACCCTGTTTCGACCGTTGCGCTCCTCGTCAGGTTTACTAGTGTACTTCCATCATGACTTCCACTTCCTCCAAGACTGATCCGGCGCTCCGGAAGGTTGCGATCGTCGGTGCCAGCGGCTACTCGGGCGAGGAGCTCTGCGCCCTGCTTGACCGGCATCCGTCGGCCGAGGTGACCGCCGTCTTTTCCCGGCAGCATCAGGGAAAGACAATCGGTGAGGTGATGCCGCGCTTCTCGGGCCTAGGGATTTCCTCACTGGTCTTCACCGAGGCCGATCCTGCCAAGGTGGCCGCCTGTGATGCCGGGGTGGTTTTCCTGGCGCTTCCGCACGGGGTTGCTGCCGAGTATGCCGTGGCTGCCCTGAAGGCTGGCAAGGTGGTGATCGACCTGAGCGCCGACTTCAGGCTCAGGGAAGCCGCCGTGTACGCGGATTACTATGGGGGAGAGCATCCGGCACCGGAGCTTCTGAGGGATGCGATTTATGCGATCCCCGAACTCTCACGGGATGCGATCAGCAAGGCACCGCTCATCGCCTGCGCGGGCTGCTATCCGACCAGCATTCAGCTTCCGCTCATCCCCCTGCTCAAGGCGGGTCTGCTCAATCCCGAGGGCATCGTCGCCTCAAGCGCTAGCGGCGTGAGCGGAGCGGGGAGGAAGGCGGCCGTCGACTACCTCTACGCCGAGTGCAATGAGAGCATGCGGGCCTATGGCCTGCCCAGGCACCGGCATCTCTCCGAGGTGGAGCAGCAACTCTCCCAAGCGGCCGGTCACAAGGTGGTGATCACTTTCATTCCGCATCTGGCCCCGATGAACCGGGGCATCCACACCACGATCGTGGCGACACCTGCGGCAGGAAGAACAGCCGCCGATCTCAAGAAGGTGCTCCTTGCCGCCTATGCCAAGGAGCCCTTTGTCCGGATCAGGGAAACCCCGCCCGACACCAAGCACGTCTCGGGAACGAACTTCTGCGACATCGCCCTCTACGATGAGCCAAGGACCGGCCGGGTCGTGATCTTATCTGCAATCGACAACCTCGTGAAGGGTGCCGCCGGGCAGGCCGTCCAGTGCTTCAATGTCCGGGCGGGACTGGCTGAGACGGAGGGGCTGATGTGAGAAATGCAAAAGGAAGAATGCAAAATGAAAAAGTTGGGATCTCCTGATTCCTGACCCGGCCTCTTTGGGGTAATACTCTCCTTCACCTTTTCACCTTTGAACTTTCTAACCTTTTAACCCTTCCACCCATGTCCCTAAAACGCATTGCCGGTGGCGTGAACGCCGCCCGTGGATTTCTCTCAGCCGCCGCCGCCTGTGGCATCAAGCGCACCGGCCCGCTCCGGAGTGATCTCTGTATCGTGGCATCGGAAACTCCTGCCACCGCGGCCGGGGTCTTCACCACCAATCTGGTGAAGGCCGCTCCCGTCCTGCTCTCCCGGCGGCATCTCGACTCAGGGAAGGCGCGCGCGGTCCTTCTCAACAGTGGCAACGCCAATGCCTGCACGGGCACGCCCGGCCTCCGCGCCGCCGAACAGTGCGCCAATGCCGCCGCCGTGGCCCTCGGCATCCATGCCGACGAGGTGCTGGTCTGCTCCACCGGCCGTATCGGGGTTCAGCTCCCCCTGCCCAAGATGCTCCCCGGGATCCGTGAGGCTGCGGCTTCGCTGAAGGCCTCTCCGGCCGCCGCCCTTGCCGCCGCCAAATCGATCATGACCAGCGACAGCGTGCCGAAGCAGGCCGCCTACGAGGTGAAGGTTGGCGCCAAGTCCTTCCGCATCGGAGGCATGGCCAAGGGGGCCGGCATGATCTCGCCGAACATGGCGACGATGCTCTGTGTCATCACCACGGATGCGGCGGTGCCTGTGGCCTTCCTGCGCAAGGCCCTGCGCGAGGCAACCGGAAGGACCTTCAACTGCATCACCGTCGACGGCGACTGCAGCACCAATGACACCGTCATGACCCTTGCCAACGGTGCGTCCAAGGTCGCGATCCGCACCACGTCTGAGAAGAAAGCCTTTGCCGATGCCCTACAGGCAGTCTGCGCCGATCTTGCCCGATCCATCGTGGCTGACGGGGAGGGGACCTCGCGGGTGATTGAGTTGATCGTGAAGGGAGCGAAAACGGAGGCCGACGCCCATAGGGTCGGTCGCGCCATCGCCAACTCGCAGCTCGTCAAATGCGCCTGGGCCGGGAGCGATCCCAACTGGGGACGCATTCTCGATGCCGCCGGGTATGCGGGCGCCGCACTCGATCCCGACAAGGTCGACATCGCCTATGACGGGATCAAGGCGGCCAAGAACGGCATGGGGTGTCAGGATGCCAAGGGAGAGGCGACGCTTCGGAAGATCGCCGCGAAGAAGGAGTTTTCCGTCACGGTCGATTTGCATCTCGGCAAGGGCGAGGCCCGCCTTCTCACGACCGATCTGACCGAGGAGTATGTCCGTCTGAACCTTTCCGAGTTCTCGCTGTAAAAACCATCCATGCCATCTCAGATCACATCCCGCCAGCGCGCCGAGACGCTCATCGAGGCGCTCCCTTACCTGCAGAAATTCCGCGGCGGAATCTTCCTGATCAAGTACGGCGGCAGCACCATGGAGGCCGAGGAGCAGGTGGAGCGTTTCCTGATCGATGTCGCCTTCTTGGACGCCGTCGGCATCCGCGTTGTTCTGGTGCATGGCGGCGGCAAAGCGATCAATGCCCGCATGAAGGAGCAGGGACTCACTCCCCGTTTTGTCGGCGGACTGCGCGTCACCGATGCCGCGACCGTGGAGATTGTACGATCCGTTCTCGATGATGAGGTGAATCCCGGAATCGTGGCCCAGCTTTCCAAACTCGGCGTGAAGGCGCTCGGGATCTCCGGCCGCGGTGTCTTCACCGCCAGCAAGGTTCCTCCAATGACCGCTCCCGACGGCAAGGAGGTCGATCTTGGATTTGTCGGCGAGGCCGAAACGGTGAATCCCGATCCAGTCCGTCAGGCGCTCGCCATGGACGCAATCCCGGTGATCTCTCCCCTCGGGGCGCTTCCCTCCGGGGAACCGATGAACATCAATGCCGATGTCTCCGCCGCCGCCCTGGCCGCCGCCCTGCCGGCTGCCAAGCTGATCTTCCTGAGCGATGTGCCCGGCCTCATGAAGGATCCGAAGGATCTTGATTCCCTCATTCACAGTCTCACTGCAACGCAGACCGAGGAGCTCATAGAGCGTGGTGTCATCTCCGGAGGGATGATCCCGAAAGTCCGCTCCGCCACCAAGGCGCTCGCTCACGGACTCAGCAAAGTTCACTTCCTGGGGGCGGGAACGCCCCATGCGGTTCTCCTCGAAGCCTTTTCAGAAGAGGGTGTCGGTACTGAAATTACTCCCTAAAAGAATCCGGGATTTCATCAGCGCAGGGCGGCATTACCTGACTGCCTGGGTAGGATTACCACGCACTCCCTCGTAAAATCGTGCATGGACATCTGTGGGTTCGTTGTCTTAGAGCATCTTCTGGTCAATCTGTCGCCCGAGGAGAGACTGCATGATTAATATGGAACTCATGAACTCAGGAGGGGAAATGCAGAACCAAACCGACAATTGGGTGGAAAGCATGCCAAGAAGGGAGACGATCTCTCTACAGAGACTG
>JBIIGI010000033.1:0-24602 GCA_044236545.1 Chthoniobacterales bacterium
TGGTTATCGGGGCACCCGCCAAGCCGATGAAGGAGTGGAAGCAGAACAATTTCTACATCTCCCAGCTCGGAAAGCTTTACGAGAGGGTGAAGGAGCTGGAGCGGAAGCTCGGTGGGGAATAGGGGATCTGCAATAGGCAATGGGGTCAACTCCCCGAATAATTCCGGGGAGATCCTTGCCGCTCCATCGCAAGGGATGGGCGGGTTTTATCCCGATTACCCATAGCCGATTCCCGATCACCTGACAGGAATCTGCCTTGCAGGGATTCCTGTTGCCTCCCTATATTGTGCGGATCAAACCCCAAACCGCCCCGGAGGCCCAATCCCTTGTATAATCAGAACGAAAAAGTCGAACCGATCGATGTCGCCGAAGAGATCTCGAGATCCTTCCTCGACTACTCCATGTCGGTCATCATTTCCCGAGCCCTTCCCGATGCCCGCGACGGCCTGAAGCCTTCCCAGCGACGCATCCTCTTCGCGATGAGCGAGCTCGGCGTCATGCCGACCCGCAAGCATCTCAAGTGCGCGAAGATCGTCGGCGAGACCATGGGTAACTATCACCCCCACGGTGACCAGGCGATCTACCCCACCCTCGTTCACATGGCCCAGACCTGGGCCATGCGGGAGACCCTCATCGAGGGGCAGGGCAACTTCGGTTCCGTGGAAGGCGATCCTCCGGCCTCCATGCGTTACACCGAGGCCCGTCTGCGTCCCCTCGGTGCCGTCCTCATGGAGGACATGGATCACGATACCGTTGACTTTGTTCCCAACTACGACGACACCCGCGAGGAGCCTACCGTCTTCCCTGCCTCGATCCCGAACCTCCTTGTCAACGGCGGTACCGGCATTGCCGTCGGCATGGCGACCAACATCCCGCCGCACAATCTCGGCGAAACCATCGACGCCGTCTGCGCCCAGATCGACAACCCCGACATCACGATCGACCAGCTGATGAAGCACATCAAGGGGCCCGACTTCCCGACGGGCTGCCAGCTCTGCGGCGTCGGCGGCATCAGGCAGTACTTCGAGACGGGCCGCGGTTCCGTGAAGGTCCGCGGCCGTGCTGGGGTCGAGGAGATCAAGGGTGGCCGCGAGCAGATCGTCATCACCGAGATCCCTTACAACGTCAACCGCGCCACCCTCGTCGAGCGCATCGCCGGGCTGGTGAACGAGAAGATCATCACCGATATCAGCGCCATCCGCGACGAGTCCGACGAGAACACCCGCGTGGTCATCGAGCTGAAGCGCGACGCCATCCCCAAGGTGGTGATCAACAACCTCTACAAGCACACCGCGCTCGAGTCCTCCTTCTCCATCTCGATGCTGGCCATCGACCGGGGACGTCCGAAGCTCCTCTCGCTCAAGGAGGCCATTGCCTGCTTCATCGAGCACCGCCGCGAGGTCATCCTGCGCCGTACCCGCTTCCTCCTCCGCGAGGCCGAGGCACGCGCCGAGAAGCTCGAGGGCTACCTCATCGCCCTGGCGAACCTGGATAACTTCATCAAGATTATCCGCGATTCGCAGAACCGCGACGAGGCCCGTACCCGTCTGCTGGCGCTCAGCTTCAGCAAGAAGGAAATCGAGAAGTTCGGCATCCTCCTGCGCCATGAGTCCCGTCTCAACGACAAGGGACAGTACTGCTTCAGCGAGCTTCAGGCCGACGCCATCCTTGAGCTGCGTCTCTACCAGCTGACCGGGCTCGAGCGTGACAAGCTCAACAACGAGTATCAGGAGCTTCTCAAGACCATCAAAGACCTCCTCGACATCCTTGCCCGCGAGGAGCGCGTCCTCTCGATCATCAAGGCCGAGTTGAAGGCCATCAGGGACAAGCATGCCGGCCCCCGCCTCACTGAGCTCGTTCCCGAGGAGGGGGAGATCTCCATCGAGGACCTCATCGCCAACGAGGGCTGCATCATCACCGTCACCCACAAGGGGCTCATCAAGAGGACTGCCGTGAGCGCGTACCGCTCCCAGAAGCGCGGTGGCAAGGGGGTCATCGGCATGACCACGAAGGAGGCGCAGAACGACACCGAGGATGATGACTTCGTGGAGCACCTCTTCACCGCAAGCACGCACGACTACCTCGTCTTCTTCACCAAGACAGGCCGCTGCTATGTCGAGCGCGTCTACGAGATTCCCGAGATGAGCCGCACGGCCAAGGGAAAATCGATCGCCAATATCCTGAACTTCCAGTCCGGCGAGCAGATCGCCGCCACCATGCGGATCGAGTCGACCACCAGCGGCGGTGCAGGCGGTGTGGAGACCACCTGGAATCCCGAGAAACACATCCTCTTCGCCACCCGTAGCGGCATCGTGAAGAAGTCGAACCTCGGTGACTTCGCCAACATCCGCAAGGGGGGCATCATCGCCATCAAGATCGAGGAGGATGACGTGCTTATCTCCGCCGTCCTCACCGAGGGGCATGACGAGGTCGTCCTCGTCACCCGCGAGGGGATGAGTATCCGCTTCAGCGAGGAGGAACTCCGCGACCAGGCCCGCGCCACCGTCGGCGTCTGGGGCATCCGCCCTGACAAGGGCGACTTTGTCGTCTCCGCCAGCCTCGTCCGTCCGGGAGCCACGCTTCTCGTGGCGGGAGACAACGGCATCGGCAAGCGCACACCCTTCGAGGATTACCGCAAGCAGTCCCGCGGAGGGAAAGGCGTCATTACCATGAAGACCGGCGACAAGACCGGCCTTGTGGTAGGAGCCCTCACAGTCACCGACGACGATGAACTCATGCTCATCACCAGCGGCGGCCAGATGGTCCGAACCCGGGTCGGCGAGATCCGTGAGACCAGCCGCAACACCATGGGTGTGAAACTCATGGGGCTGCCCGAGGGTGAGAAGCTGCAGCGCATTGCACCCGTCGTATCCCAAAAAGACGAGGAGGTTGGGGCTGAATAAGCCCCACCTCTGTTGAGGAGGCTCTCGATCTTGGCGGATAGCGTCGTTGGTCTGCGCTCGCAGTGTGATTCAAACAGCTTCGCTTAACCGCCCAGCTCTCCATCCAAGCTTGCGAGCCTTGGAGAGGGCCAGACGCTTAGCTATCTCCTCAAAATCCCGTCACCCTTACGGAAGAGGATGCGCCTAGCCCCTCGTTCAAACTTCCAAGCCTTTTGCCGAAAAGCGGCAGGCCTTTTGATCAATCTTCAGCCCCAGCTTGGAACTTTGGTGAGGGCGGTGGTGCTGCTTGCTGTGGGAAAAACCACAAAGGCGCTTGCAGTTCAGTTTCCCGTGGAACCTGCGGATCCTCCCACTGTCTGTGCCGAGATGGAGGCGGGATACTGGCTGAGGAGGGTCTGGAGGATGCGCTTCACATCATCGCTCCTGCCCTGCTGGGCAAGGAGGCGCGCCTCGCCGAAGAGGGCGTAGGGAGCCCCGTAGGATTGAGGGAATCCGGCCGCGGCCTGCTGGTAGACACTCAGGGCCAGATCGGGTTTGCCTGCAAGTCGGGCGTTTGAGGCTCGCCCTAGGAGTCCGGACACGGCGAGGGGGCTCGACGCGAAGGTTTCGGTAAAGCGAGAGTAGATGGCATCTGATTCCTCGAGCCTGCCGCCGTCCCTGAGCGAGGCGGCAAGCAGCAGCATTGCATTGGCGGCGGCCGGGGTACGTGGATACTTGGCGATCAACTCTGCCCAACCTGCCTCGCCGGTCGAGGAGAAGAGGAGTGTTTCGGAGGCGATTCTTGCGCTGTGCTTGGAGGAAAGAACCCCGGCGACGATCAGGAGCAGGAGGACGACCATGGCGATCACTCCCAGTAGAGCGCCCCGGTGATTCATCCAGATCAGTTCGATGGAAGAGGGCGGGGCTATCTCCTGATCGGCTTCGGGCGGTGTGAAGGGTGAGGACATGGGGAAGAAAGTACGAATTATGAATTATGAATGATGAAAGCGTGGAAATGAAAACCTCTGCCTTTCAGCGGCCATCATGGGATTTCATCAGCGGCTTCCTAGACGCGGGCTTCGTCGGCCAGGGCGGTGCTGAGATAGCGCTCACCGGTGGAGCAGGCCACGGTGACGATGAGTTTGCCGGCGTTTTCCGGGCGCTTGGCCAGTTCGATGGCGGCATGAACGTTCGCGCCCGAGCTGATTCCGGCCAGAATACCCTCTTCCTTGGCCAAGCGGCGGGCCATGATGATGGCCTCGTCGTTCGTGACGGTGAGAACCTCGTCGACGATGTCGAGATGGAGGTTGGCCGGCACGAAGCCTGCTCCGGTTCCCTGGATCTTGTGGGGGCCCGGCTTGATCGGCTCTCCTGCGCGGGTCTGGCTGATGACGGGTGAATCCTTGGGTTCCACCGCAACGGACTTGAAGCCTGGCTTGCGGGCCTTGATCACCTCGCTCACGCCCGTGAGCGTGCCGCCGGTCCCGACCGCGGAGACGAGGATGTCGACCTTGCCGTCGGTGTCCTCCCAGATCTCCTCGGCGGTGGTCGAGGAGTGGATGGCGGGATTGGAGGCGTTGTTGAACTGCTGCGGCATCCAGGCTCCCGGGGTCTCCTTGAGGAGTTGCTCGGCGCGGGCGATGGCCCCCTTCATGCCCTCGGAACCGGGGGTGAGCACCAACTGTGCCCCCAGCATGGCAAGGAGGGTGCGGCGTTCGAGACTCATCGTCTCGGGCATGGTGAGGATGAGTTTGTAGCCCTTTGCCGCCGCCACGAAGGCGAGCGCGATGCCGGTGTTCCCGCTGGTCGGTTCCACGATGGTGGTACCCTCCTTGAGGAGGCCCCTTGCCTCGGCATCCTCGATCATGGCCGCACCGATACGGTCCTTCACGCTGCCGAGCGGGTTGAAGAACTCGCACTTTACGGCGATCGTGGCCGGAAGATCCTTACTGATGCGGTTGAGGCGCACAAGCGGTGTGCGGCCGATGGTGTCGACGATGGAGTTGTGGATGCGTCCCATGGGAATGTTTGGTTGGAGTAAGGAAGTTAACATCGTGACGCACACGCATCCAAGCCAATCTTGGAACGAATCACCGCGCCGGGAGCACCACAAAAAACAGGTGATTTGATCAATTTCTATCCGTGCGGAGGAGTCCTTTGGACCAGGCATCCCGGCGCACCAGATCCTCGATGTATCCGGAGAGGGTGAGATGCAGTTCCTTTGCCACCCTCTTTGCGGCCTGCTTCAGCATGGGGTCGATCCGAAAGAGCACCGGGATTTTTTCTGCCTTCCTCATGGAGGAAGGTTGCGGCCCGCAACGCCATGGGAATACTTGGCAAAAGTGCTTAACTACCTCCTCTCTCCCTTTTGAAAAGTGCTCGAAGAGGGACTTGAACCCACACTCCTTACGGAACCAGATCCTAAGTCTGGCGCGTCTGCCAATTTCGCCATTCGAGCAAAGGTTCCACACAATCGCCCAACCCCGCGCTCACCTCAAGGCTTAAACATGGTTCCCCGGGCTATCCTTGGTGATGTCGAGCCCCGCAGGCCCACTCGGCGACCCTCATCAGCTCCCTGCCGGATCTTCGGGATTGAGGGGTCCCCCGTCGCAGCCGGGACGCTGCCGATCGGAAGGATTGATGAGACTGGGTCAGGGAGAGTGTACGGGATCAACGGCCCCGGGACGCCGGACTTTTTTGCCGGCCGCGGCGGCGGTCAGAAGATCGGGATGTTCCGTGATCAGGAGTTCGAGTCGGTGACTGGAGCAGTGCTGACGCAGGACGGTGCCGTCGCGCACGACCCGTACGACAAAGCCCTCGCGGGGTGATGCGGTTGCGGATGATTGCGGTGCCATTGCGGATTTTGGCCTGCCGGTTGCCGGGGAACCCCGTTTTCCGGAGGAGGATCGTGCCTTCGGCGTTTTGGCCGACTGGACCGTGCCGGGCACCCTGATCGGATTCGCCAGCACGCGGAGGTTGGCGACGGGGGTGTCGACTTGCAGGATTACCGTGTCGTCGACCGTGAGGAGTCCGTCATGTTTTCCCCCCTTGAGAAAGAAGCATTGCACCTCGAAGGGAATCCTCGGTTCCGCATAGCTGACGGTCCTGATTTCAAGACCCTGGATGCTCTCCCGGTGTCCGTCCCGAAGGGAGGTGCCGTAGCAGGATTCGTGCACTGACATGCTCGGGGCATCGGCGGGCAGGAGTGCCCCGGCAACCTTCCCGGTGGCAAGGAGGAACGATGACGCAAATGCCCCGATCAGCCTTACGGACAGGTGCCGCATGGAATCAGGAATGCGATCCCCGTGGTGTTGCCGCCGTTCTCAACGCCCGATCTTGCGGAGCGGCTTGCCCGAGAGCAGGTTCGCCTCGATCTTCTCGAGGGAGATCCCCTTTGTTTCGGGTACGTAGAGCAGGAAGAAGAGGATGAAGAGGGCGTTCAGTCCGCCGTAGAGCAGGAAGGTGTTCCCATTGCCGAGGGTGGAGAGCAGGGTCAGGAATGTGCCTCCCACGATCGCGTTCACGATCCAGTTGGTGGCCGTGCTGAAGGTCACGCCCAGATCGCGTCCCGAGAGGGGGAAGATCTCGGCGCAGATCACCCAGATGATGGGGCCGGCGCTCATGGCGAATCCGACGATGAAGAGGAGCAGGGCTCCGATCGCCCAGGTGCCGAGGGCGGGGGACTTCTCCAGATCCATGTTGAAGAGCAGGCCCACCGTCACCATGGCGACCCCCATCACGGCGAATCCCGCATACATGATCGGCTTGCGGCCGAGGCGGTCGACGAAGGCGATGGCGATGAAGGTGGCCAGCACGTTGGTGACGCCGACGATGACGGTGCCCCAGAGTTGCTGCTCGGTGCCGCTGAATCCGGCGATGCCGAAGATGCGGGGGGCGTAATACATGATGACGTTGATCCCGGTGAGTTGCTGGATCACCTGGAGGCCGACTCCCAGCCCGATGGCGCGCCGGAAGTTCGGATTCTCCAGAAGCATCCGGAACCCGTTCTGTTTCACGCGGAGGCTCTCCTCGATGTCCATGACTTCGCGGGTGATCTCGGCGGTGGGGAGACGCATGCGCTCAAAGACAGAGACGGCCTTCTCCTTGCTGCCTTTGAGGAAAAGCCAACGCGGGCTCTCCGGAAGGAAGAGCACCCCCAGAAACATGATGGCGGCCGGAATGGAGACGATGCCCAGCATGAGGCGCCAATGGCCCCCGGTCACCCCTCCGAAGACTGCGTACTTCGCCAGCCAGGTGTTGCTGAGGAAGGCGAGGACGATGCCGATGGTGATCATCAGCTGGTACATCGATATCATGGAGCCGCGCACCCGCTGGGGAGAGATCTCGGAGAGGTAGAGGGGGGCGGTGAAGGAGGCCACGCCGATGGCGATTCCCAGGAAGAAACGTGCCAGGATCAGGGTGTGGGGATTCGGGGCGACGGAGCAGACAAGGGAGCCGATGACAAAGATCACGGCGCTCACGAGGATCGAGCCGCGGCGCCCAAGACGGTTGGAAAGGATGCCGCTGAGCAGCGTTCCGAAGACGGCTCCCCAGAGAAGGGAACTGACAACAATCTCGATGACCTTGTCGGAGATCGAGAAGCTTGTCTTGATGAAGCCCTCGGCTCCGGAAATCACCCCGATATCGAGGCCGAAGAGCAATCCTGCAAGGGCGGCGGTTATCCCGATGAAGTAGACGATCGGGCTGAGTTTGACGGGGCCGGTGGAGGGGTTTGTCATGGGTGGCAACTTAATCAGAAAACGAAAAATGAAGAACGAAAATCATCAATCGTTGATCGACGCGGTGGTGACACGAACGGTGCTGTCTGGCATTGTGTTGACCCGACGAGACCCAATCCACGGCCGGTTTTTTCATTGCCCCCATTCCCAACAGCCCAGCCACTCATTTCATGACCCCACGCGAACAGGCCCGCATGATTGTCGACTATGAAGCCCGCCGTGATGCCCTTGGCCGGATGAAGGTCTATCACCTCCCTTCCGGTGACGGGGGAGGGACCCGTGAGGTCGCCGGGATCAACGACCGGTATCATCCCGAAGTGCTTACCCGCATCGAACACCTGCTGGAGGAGGGGAGGCACGAGGAGGCCGAGGATGTCGCGGCCGAGCATATCGAGCACTACACCGATCCCGTTGCCATGCTCTCGGAGGTGCCCGCCATCCAGTTCGCGCTCCGTGACGCCGCCTTCAACCGCGGGCCGACGGGTGCGGTCCGTATCCTGCAGGATGCCCTGGGACTGCCTGCCGATGGCATCGCCGGTCCGAAGACCAAGGAAGCCCTGCTTGAGGCGGAGAAGAATCCCGAAAATCTGCTCGGGAAATTGCGGGCGTCGCGTGAGCGCTATGAGCGCCGGAACCGCAATGAATCGTCGCCGTTCTGGGCCGGGCTTCAAAACCGATGGGACCGCCAGCACGCCGACAGTCTCTCGATGATGGCGTAGTCGGTATCAGGAACCCCGGTTCCTGAGCCCGATCATCACCGGCACGGGGCGTGGTTGGGCTGCTTGTCCCGCGCTCTTGGGACCCTGCGACGGGCTGTTGAGGATCTGCCCCCACCGCAGGAGGACCGTGCTGCCTCCACCGTCGAGGTTCAAGGCATCTGTGCATCCGAGTTCCTTCATCAGTCCCCCCAGTTCCGCCTCACTCATCCCTTCGCTGAAGCCTTTTTGACGGCCGTCAACGGTCACGAGGGTCAGAATGCGCCCTTCCTTGTCCAGGCCCAGCGCCGTGCGGGGATGGAGGTCCCCTCCCTCGCCGGGCAGAACGTTTCCCTCGCGTAGGATGGGGCTGAATCCTGCGATGGCGAGGCGAGCGGGAACCGTGCTGCCGGGATCACCGATGTGACCCCTCCCCTCCGGATCGAGCCAGAAACTGCCGTAGGATTGTTGAGGCGCGCTCTTTTGCTTTCCCTCGGCGAGAGCCCAACCGGCAATATCGCAGGCCGTCCCAGCCATGTAGGCTTCCGGCACCGGGTCACCCGGTTTCGGGGCAAGGTTGTTCCAGGGATTGGCATTCACGGCGATGAAAAGATGCGCCGAGGCCGCCAGTTTCCTTGGATCGACCAATTGGCTTTCCGCCGGTCCATCACTGTCGGGATCCGGGCCCACCGCCACGGCCAACTCACGGTCCGGGTCGGCCAAATCGATCCGGACCACATGGATGCTCAACGGGCGGGGGGTGGAGCGTGTGATGGTCTTGTATTCAACCTCTCCGGCCTGCGCCAGGCATGCCAGCAGAACGAAAAGAATCACGGGGGTGAGACGGTAACTCATCGGATCAGCGTTACATCCATGGGATGAAAGGTGAAAGGTGAAAGGTGGGGGAATTTCTCATTCTGCAAGAGGTGGTCTTGACCTGCGGTCGCTCGGGATTAATCTTGGCAACCAGTTTTAGGAAGGGCGGCTGAGCTTGGTTTAAGGCACTCGACTCGAAATCGAACGTGGGGTAATTCCCACCGTGGGTTCGACTGCCATGCCGCGATCAGCGGCAAAAGATCATGGCGAAGCCTTGCTGCAGAGCCTCGCGAAGCGAGGATCATCCCACCCCTGGAGGGGGATGAGAACCGAGGAGATTATCTGATTCTGCTAGACCTCCAGCCGTGCAGGATTAATCTTGGCAACCAGTTTTAGGAAGGGTGGCTGAGCTTGGTTTAAGGCACTCGACTCGAAATCGAATGTGGGGTAATTCCCACCGTGGGTTCGACTGCCATGCCGCGATCAGCGGCAAAAGATCATGGCGAAGCCTTACTGCAGAGCCTCGCGAAGCGAGGATCATCCCACCCCTGAAGGGGGATAAGAACCGAGGAGATTATCTGATTCTGCTAGACCTCCAGCCGTGCAGGATTATTCTTGAAAACCAGTTTTAGGAAGGGTGGCTGAGCTTGGTTTAAGGCACTCGACTCGAAATCGAACGTGGGGTAATTCCCACCGTGGGTTCGAATCCCACCCCTTCCGCCACTTCCCATGTGTGCCACCTTTGAAATCCAAGGCCGGGTCTTCCGTCCCGGTCGCGAGGTGCTGGCCCGATCCCGGCAGGGGCTTGTCCGGGGTGTCTGGGCCGGTTTTGCCAGGAATGAGTCCTTGGGCTGGTGGTTGCGGAGAGGAGCGGTTCTTCTCGACGTTCCGGCCGACCGCTTTGCGGAACGCTCCGATCTCACGAGGCGACTGGTTTGGGATGATGTCCCGGGGCAACTCGTGATCAGGGGACTGCTCGATATGCAAGCAACCCATCCCTTGCTGAAGGTTGTGACACGGGCTTCCAGCGGGGGGGAGTTGGATCGATTCCAGCATCCGCGGATGCCCCTGCTTGCCGCCCCGCTCTTCGGGCCGATACCCGAGGGGTTGATTCCCCCGGATGCGCAGGCGGAGTTGTTTTAGTGGGAGCTTCAAACCGGAAACAATAAAATCCCGGTGCCTTCGCGGAAAATGGCTCCTTTTTTCCCAAGCACCCCGATACCCTTGCCGCCATGAAGGCCACGCGCTCCCCATACACCCTCCTCCTTATCCTCGGCTTAGCCCTGTCCTCCTGCTCAAAAAAGCAGGAGCCGGGAATCCCGGTGGGGCAGTTCGCCTCGCTGACCGGTGCGCAGGCCTCTTTCGGTCAGAGCACCGACAAAGGGGTGCAGCTCGCCCTGGCCGAGATCAATGCTGCCGGCGGCGTCCTCGGTCAGCCCCTTCGCATCATCACCAAGGACAACCAATCCAAGCCCGGCGAGACCTCCACCGCGGTCCGCGAACTGATCGCCCGTAACAAGGTGGTCGCGCTGATCGGCGAAGTCGCATCAGGACGCTCGCTGGAGGCCGCCCCCATCGCCCAGCGCAGCGGGATCCCGATGATCTCCCCCGCATCAACCAACGAGAAGGTGACCGAGACGGGCGATCATATCTTCCGTGTCTGCTTCATCGATCCGTTCCAGGGAACCGTCTGCGCCAAGTTCTCGCGCAAGCTGGGATTCAAGAAGGCGGCCATCATCACCGATGTCTCCAAGGACTACAGCCTCGGCCTTGCCAAGAGCTTCAAGCAGGAGTTCACCGCGAACGGCGGCGTCATCACCGGCGAGCAGAGCTACAGCGGGGGTGACAAGGATTTCAGCGCGCAGTTGACCGCCATCAAGGCAGACAACCCCCAGGTCATCTTCCTGCCCGCCTACTACACCGAGGCCCCCCTGATCATCCGTCAGGCCAGGCAACTCGGGATCACGGTTCCCTTCGTCGGCGGTGACGGCTGGGATTCGCCGGAACTCGTCGGTGTGGGAGGTTCCGCCGTGGAGGGATGCTACTTCTCGAATCATTTCTCAGACCAGAGCAAGGATCCCCGTGTGGTTGCCTTCGTCGATGCCTACCGCAAGAAGTACAACGGGGAACCGGACGCCATGGTTGCGCTCGGCTACGACTCCGTCTACCTGCTCGCCGATGCGATGAAGCGCGCCGGGACGACCGATCCAGCCAAGGTCAACGCCGCCATCGCGGCGACAAAGGATTTTCCCGGGGTCACCGGGAAAATCACCCTCGATGATCACCGCAACCCGAACAAGCCCGCCGTCATGCTGCAGGTGAAGAATGGGAAGTTCGCCTACGTCGAGACCGTCGCCCCGTGATGGAGGGGGGGAGAACAATCCGAACCCCAAAGCAATCGGCATGATGTCCATCACCCCCGTTGAACTTCAGTAACGGCTCCACGGGTAATCCGACCTTCTGTTGATGGATGTGCGCACTCCCGCGGAGTATGCCCAAGTTCACGTGCCCGGCGCCCGGAACATTCCGTTCAGCGACCTCAACTCCGAGGGACTTGGCGTCGGCAGTGAGAAGATGATCTGCATCCTTTGCCATTCCGGCGGACGCGCAGTGAAGGCCGCGGGGGAACTCACCGGCGCGGATTATGCCAACGCCCTTGTCGTCGAGGGCGGCACCCAGGGATGGATCGCCGCCGGGTCGCTGGTCCTGCTCGGCGTGCTGCTCGGCGTGCTGCTCGGTTTTCTGTTCCACCCGGCGTTCTTTCTTCTCTCCGGATTCATCGGCGTCGGCTTGATCGTTGCCGGCATCACCGATTGGTGCGGGATGGGTCTGCTCATCGCCCGGTTCCCCTGGAATAGGTAAGGACTTGCTTTCGAGAGGCGGTCCCAGGAGGCAGCAGGACAATAACTGCCGGGTAATTTGCTTCCTAGCGCCGCCCTGCTAGCGCTTTTTTTTCGGCTTTGTGGATTTGTGCAAACCACGCTCCTCCACATCACACCAGATGAGATGTTCTATATAGTTGGAGAGGGATCGGTGATCTTCCGATGCCGCTTGTGCGGCAAGCAACTTGACCTGCGGATCAAGTCTAAATCCTGTCAACACTTTGACGACGGCCTTTGTATTTCCGCCTGGTTTCTTCATCACAAACGACTACTCATCTAACAGATAAAAGTAAACAAAAACAATTAGTTCGATGCTTAAAAAATAATATATATATAACAAATAGTTAACTATTTGATAACAGTAAAGAACGTGGTCAAAATTGGGTTTGGGCCTTTCCTAAAGCGCTCTATCTCTTTTTCTTCCAGCAAAAAGAGAGAACCTTGTAGTGAGATACTCGAATGCGCTTATTTCTTGCCAGTAGCTTGGGGGAGGAGCAACCCACGTGCCTCAACATCTTTTCGAATCAGGAATTCTATGTAGTTGGAGAGGGAACGGTGTTCCTGCGCGGCAGCCTCTACTGCAAGAACCTTAACGCGGGGATCCAAACGGAACCCGGTTAGGATCTTTGTGACTCGCTTCTTCATAAGGAGAAGCTAGTGCCTTCAAAATAAAAGGCAAACCTTAGCACATCATTTAGTTGTAAAAATGATGAAAACAACTACAGGATGTTAACAACACGACATACAATGCATATAAAAATACGACTTGAATCCCAAATTCATGAGGCCGCCGCCAAGGCCGCGGAGGCTGAGGGTCTCACGCTGGGTGATTACATTGGGCGCTTGGTTCAGATAGGGGTGCAGGGCATTCCCAAGTCACAATTGAACGGATTGGATGCAGCGCAGGAGAAAAAGAACGGCGATGAATGATGCCGTGAGGGCGGGGGGCGGAGCGATCGGGAGGAGGGCTCCATCCACGTTGACCCGCGGTTTGCATTGTGCGGTGCGTTCCTGTAGTGCTGCTCTCCCATGCATGTCCGACTGACCAAGGATTTTTCTTTTGAAGCCGCCCAGACCCTTCCCAAGGTGCCGTCCGATCACAAATGCGGGCGGATGCACGGGCACAGCTTCAAGGTGGAGATCTCCGTGGAGGGGGAGACCGATCCCGTGACGGGATGGTTCTACGATCACTCCCGCATCAGCCGCGCGATGGATCCCATGCTCGATCAACTCGACCACTCCTACCTCAATGACATTCCGGGGCTCGAGAATCCCACGATCGAGAACATGTGCCGCTGGTTTTGGGAGCGGCTTGTCCCGGAGCTTCCCGGCCTCGCCGAAATCGTGATCCACGAGACGCCGACGGCCCGGTGCAGCTACCGGGGCAACTGACCTCAACCGTGATTCTCGATTCACTCGAGCACGCAGCCCTCTATGGCGGCCTGCATCCCGCCTTTCCGAAGGCCTTTGCCTGGCTGGCCTCCCACGATCCGGCGACTGCCGCCGGTCGCTACGAGATCGATGGCCCCGGCCTGGTCGCCATCGTGAGCCGCTACAGCACGGCGCCCGCTGAAGAGAAGAAATGGGAGACCCACAGCATCCACGGTGACATCCAGTTCATGATCGAAGGCTCCGAACTCATCGGATACGCCAAGCGTGATCTCCTGACGGTGCGCACACCCTACAATCCGGAGAAGGACGCCGAGTTCTACGAGCCTCCCGCCGGTGAGCCTTCACGCTTCCGGCTCGATGCGGGATCCTTCGCCGTGTTCCTCCCGCAGGACGGCCATCAACCGGGCGTGCAGGTCGCTGCCCCCGCAGCCGTGCATAAAGTGGTGATCAAGTTCCGGTTGTAGCGGGAAGCCAGGTTTTCAGGCCAAGGAGAGCTTCGTCGGGGTGTTTCCTAGCTGTGCGTGATGGTCCTCGCGGGAGGGATTGGGGCGCTTGGTCTTGGAGACAAGCAGGTAGATCGCCGGGACGACGAAGAGGGTGAAGAGCGTTCCGATGATCATGCCGGAGACCAGGACGATCCCGATGCTGTTGCGTGCTCCGGCGCCGGGACCCGTGGCCAGGATCAGCGGGGTGTGTCCAACCACCGTCGCGACCGAGGTCATCAGGATGGGACGGAGTCGCGTGCAGGATGCTGTGAGGATTGCATGCCATTTATCGAGCCCCCCTTGCTGGAGGTTGTTGGCGAATTCCACGATCAGGATGCCGTTCTTGGCCACCAGCCCGACAAGCGTGATCAGACCCACCTGGCTGTAGATGTTGATGCTGGTCGCTCCGAGAAAACTGAAGAGCAGCGCCCCGGAGAGGGCCAGCGGCACCGATCCGAAGAGGATGATGAAGGGGTCGCGGAAACTCTCGAACTGAGCGGCAAGCACCAGGAAGATGAGGATGAAGGAGAGGATCATCGTGGTGACAAGGGTGTTCCCCTCCTGACGCAGTTGGCGCGACTCCCCGGCGTAATCGATGACGAATCCGCGGGGGAGGATCTCCTCGGCACGCTTCTCGAGAACCTTGAGGGCCTGGTCGACGGTGATGCCCGGAGGGAGGATGGCCGAGATCTTGGCCGAGTTGAGCTGCTGGAAGCGGTTGATCTGGCGCGGTTCCGTGGTTTTCTTCAGCTCTGCGAAGGTGGAGAGTTGCAGGAGTTGGTCGTCGGGGCCGCTCACGTAGGTGGAGCCGAGTTGGTCGGGATCAAGTCGGCTCTCGCGCTTGATCTGCGGGATGACCTTGTAGCTGCGTCCCTGGATGCTGAAGCGGTTGACATAGTTGCCGCCGAAGAGGGTGCCAAGATCGGTGCCGACCTGCTGGAGGTCGAGGCCGAGGGCGGAGACCTTGTTCCTGTCGAAGGCGATCTCCGTCTGCGGTTGGTCATACTTGAGATCGGAATCGGCGAAGATGAAGATGCCGCTTGCGAAGGCGGTCTTCACCAGGTCGTTGGCCGCATCGAGGATCCTCCGCGGCTCCACCGTGGAGGAGATGACGAACTCCACGGGGAAGTTGCTGCCACCCGGCAAGGCGGGTGGTGTGGTGGCGATCACGCGGAGGCCGGGGATCTCGGCGGTCTGCTTGCCAAGGGCGGCTGCGATCTCATCGCAGCTACGGCTCCGGTCCTTCCACGGCTTGGTGCGGATGCCGCCGAAGCCGCCTGAGGGGTTCATGATCTGGAAGGTGTGACCGGTCTCGGGTAGGGAGAGGAAGACATCTCTCACCAGTTCGGAGTAGAGAAGTGTCTGGTCGATCGTGGAGAAGGGGGAGGCCTGGAAGATGGTGTAGACGATTCCCTGATCCTCCTTCGGGGAGAGTTCCTTCGGGGAGAAGAGGTAGAGCACGGGAAGAATCAGGATCCAGAAGCCCGCGACGGTCAGGATGGCTCCGCGATGGCCGAGCATCGTGGCCAGCAGGCGCACATAGCCGTGCTGGAGGGCGGTGAAGCGCTTGTTCACCCATCCGGCGTAGCCGCGGGTGTCGTCCCCGCGGCGCAAGAGCCGCGAGGCCATCATCGGGGAGAGGGTCAGGGCCACGATGCCTGAAATGAGGACCGCTCCGGCGAGTGTGAAGGCGAATTCCCGGAAGAGCGCCCCGGTGAGTCCTCCCTGAATGCCGATCGGGGTGTAGACGGCCGCCAGCGTGATCGTCATGGCGATGATCGGGCCGAGGAGTTCCCTGCCGCTCTTGAGCGCCGCGTGAAGGGGGGAGAGTCCCTCGTGCAGGTGGCGCTCGACGTTCTCGACGACCACGATGGCGTCGTCGACGACAAGACCGACGGCCAGCACGACGGCAAGCAGGGTCAGGAGATTCACCGTGAATCCGAAGAGGACCATGATGAAGGCGGTCCCGATCAGCGAGATCGGGATGGCGATCACCGGGATGATCACCGAGCGGATCGATCCGAGGAATAGGAAGATCACGACGATCACGATGAGCAGGGTTTCCGAGAGGGTCTTGAAGACCTCGTGGATCGCATCCCTGATGAAGTCGGTGGAGTCGTACGGAACATCCAGGGTCATGCCGGGAGGGAGCATCTTCCGGAGCTCGGGGATCTGGTCGCGCACGCTCTTGCAGACATCGAGGGTGTTGGCGGTCGGGAGGCACCAGATGCCGATGAACTTGGCGTTCTTCCCGTCGAAGCGGACATCGGTGTCGTAGTCCTCCGAGCCGAGTTCCACGTCGGCGATGTCCTCCAGGCGGACGAGGACTCCTCCCTTCTGCTTCACGACGAGTTTGCGAAACTCCTCGGGGGTGGTGAGGTTCGTGTTCGCTATCAGGTTGATTGAGGTCATCGTCCCCTTGGTCTTGCCGACGGCGGCCAGGTAGTTGTTCGCCTGGAGCGCCTTGCGGACATCCGATGCGGTGATGCCGAGCGCGGCCAGTCGCTCCGGCTTGAGCCAGACCCTCATGGCAAAGACGCGGGCGCCGAGGACATCGGCCCGCTGGACACCGTTGATGGCGGTCAGCTTCGGCTGGATCACGCGCGTGAGGAAGTCGGTGACCTGGTTCGGCTGCATGCCGGGTGCGGCGAAGCCGAGGTACATGGCGGCCCGGAGTTCGTCGGCGTTCTGGAGTTCGATGACGGGGTTTTCCGATTCCGGGGGAAGCTCGTTGCGGACCTGGGCCAGCTTTGCCTGGATCTGGGTGAGGGCCGCGTTCGGGTCGTAGTTGAGCTTCAGGTGGACCGTGATGACGCTCGATCCCTGGGAGCTGGCGCTCTCGATGTAGTCGATCCCCTCCGCCGAGGCGATCACGCGCTCGAGCGGCGTGGTGATGTAGCCGCGTACCAGGTCGGCATTCGCCCCGACGTAGGCGGTGGTGACCTTGATGACGGCGATGTCGCTGCGCGGATACTGGCGGATGTTCAGGACATGGATCGACTGGAATCCCGCGAGCAGGATCACGAGATTGACCACGAGCGCCAGCACGGGGCGCCTGATGAAGAGGTCGGTGATTTTCATGGCACGGTGGCGCGCGGCCGCTCTTCCGTTACTGGTCCTCCGGCTTCGGGGCCGGATCGTTGCCCGGGCTGACGCTGTTGTTGATCTTCACCGCGCCTCCCGGCCTGAGCTTGAAGGTTCCCGAGGTGGCGATCTCGTCGCCGGGCGAGAGTCCCTTGGCCACCTCGACCTGGTCTCCCCGTGTCCTGCCGAGGGTGACCGTCTGCTCCCTGACGCCGAGATATTCCTTTCCGGCCGGATCCTTCATCGTCCCGATCACAAAGAGGGAATTACCATAGGGTGCGTACTGGACGGCGGTCGCCGGCACCATGATCACGTTCTCCCTGGTTGGCAGGGTCACCTGCACACCGGCGAACATTCCGGACCGGAGGGTGTGGTTGGGGTTCGGGACGGTGGCCTGCACCTGGATATTGCGTGTGGCCGTGTCGACTGCGGAATTGATGGCCGTGATCTTCCCGGTGAAGGACTTGTCAGGGATGCCGTCGGCACGGAGGCGGACGGTTTGTCCGACCGAGAGGCTGCCAAGGTTCTGCTGGGGTAGTGAGAAGTTCACGTAAATCGGGTCAAGCGACTCGAGTTGCACGATGGGATCGCCGCTCTTGAGGTATTGGCCGACGTTGACCTGACGGATGCCGAGTTCGCCGGCGAAGGGGGCGCGGATTGTCTTTCTCCCGATCACAGCATGAATCTCCTCGAGTGAAGCCTGGGCGGCGTCAAACTGGCTCTTGGTCTCCTCAAAGGCATACTCCGCGATGACCTGTCCCTGCCTCAGTCCGGTGTTGCGTTCGAGGTTGTGCCTGGCGAGCTCCAGTTTGGCTTTCGCCGTCCTGAGTTGGGCTTCCTCCTGACGCGTGTCGAGTTGGACGAGGATCTGACCGTTGGTGGCGTGGGAACCCGATTCGAAGAGGATGGTTGTCACCATGCCGGGAAGGTCGGCGCTGAGCATCACTCCCTGCGTGGAGGAGATGGAGCCCACGGCCTCCAGGGTCGGGGAGAACACCTCCGGGGTCACCTTGATGCTGGTGATCGCATCGGGTGGCATTCTGAATGCCTTGCCCATCGCGATCGCTTGGGAGATCTGCCACGCCTTCCAGCCCCCGATTGCGACCAAGAAGAGCAGCATGCCGGTCACGGCCAGTAGCAGGGTGCGCTTCGGATGCTTCGGGGGGGAGGGGTTGTCGGAGAGGTTGATGATCTCAGGGGTGACCGGAGTGATCGATTGATTGGGAGAAGTGGGCTCGTCGCTCATGGACATCGGAATACGGGATAAGAGTGGTGAGTCCGAAAATACTTAATGGCATTAAACAAATCAGCAACCCGAGGCTGGGTCAAGGGACAACGGAACACGGCTTTGTCATCGAGCGAGTCGCGTGGAGTTTTTCTGGAACTCTAAGGAACCGCTGATGAAATCCCATGATGGGTGCTGAAAGGTACTTCACCCCCGAGAAGCAGCGGTGCCGTCCCCCATCGGGGTGGGGGCTCATGCCTGCAGCATGCTTCTCCGCGCCTCCTCCCGGAGGCTTTGTTGAAGGCGCGAGCGATCCAAACAAGAGTTTTGATTTCGCTGTGGGCGTGAGGGAGTTGAAATCACGCCACGCCTATTGACATAAGTATGCTTTTATGACTATATGTATTTATGCGAACCACTTTGGATCTGCCGGATGAACTGGCTACGGAAATAAAGATCATGGCGGCGCAGGAAAGGTTGACTCTGAAGGAGTTGATCAGGGAGTTGCTCCGAACCGGGTTAAAGGCACGGCAGATGCCGTCCCGCCCCACCACTCTGCCGCCAGCTTTCCGTTCACCGGTACGATTGAATCGGTCGTGGCTTTCCGGCGCACGCAGGGAGGGCAGAAGATGATCGTGGTAGACGCTTCCGTGGTGGCCTTTCTTCTTTTGGAGGGGGAGTTGACCGAAGCTTCAAGGCAACTTTACAGGATCGATCCGGAATGGATCACTCCTCCCATCCTCAACCACGAGTTGCTCAACATCATCTCCGCGGTCGGGACGGCCGGTGGGGATCCTGACGCATTGGAAGCGGTCTGGCGTGACTTTCGGTCACTTATTGGGGTCCGTCAGCAGGTCCCTGATCCCGTGAGGGCATTCCGTCTGGCGATCAAACTCGGACTTTCTTCATACGAGACCCAGTACCTGGCGCTCTCGGAGCAGTTGAACCTGCCACTGGTCACGGAGGAGGAGGGTCTTCTCATGGCGGCTCCTGAACGAGCGGTCTCCGTGGAGGAATTTCTGCGTTCCCGATTGTCCGATGCAGGTTCCTGAACCCAAGACCACCGGCATCATCCTTGGAGCGCGACGGAACATCCCCTCACTCCGGATGGTGAGTCGTCGGATGGTTAAAACCGTTGAACCAAGCATGCTGGAACATGCGCGGTAGATCACGCGCAGTCGTGACCCGTAAGGGCGCCACCGCTTGCCGGGAGGCAAGTGGCGTCAACGGTTGAAACGTTAGAACGTGCTGACAGCAGGCGGTCATTCCACTCTCCGAGCCAAGCCATGATCAGCAAACTTCTTGATGGCGCCTTCTCGAATCGAGGTTCAGGGGTTTCCGGAGCCACCTTGTAACATTGACGCCACATCCTCCCGGATGCCGTGGCGCCCTTTCAGGGCTACCTTCGGTAGTCTTCCGCGGCTCTTCCCAGAGCCTTGGTTGTAACGTTCTAACCATTTTAACTCCCCTTTCCCGGACCTTCGGGTTCCTAATGCAAGTTCTGGGTTTTATCAGCGCTTCCCTAACTGCTCAGTTTCTTCCTGCGGGGAGCTCGCGACGACTTCCGAGGGGCGGGTTTGGGTGTCGCGTTGAGATGAGCCGCTCCCTCCCAGATCCGGAATCCGCCGAGGAAGGCGTTCGCATTGCTCCCGGCGATGCATGAGGGAGGGAGTTGCCGGAGTTTCTTCACGTTGCCACCGCCCAGCACGACGTAGTCGGGCAGGATCGCGGCGGACAGGAGTTCCACGGTTTCAACGACATGCTGTTCCCACTTTTTCCTTCCGCTCTTCTCCAGGGCCTTCAACCCGACATAATCCTCAAAAGTTTTTTTTCTGAAGGGAAGGTGGCCCAGTTCCAACGGGAGGAGGGCTTGGTCAGTGACCAGGGCGCTGCCGAGACCCGTGCCTAGCCCCAGAAAAAGCATCTTGCCTCCCTTGTGACTGCCGAGCGCCTGCATGGCGGCGTCATTGATCATCTGCACGGGCTTGCCGAAAGCCTTTTCATAATCGAAACCGACCCATCCCGGGCCGAGGTTGAACGGCTCGGCCGCAGGTCGGTTGTCGTGCACGGGCGCCGGAAACCCGATCGAGATCACCTCGAAACTCCACCCCTTCGCGAGTTCGTTGACATCGCTGACCAGTTGGGACGGCGTGAAGTCGTGACCCGATGGCATCTTGCGCGGTTCCTTTTCGCCGCTCAGGAGGATTTTGACATGGGTGCCGCCGATATCGATGGAGAGGACTTTCATGGAGTTGGGTTGCGGGGTGGAGAGATGGGGGTTTTTGAGGAGTGGCCTTTCCCGTCGTTCCGGTCAAGTCGGGAGAGCGTGAACGTCAGCGACCAATCCAAGCGCTTGCACCGGTTTTGCTCACGTGCCGGCAGGAAAATCCGTCGGGAATCCGGTGTCTCTCCAGGCCTTCATCTCGGACTCTTGCGAGGCCAGTTTTTTGGAAAACTGAGCGTGGGCATAGGATCCGATAAGGAGACGGAAGGGAGGCTTCTCCGCATCAAGGAGGTCGCAGATGACCTTGGCCGCCCGCAGCGGATCGCCCGGTTGGCGGCCGTTGATCTTCCCGAGGATGGAGCCGAACTTTCCAACCGTCCCGGCATATTCGGTCATGGTCGCACCGTTCTCGAGCGAGCGGGCGATGAAGTCGGTGCGGAAGGGGCCCGGCACGATCAGGGTGAAGCGGATGCCGTGGGGGGCAACCTCCTCGGCGACGGCCTCCGAAGCGGCGTCCAGGGCGGCCTTGGCCCCGCCATAGACGGCGAATCCCGCGTGGTTGGCGTAGGCGGCGATGGCCGACATGTTGACGATGTGGCCGCTCTTCTGTTCGCGCATCACCGGCAAGGCCGCCCTGATCAGCCGGAGCGGGCCGGTGAAGTTCGTCGCCAGGTTGCGGTCGATCTGCGCATCGGTGGTCTCTTCCAGCGCCGCGAGCAGGCCGAAGCCCGCGTTGTTGAGGAGCACATCAAGACGGCCGAAGCGCGCCACCGTTGACGCCACGACCCGGTTGGGCCCTTCCGGATCGGTCAGGTCCAATGGCAGGGCACACGCCGTTTCGGGAAAACGTTCCTCAAGATCGGCGACATGCCCGGGATTCCTGACAGCCAGCACCGCCCGGTGGCCTCTCTGCAATGCCTCTTCGGCGAGAGATCGGCCGAAGCCCGTCGTTCCACCGGTGATGAGAAGGGTCTTCATGGTCGCGTCCTACCGTGCAACGGCTCTCCCCGGACGGCAAACCGAAAAGTGTGAGGCGGCATGGGAATGATTTTTCCCCGGGTATGAAAACCCGCTTCACAGCCGCCCTCCCTTCGCTACTCTCGCGCGATGATCGAACGTTACAGCCGCCCCGAGATGCGCTCCATTTGGACGGAGCAGAGGAAACTTGAAATCTGGCTCGAGATCGAGACCCTTGCCTGCGAGGGCATGGCCGAACTCGGGATCGTTCCCAAGGAGGATGCCAGGACCATCCGCGAGAAAGGAACCTTCCGGATCGAGGAGGTCCGCGAGATCGAGAAGCGCACCAACCACGATGTGATCGCATTCCTCGAGGAAGTCGCCACCCACGTGGGGGAGCCCGCCCGCTGGATCCACCGCGGCCTCACCTCCTCCGACCTGCTCGACACCACCCTGGCCGTTCAGATGTGCGAGTCGGCCGACATCCTGCTCAAGGATCTTGAGGAACTCCGGGTGGCGATCGCCGTGCGTGCGCGGGAGCACAAGTTCACCCCCATGATCGGCCGCAGCCATGGTATCCATGCCGAACCGGTCACCTTCGGTCTGAAGCTCGGGGTCATGTATGACGAGTTCGGCCGCGCCATCGAGCGCCTCAAGGAGACACGCGACCGCGTTGCCTACGGGATGCTGAGCGGCGCCGTCGGCACCAACGCCCACCTCGATCCCAAGGTCGAGGCCTTTGTCTGCGAGCGTCTCGGACTGAAGCCCGCGGCGATTTCAACCCAGATCATCCAGCGCGACCGTCATGCCGAGTTCCTGACCACGCTGGCTCTGATCGGCTGCAGCATCGACTGCTGGGCGACCGAGTTCCGCCATCTCCAGCGCACGGAGGTGCTCGAGGTCGAGGAGGCCTTTGCCAAGGGGCAGAAGGGGAGCTCCGCCATGCCTCACAAGCGCAACCCGATCACCGGCGAACGGCTCTGCGGTCTGGCCCGCGTCCTGCGCGGCAACGCGCAGACCGCCATGGAGAACGTCGCCCTCTGGCACGAGCGCGATATCAGCCACAGTAGCGCGGAGCGCATCATCCTGCCCGACTCCTGCACGCTGCTCGATTACATGCTCGTCCTGCTGACCCGCCTCGTCCGCGACCTCACGGTCTATCCCGAGCACATGGAGCGCAACATGGAGCTCACGCTCGGCCTCTATGGAAGTCAGGCCGTCCTCCTGGAACTCACCGACCGGGGCATGGCCCGCAAGAATGCCTACGAGGCCGTCCAGCGCGCCGCCATGAGAACCTGGGCCGAAAAGATCCCCTTGCTCCGTACCCTGAGCGAGGAGAGTGAGGTCATGCGGCACATCGATGCCGCGGAACTCGGGAGGATCTGCGCCCCGCAGCGTCACTTCACCCACGTGGAGTCGAAGCTCCGGGCTGTCGGCATCGAAGTGTGATGGGGGAGTGGCGTTGATCGCTGGCTCCCTTGTTTGCTTTACCGGAAAATATTCACTCATCAACATCGGGCAATGTCCAAGCTCCTCGATTCCATCGCAGCCGCGGAAGCCGCCGGCTCCCTTCTCGCATCCTCCGCGGAGAATATCCGCGGGCTCCTTTCCCGCAACTCACCGGCCATCGCCGGGGAAGTGATCGCGGAACTGGCTGAAGCGGGACGATGGGACGAACTCAACAACCGTTTCTTCCAGACGCTGGCCTTCGGCACCGGGGGCCTGCGGGGGAAGACGATCGGAGAGGTGGTGACCAAGGTGGAGGCCGGGCCGGGACGACCGGACGGACGCCCCGAGCACGCCTGCATCGGCACCAACGCGATGAACGATTACAACATCATCCGGGCCACCCGGGGGCTCGCCCAGTATGTCCGCGACTGGCACCGGAGGGAGAACCGTCCCGGCCGCCCGGCGATCGCGATCAGCCACGACACGCGGTTTTTCTCGCGTGAGTTCGCGGAGCTTGCCGCCAAGGTGATGACCGATCTGGGGTGCGACGCCCTTCTCTTCGAGGGGCCCCGTTCCACGCCGGAGCTTTCCTACGCGGTGCGCTACAGGAAGGCCGCCGCCGGCATCAACATCACCGCCAGCCACAATCCCCCCGGCTACAACGGCTACAAGGTCTACTTCGACGACGGCGCCCAGGTCGTTGCTCCCCACGACAAGGGGATCATCGACAGGGTCAACGCGGGGGACGATTCCTACGAGGCTCTTCCCGAGGCGGAACGGGGAAAGATCATCCCGATCGGGAGGGAGATCGACGAGGCTTACATGGATCGCCTGGAGAAGCTGATTGTCGACCCGGAACTCTTCCGCCGTAAACCGGCGCTCAAGACCGTCTTCACGCCTCTTCACGGCGTCGGCGGCGTCATCATCGTCCCGATGCTCCACCGACTCGGCGTGGAATGCATCCCGGTCCAGTCACAGATGGTGCCCGACGGGCTCTTCCCGACGGTGAAATCGCCGAATCCCGAGTATCCCGAGGCGCTGAAGCTCGGCATGGAACTGGCCGACCGGGAGAAGGCCGCCCTGGTTCAGGCCACCGATCCGGATGACGACCGGATGGGGGTGGCGGTCCGGGACGAGTCGGGAAAACTGCTCCTGCTCACCGGAAACCAGATCGGATCGCTGATGGTCTGGTACCGCCTCAAGCGTCTCTTCGAGAAGGGGATCCTCAACGAGGCCAACCGCGATCACGCCGTCGTGATCAAGAGCCTTGTCACCACCGACCTGCAGAAGGTCATCGCGCAGGGCTTCGGCGTCCGTTGCGTCGAGACACTCACCGGTTTCAAATACATCGGGGCCAAGCAGCGCGCCTACGAGGAGAAGCTTCCGGAAGACATCCGCTCCCGTTACCGCGAACTCTCGGAGGAGGAGACGCGCGAGGCACGCCTGAAGGAATCCCTCTTCTTCGTCTTCGGCGGGGAGGAGAGCTACGGCTACAACACCGGCGACTTCGTCAGGGACAAGGATGGCAACGCGGCCGTGATCTGCTTCGCCGAGGTGGCTGCCTACGCGGCCTCGCAGGGGATCAGCGTCGTCACGTTACTCGACCGGATTTATTCGCAATACGGATTCTATCTGGAGAGGGGGGAGTCGCTCACCTTCGAGGGTGCCGAGGGTGCCGCCAAGATCCGCAAACTCGTCGATTCCTACGCCGCACATCCCCCGGCGGAGATCGCGGGCGGCAAGGTGCTCTCCGTGCTCAACTACGCGACCCA
>JBIIGI010000043.1:0-22116 GCA_044236545.1 Chthoniobacterales bacterium
AAGCTCTTCTGGAGGGTCTGGCATCGCTTCGGGCTCTGGGGTCTAGGGCTCATCGCCCCGGTGACCATCGGGCCCCAGGCGACGGCAGTAATTGCTCTCGCGCTTGGAGAATCACCACGCCGCATCCAACTGGCGATCTCACTCGGAGTCGCCCCTTGGGCAGTCGCTATCGGTATTCTTACCGCCTTTGGTGCACAGGCATTGCGGTGATCCCAGTTACAGCGCGGGATCACCCCAGTCCGCCCATGCAGACACACCTCATGGTGAGGTAATCCTCGATCCCGTGACGGGATCCTTCCCAGCCGTAACCCGATTCCTTGATGCCGCCGAAGGGCGCGACCGCATTCGAGAGCATGCCGGTGTTCACGCCGACCATCCCGTATTCCAAGGCACCGGCGACGCGCCAGACACGGGATAGATCCTTACTGTAGAAATAGGCGGCAAGGCCGGCGTCGGTGGCATTGGCCAACCGGATTGCCTCCTCGTCGGTGCTGAAAGTGAAGATCGGGATCACCGGACCGAAGATCTCGACACGGGCAACTTCCATCACGGTTGAGCATCGGGTGAGGATGGTGGGTTCGAAGAATGTGCCGCCAAGTGCGTGGCGCTTGCCGCCGGCAAGGATCACGGCCCCCTTGGAAACGGCATCTCCGATCACCCGCTCGACTTTCGCCACCGCCGCCTCGTCGATGAGCGGTCCCTGATCGACTCCATCCAAGGTGCCGGGCCCAACCTTCAGCCCTTCGACCGCCGGGAGCAGAAGTTGAGTGAAGCGTTCGGCCACCGAGCGGTGAAGCAGGATGCGGTTGGGGCTGATGCAGGTCTGTCCGCTGGCACGGAACTTGGAAGCCATCAACCCCTCGACAGCGGCCTCCAGGTCGGCATCCTCAAAGACAAGGAAAGGTGCGTTCCCTCCCAACTCCATGGTCACGCGCTTCACGGTGGAGGCCGAGTCGGAGATCAGCTTCTTCCCGACTGCCGTGGAGCCGGTGAAGCTCAGCTTCCTGATGAGCGGACTGCGCGTGAATTCGGGCCCGATAACGGAGGCTTCGCCCGTGAGGACTGAGAAAAGTCCCGCGGGCAATCCTGCAAGAAGTGCGAGTTCTGCGAGCGCGAGGGCCGAGAATGGTGTCTGTGGCGCGGGCTTCACGAGTATGGCACAGCCTGCGGCAAGCGCTGGGGCGACCTTGCGGGTGATCATCGCGATGGGGAAGTTCCACGGGGTGATCGCCGCACAAAGGCCGACGGGTTCCTTCATCACCAGCACACGCTTGTCAGCCGATGGGCTGGGAATGATCTCCCCCTCGATGCGCACAGCCTCGGCGGCGAACCACTCGATGTAGGATGCCCCGTAGGCAACCTCGACACGAGCCTCCGCAAGTGGCTTTCCCTGCTCAGCAGTCAGGATGGCTGCCAGATCGTCGGTGTTGGCCGTGATCAGCTCGAACCATCGCCTCAGGATTGCTGAACGCCGCGCGGCCGTTTCCCTGCTCCAGGCTGCCATCGCCTGATGGGCGGCCCCGATGGCCTCGACGACTTCGCGTGCCGAGAGCGCCGGAACACTGCCCAGCGGAAGTCCATCCGCCGGATCCCGGACTTCCAGGGCCGAACTGTCGGAGGCTTTTTTCCAGACACCGGAGGCATAGGCATGCTGCTTGAAGAGGGAGGGATCGCGGAGAATTGGGTTCATCCTTTCCCGTTATCACTCCGGAGTGGAGGGGGCGAGAGCAACCTGCGAGAATACCCTCATGAGGGTGTTCAGAAAAGTCCTGCGACCATGAGCGGAAATCTCTTCGGAGCCGGCATTGCCCCTCTCCGCCAACCCGAGTTCCGCGATCTGTGGATCGCGAACTTTCTCTCGAATCTCGGCACCATCATGCACGGCGCCGCGGCGGCCTGGCTGATGACGACGCTGACCGACTCGCCCCTCCTCATCGGCCTTGTCCAGACAGCGGCCAGTCTTCCTGCCTTTCTGCTCGGGGTCGCGGGCGGGGCGCTGACCGATCTCACCAACCGCCGTCGCCTGCTGGTCGGGGCCCAGCTCTGGATGATGGCCATGGCCGCTCTCATGGCAGTGATGGCCTGGAGCGGAAAGCTGCGTCCGGTGGAATTGCTGATCCTGTTGCTTCTCCTGGGGATCGGCTCAGCGATCCATCTCCCCGGCTGGCAGACCCTACTTCAGGATCTCGTGACCCGGGACAAGACGGCCGCGGCCGTCTCGCTCAACAGCATCAGCTTCAATCTTGCCCGCGCGATCGGCCCGGCGCTGGGAGGATTCCTTGTGGCCGGCTTCGGCGCGGCTTTGGTCTTCGCGATTAATGCCGTTTCCTTTGTCGCCGTGCTGGCCGGACTCCGCCGCATTCCGGAGCATCTGGTGGTTCAGGCCAAGGGGAAGGCCACCCCGGCCAACCTGGTGCGGTCGCTGGGTGAAGGGTGGGCCTTTGTCCGCAACTCGCCGCTGATCGGCGGCATCCTGCTCCGCTCCGCATTCTTCATGGTGACGGGATCGGGGGTCTGGGCACTCCTGCCCGTGGTTGCTCGCAATCACCTAGGCACGGGGGCGCAGGGGTATGGCTTTCTGCTCAGCTCCTTTGGGGTCGGCTCGGTTGCTGGTGCCTTGGTGATTCCGACGCTTAGGCGTCGCTTCCCGATCGACCAGATGGTGGCGGTCTCCCAAGTGGTCTTCGCGCTCTGCGTCGTCGTGGTAGGCTTGGGAAGGAACACGCCGCTCGTTGCCATCGCAATGCTGGTGGCCGGGCTTTTCTGGATCGTCGTGGCGGTGAACCACAATGTCTCGATCCAGTTCTGCTCACCCGATCGGATACGCGGGAGGACGATTTCCTTCTACCTGCTTACCTTCCAGGGATCGCTCGCTCTCGGAAGCTGGATCGCCGGATGGGTAGCCGATCGCGCGGGCATCGGGCCCGCTGTTATTCTCTGCGGCATCACCTGCGGACTGGGTATCCTCCTGATCCCGTGGTTTCCGCTGACGCGCACGGAAGCCGGCATTAATTAGGAACTCGGGAAGGGGGAAGACAGGGATGTAAATAACTAGCGCTGGAAGTTTGGATGCAGCGCTAGGCCGCCAAGCGATGCTGTAGTGAACTACTGCAAGCGCAGGCGAACACTGCGCTGCGCCAAAATCCCAAGTGCTACGCCCTGATTACGGCGTTCTTTTCATCCACAAGAATGACCGAAGGCCTGTGCCTCGCGGCCTCCTCCTCGTTGAGCCACGCATACGACATGATGGTGAGGCGGTCGCCGATCTTGCCCAAGTGGGCGGTCGCGCCGTTGAGCTCGATCGCGCCCGACCCGCGGGGTCCGTAGATCACGTAAGTCTCGAAGCGTTCGCCGTTTCCCATATTCCCTACGAGGATCTTCTCATAAGGACGCAGGCCGACGCGCTCGGCGAGGTCGGAGGCGATGGTGAGGCTTCCCTCGTAATCAACGGAGGCGCCGGTGACGGCGGCGCGGTGGATCTTGGATTTGAGCAGGCAGATGGTCATCGGAAGGCCTCCCTACCTAAAGCGGAGAGGGTTCCGCCGCCAGTCTTTTCAGACAGCAAGGGGTTTTGCAGCAGGCGGTGCGGTGGCCCGTTCCGGCGCGGATTCGGCGGGTTTGCCAAGATGACCGCAGATGGCCAGGGTGTGAAGGATATCCCCGGATGGTGTGAACTGCAGCAACTTGAGGTGGCCGTTCATCTCCTCGACCAAGGCGGTGCGACTCTCGACCCAGTCGCCTGTGTTGTAATAGTCGAGGTTCTTGATTTTGCGGATCGCCGCCGTGTGGATATGGCCGCAGATGATGCCCTCCGCCCCCTCGTCGGCGGCGAACCGCACCATCGATTCCTCAAAGCCCCCGATGAAGTTCACGACATTCTTCACTTTGCCCTTCACGTAGGCGCTCAGGGACCAGTGGCCGAACCCAAGCAGACGTCGGCACAGGTTCACCGGGCCGTTGAGGCGAAGCAGAATCCGGTAGCCGACGTCGCCGACATGGGCGAGCCAGCCGATGTTCTGGACCACGGCGTCGAGTTCGTGGCCGTGCACCACGAGCAGGCGTCGCCCGTCACCGGTGGTGTGGATCGCCCGGGGCTGGATATGGACATTGGCGTAGTCGCCGGAAAAGTCCGCGATGCGCTCGTCATGGTTGCCGGGGATGTAGATAATCTTTGACCCCTTGCGGCCCTTGCGGAGGATTTTCTGGATCACGTCGCTGTGTTCCTGGGTCCAGAAAACGCCCCGTTTCATGGCCCAGATGTCGATGAGGTCACCAACGATATAGAGAGTCTCGCATTCGATGGTCCGGAGGAAACCAAGCAAAGCGCCCGTCTGGCTGCCGCGCGTGCCCAGATGCACGTCGGAAATCCAGACGCTGCGGTAGTGGCTGGCATCAGTCTCTTGCACGGGGTTTCTTTAAGCCGTTACACTGGCGCGTTCCAAGGGGGGGCTTGTCACGATTTCGTCACAATGCCCGACCCCGCGGCGCAAGCATCGCATTGCCGAAGGACTCCCTCCGTGCGACGATGAACTGATGAGCGAACCCGAGCGCCAGGAACCCCTCTTTTCCGACGAGCTGCTTTGGTATTGCGTGAAGGCCAAGCCGAAGCAGGAAGGGATTGCCACACGACTGCTGCGCGGGGAACTTGGGCTGGAGGTCTTCTGCCCCAAGATCCGATTCAAGCGTGCCCGCTCGACCGGCGTGGCTTGGGTGCTGGAGGCGATGTTTCCCGGCTACCTCTTCGTCCGTTTTGTCTACCCGGAGCTTCACCGCCGGGTGGCCGCCATCAGCGGGGTTGCCAAGACGCTCTCCTTCGGCGGTCGTCCCTGCGTGCTGGATGAGTCGATCATCAGGGATCTTCGCAGACATGTCGCCGACGGCGAGACGGTCGAAATCACTTCCGAAATCAAGGAGGGGGAGGAGGTCAAGGTGGTCGAGGGCCCCTTCCTCGGCGTCAAGGCGCTGGTCACACGGATCCTGCCCGCTCGCGACCGCGTGGCCATCCTGCTCAACATGCTCGGCCAGGAGCGTGAGGTGGAAGTCTCCGTGGCGGCAGTCCTGCCCGATGTGCGCCATCCGCTGGCGGAGAGATAGGGGATCGGGAATCGGTGATGGGTGATGGGTGATGGGTGATGGGGAGAATCCCCCGACCTTGTTTTCAATGCTTTTCCCGATAGCCTATAGCTCATTCCCCATCACCGGCACGCCTGTCAGTCTGGACACGATGTGCCCCCGCCTCCATGCTCCTGCGCATGAAAATTCTTGTGATCGGATCTGGCGGCCGTGAGCACGCCCTTCTCTGGAAGCTCGCTCAAAGCCCCCGCGTGACGTCGCTGCATTGCGCTCCCGGCAATGCGGGTAGCGCAGCGATTGCCACCAATCACCCCGTCGCCGCAACTGATCTCTCCGGCCTTGTCGCCCTTGCCTTGGCAGAGAAGATCGATCTGACCATCGTCGGTCCCGATGATCCGCTGGCGGCAGGCATCGTCGATCTCTTCCTGAACGAGGGGCTCCGCGTCTTCGGGCCGGTCGCCGCCGCCGCACGACTCGAGGCCTCCAAGTCGTTTGCCAAGGAGTTCATGGTACGCCACGGCATCCCGACGGCAGGATCCGCGACCTTTTCCGATCCGGAGGCCGCGCTGGCCCATTGCGCGATGGCATCCTATCCCCTCGTGGTGAAAGCCGATGGCCTCGCCCTCGGCAAGGGCGTCGTGATCGTGCAGACCAGGGAGGAGGCCGAGACGGCCGTGCGCCAATCGATGATCGAGAAGGTTTTCGGCGATGCCGGCAGCACCGTCGTCATCGAGGAATTCCTGACCGGTCCCGAGTGCTCCATCCATGCGCTGGTGGATGGAACGGGGTACACCCTGTTTCCCGATGCAAAGGACCACAAGCGAGCGCTCGACGGCGACCAGGGGCCGAATACGGGCGGCATGGGGACCATCAGCCCCTCGCGTGAGGTCGATGGGGCGATGCAGGAACGTATCCGGCGCGAGGTGATGGAGCCGTTTGTCCGGGGGCTTGCCGCGGACGGGCTTCCCTTCTCGGGAATGCTCTTCCCCGGGCTGATGATGACGCCCAAGGGGCCGAAGGTGCTCGAGTTCAACTGCCGCTTCGGAGATCCAGAGACTCAGGTGCTGATGAGGCGGCTCAAAAGCGATCTCCTCGACCTGATCGAGGCCACGGTCGATGGCAAGCTTGGCACGGCGGCCCCCGAATGGGACACCCGCGCCGCCGTCTGCATCGTGCTAGCCTCCGGCGGCTACCCCGGCCCGATCGAAAAAGGAAAAGTCATCTCGGGAATCGAGGAAGCATCGTCCGACCCGGATGTGGTTGTCTTCCATGCCGGCACGGCAACCAAGGATGTCCATGTCGTGACAAACGGAGGCCGGGTCCTCGGCGTCACCGCGCTTGGTTCGACCCTTGAAGAGGCCCGAGCCAAAGCTTACGCCGCTGCAGAGAAGATCACCTTCGAGGGGAAACAGCTGCGCCGCGATATCGGGGCGTAAACCCCCGGAAGGACAGCAGGGCAATGCGTGGGGCTAAGCGCCTCTGGCAGCCGGGAGATGGAGATCGTGGCCATAAACACGCAAAGCTCCCTTGTAGGGAGCTTTGGTTTGACCTGAACCGCCCTGTTCGGCGGGAGGGCTTGGGGGCCCCTGCTTAAGACTTGTAACGCAGGCGCTTCTTATGCCGGTTGAGCTTCATGCGCTTGCGGCGCTTGTGCTTGGCGATTTTGGCTTTGCGTTTCTTTTTGATCGATCCCATCGGGGCTTGTTCTTTCGGTTCTTGGAGAAGCGGTCTTAGTAGACGACTTTGTTCAGCGGATATTCGATGATGCCTTCGGCACCGAGTGACTTCAGTTGCGGTATGATCTCCCGGACGATTTTCTCGTCGATAACGGTCTCCACAGCCACCCAGTCGTTTTGGGCCAAAGGCGAAACGGTAGGATTGCGGAGAGCGGGGAGCGCGTCGAGGAGATTCTGCAGCTTTGTCCTCGGAAGGTTCATCTTGAGGCCGACCTTGTCACGGGCGGTGAGGGCCCCGACGAGCAGGAGGGCGATGCGCTCCATCTTCCCGCGCTTCCAGGAATCGGCGTAGGAGGCCTTGTTGGCAACCAGGACGGGATAGGATTCGATGATGGTCTCCAGGATGCGGAGCTTGTTGGCGCGGAGGGAGGATCCGGTCTCGGTGATATCGACGATCGCGTCGACGAGGTCGGGCACCTTCACCTCGGTGGCGCCCCAGGAAAACTCGATCTCAGCCTTCACCCCATGACTCTCGAAGTAGCGGCGGGTCAGGCCCACGGCCTCGGTGGCGATGCGCTTCCCTTCGAGATCCTTGACGGTCTTGTACGGGGAGTCCTCGGGAACCGCGATCACCCAGCGGGTGGGGTTGGAGGTCGCCTTGCTGTAGGGTAGCTCTGCGAGAACCTCCACCTTGGAACCGTTCTCCTCGACCCAGTCGCGGCCGGTGATGCCGCAGTCCAGATAGCCGCCTTCGACATACCGGCTCATCTCCTGGGCGCGGAGCAGACGAAGCCGTAGCTCCGGGTCATCCACGACTGGTCGGTAAGAACGGCTGGTTCCCGAGATGGAAAAGCCCGCCCGCTGGAAAAGCGCAAGGGTCGCTTCCATGAGGCTTCCCGAAGGAAGACCGAATGTGAGAGTGGAATCAGCCATGATGAGAAGGGGCTGGGACGATAGGCCCTCTTGCCTGGTGCTCACAAGCCAAAAGGTGCAATCCCCTATTCCCTATTGCCTAGAACCTATCACCCAACTAGGGCTGCTCCCACGCCTTGTCCTGAAATTCCTGCTTGGCCGCCAGCCTCTTCCTCCGGGCGGCCCGTTTCTGCATGATGATGAGGACGGCGCCGTAGCTGATGAGGGAGACGGGAAGGGCGAAAATTACCCCGCCGACAAGCAGAGGGAGACCGATGTCGACAAAGTTGTCCCACTGCAGGATCTCGGAAAACTTGAAGTCCTGTCTTGTCAGCGGAGGCGCGAAGTGGTGCGGATTGCTCAGGATCCAGAAGCCGACTTGGAATTGCCAGCGCAGGATCAACGGCCAGATCGGGATGAAGAGATCGTGCAGCGATACCCCGATGACCGAGCCGACGACGCTGCAGCGCGTCAACAGTGAGAGCGCCATGGCGCCGAGGGTCTTTAGGCCGAAGATCGGGAGGAACCCGAAGAAGACGCCGATGGAGGTCCCGCCGGCCACGGAGTGCGGCGCATCCTTGGCATCGAGAAGCTCATGGAATTTCCGGATAAAGTCCCGGATGTGACGACGGATCATGGGTCGTTTTGCGGAAAACGAGAGCGGTCAGCGTCCGCGGGCGGCACCCGGCTTGGCGGCCGCCTTCCGTGACGGGGCGGCTTTGCGGGGCTTGCCGAGGAGTCGGTCGGGATTGAGAGCCTGGAGCGCGGCAGGAACGAAGAGCCCGTCCTTGCGGATCAGCTTCCCGTCGAACCAGACCTCGCCGCCGCCGTAGTCCTTGCGCTGGATGCAGACCATGTCCCAGTGGATGGCGCTCTTGTTCCCGTTGCCCGCCACCTCGTAGGCCTGTCCCGGCGTGAAGTGGAAGGAGCCGGCGATCTTCTCGTCAAAGAGGATGTCGCGCATCGGGTGGAGGATGTGGGGATTGAAGCCGAGTGAGAACTCGCCGATGAAGCGCGCCCCGGCATCGGTGTCGAGGATCTCGTTGAGCGCCTTGGTGTGGTTGGCCGTGGCCTTCACGATGCGTCCCTTGGAGAATTCAAGGCGCACATGGTCGAAGGCGATGCCGCGGTTGAGCGTCGGGGAGTTGAACGTGACATGGCCCTCGACCGAATCCTTCACCGGGCAGGAGAAGACCTCGCCGTCCGGGATGTTGTGCTCACCCCCGCAGATCACCGAGCCAATCCCCTTGATGCTGAAGCGAAGATCGGTGCCGGGACCCTTGATATGGACCTTGTCGGTGCGATCCATGAGAGCCTTGAGCGCCTTCATCCCCGGGATCATCCTGGCGTAGTCGAGCGTGCAGACGCGGAAGAAGAATTCGGCAAAGGCCTCCGTGCTCATCTGGGCCTGCTGCGCCATCGAGGGAGTCGGCCAGCGAAGCACCACCCAGCGGGTCTTGTTGATCCGGTAGTCGAGGGCGGGGCGGAGCTTGGAAGAGAGGAGGGCCATCTTCTGCTGGGGGACGTCGGCGGTCTCCGAGATGTTGAGCGACCCGCGCACGGCGATGTAGGCCTGCATCTTCCGCAGGCGGGCCAGGTCGATCGCCGCCATCGTCTCGGCCTGCGGGCCGGTGACGCCCAAGGCCAGTTCACGGCTGATGCGGCCGGAGTGCATCAGGACGAAGGGCTCGGCCTTCGCCGCGCGGACGGCGCGGATGAGCGCGATCACGAACTCCTCGGGCGTGTCGGAGACATCGATGAGGACGTTCTCACCGGCCTTCAGCTTGGTGGAGTGAGCGGTGAGGACGCGGGCCAGATTTTCGTAATTGTACGTCATGGGAAATTTCTAATCAGGAACTCAGGAACTCAGGAAAAGAACAGTCGGCGGAGGATTCGATGCGCTCGACAATGAAGGAGGGGTTCCATGGCATTACTTGGACGGGAGCTTGGCGAGGTACTTGGCGGGCTCCTTGTCGAAATCGCCGAGGCACGATTTGCAGCAGAAGCCGACCTGCAGGCCTTTGTGGTCAACCATCACCGGCTTGCCCATTTCACCGAGTTTCTCATCGGAGACGATGCAGGTGGTGAGAGGGTAAGGTTTCGCGGCAGAAGCCGGATCGGCCGCATGGGCAACCGGGGCGGTGGCGATCCATGCAAGCACAATGCCGGGCAGCGAAAGGGTCGTGATGGAGGACTTCATGGGTATTAAACTAACGCGCTGGAAGGGCGGTTGCCAGCAGGGAAAAGATCTCGGGGATGTGAGCAGGTGGAGCTTGAACTTCCAGACATCAGGCGTGACCATCCGGCAACTTCCCCTCTAGCCATGAAATCACCACCCCTCCTCCCTGCTCTTTGCCTCGCCGCCTCATTGTCCACCACTCTGTCGGCGGCATCCCCCTCGCTGACGATCTACAACCAAAGCTTCGCGGTGGTCAGGGATACGGTGCCACTCGACCTCAAAAAAGGGATCAACGAGGTTTCCTTCGACGGGGCGACCCTCCGACTGGAACCCGACTCGGTCATCCTGCGCGATTCCTCCGGCGCGCCGCTCCAGATCCTCGAGCAGAACTACCGCAACGACCCCGTCACCCAGCGCCTCCTTCTCTCCCTCTTCGAGGGCAAGGAGATCGATTTCGCGGTTCATGAGCAGCAGAAGCCGGATCATGTGGTGAAGGGGAAGGTCATCCGCTCCGGCTATGTTCCGCAGGGGGGGGCATCCGGCGGAGCCGGGATGGAGGAGCCGATCATTGAGACGGAGGGAAAGATCCGGTTCCAGCTACCGGGCGAACCGCTCTTCCCCTCGCTCGGAGACGACACGATTCTCAAGCCCCGCCTTGCCTGGAAGATCCAAGTCCCCAAGGAGATGAAAACTTCCGCGGAGCTGGGATATGTCACCGGCGGCTTCTCCTGGGAGGCGAGCTACAATCTGGTTGCCCCGGAGAAGGGTGAGAAGCTGGATCTCATCGGCTGGGTGACGATGGATAACCAAAGCGGCCGGGAGTTCCGCGAAGCGAAGGTCAACCTCATGGCCGGGGATGTGAACAAGATCGCTCCCCACTCTCCCTATGAGAGAAAGGGCATGCGAGCCATGGCCATGGTTGCGGATGCCGCCTCCGCCGTCAGTGAGAAGACCTTCGACGAGTATCACCTGTATACTCTGGAGCGTCCTGTCACGCTGCGCGACCATGAGAAGGTGCAGGTAGAGTTCCTCCATGCCTCGGGGGTGGCTTCGGAAGTGATCTATACCTACGACGGCGCGGCGGGACTGCTTCCCGGCTCTTCAGGCGGACCCTTGCTCGAGGGTGGCATCAATCCCGAGGGCAACAGGAAAATCACGGTGACCAGGGAATTCAAGAACAGCAAGGAAAACGGCCTGGGCATCCCCCTCCCGAAGGGAAAGATGCGCCTCTACCGCACCAACGGCACGCAGCTCGAGTTCACGGGTGAGAACACGATCGATCACACGCCGAAAGATGAGACTGTCCGGATCGAGACCGGCGAGGCCTTCGACCTGGTGGGCGAGAGAAAGCGCACCGACTTCAAGGCCGACATGGCCAATCACTGGCTGGAGGAGACCTTCGAGATCACGCTGCGCAACCACAAGAAGGATGCCGTCTCGGTCCGCGTGGTCGAGCACCTCTTCCGCTGGGTGAACTGGCAGATCACGCAAAACTCCGATCCCTTCGTCAAGAAAGATGCCCAGACCATCGAGTTCCGCGTCCCGCTCAAGCCCGACGAGGAAAAGAAGCTCACCTACAAGGTTCGCTACACCTGGTGATCCTCCGCTGACGCGGCAGTGGAGTTCGGGTTTAACCGCTCGACAGCCGCGCAACCGGGAGGGCATGACCGTGAACAGCGAACGGGCGCATGAGATTCATCGACGGTTTCCGTGGATTCATCGATTTTCTGTTGAAGTTCTTTCACTGGTGGGTATCAATGACTGCCCATGTACGTCCGTTGCCGGCTCATTACTCTGATGATGGCATTGTCCCTATTTCTGGTGGCCGGCGGTCACTGGGCGATGCTGCAGGGCGTGGCATGGGTGACCATGGTGCATGATTTTTCCAGGAACGGCTCGCTCACCCAAGCGGTGGAAAAGACCTTCGACGGCAAGCATCCGTGCGCGATGTGCAAAAAAATCGCGAAGGTCAAAAACTCGGAAGCTTCCGGGGAGAAGGCCCCCGTCACCGTGAAGATTGATAAAAAAGCCGAGGTCTTCGTGAAGGCTCCCGGCTCGGAATTGCCGACACCCGTTTCCCGCCCCTTCGCCTACGGACCTGCACCCTTTGTTTCGATTCCGGAGCTTTGTTTTGCTCCGCCCGTCCCGGTGCCCATCAGCGCGCGCTCCTAAACGCGTCGTCGGTGGATTGCCGGGTTCATTCCCGGACATCCATCGCTCACTGATCACATACCCTCACCGACCCACAGTCGGTGAGCGGTGGATGCAACTCCGCCCAACCCAATCCGCGGAAGTTGCGCACCCAGGAACCCATGTCCCGTAAAATCATCGCACGGAAATCAGGATTCACCCTGATCGAGTTGCTTGTAGTGGTGGCTGTCCTTGCCGTGCTGGCTGCATTGGCTTTGCCTACACTCAGGGGGGCTTATGCCCAGTCGCTCTCGACTAAATGTGCCGGCAACATGATGCAACTTGGCAAGGCGACCCTGGCGTACGCATCCGATAACGGGATGTGCCTGCCTGACAGCAGTCACGGGATCGATTCCTGGACCAATGCCCTTCAGCCCTACGCCTCGGGCACGATCACCTTCAAGTGCCCAGCAGATGAGGCGAAGGGCAGGATGCGCACCTTTGTGATCAACGACTACCTCACGGCCAGGCCCTGCAATGCCGAATACCTCTCGGAGCTCAATCAATCACGTCTTGTCTGCGTGGAGAAGCCAAGCCAGACCGTCTTCTTCATGGAGCTGTCGAAAGGATACGGGAAAAACAATCCGCCCGACCACCTCCACCTAGCGCAATACTACCCTGGGCAGATTGGGACTTCGGATTTTGCCTTGCAGGTGGGTGTGGAAAGACATTCGGGAAAGAAGGCCAACTACCTCTTCGCCGATGCCCATTGCGAGTCCCTCATCTGGACCGACGTTCGGGCACGCATGGCGGAACCCGGCAGTCGCTTCATCACGTCAATCCCGACGGAGTAGATGAAGACTCAAGATCCTGTCAACCAACGCAACCAACGCAACCAACGCAACCAACGCAACCAACGCAACCAACCCATTATACTACAATGAAAACATCCAAACTCACACTGACACTTCAAGCAGCCCTCTTCCTCGGGGCTCTCTCCACGGCCTCAGCCCACATCAGCTATTCAGGCAGGGACTTCGGCATCTACTCCGGAACCGATCGCACCATGACCATCACGAACCAAAACGTCTCCGGCGAACACGGCTGGGCCGATGCCACTGATGCCGACCTTGGCGACACGCACAAGACCCGTGCCTTCAGGTTCAGTCTTACCACCAATGCCTGGGTAACGCTGAGCTTTCAAGGCTTGGCCTACTCGACTACTAGCACAAATGGCATAACGACCTTCTTCTCGGCACTCGCGCATCCCGCCTTCTCGCTCTACAGCGGGCTTGCAGCGTTGTCCAGCCCGCGCGACCATGACGGCAGCCTCATCAGCAAAGACTGGAGGGATACCCACTATGGCACCGTCATCACCACTAACTCGAATGGCACGAACACTACAATCACTACAAATAGCGTCACGGAGGGCAGTCTCAATGCGCTGGGCGATTGGAAAATCGGTGCTGATGGCCAGACAAACTTCTCCCAACTCTCTTCCCTCACCTACATCGGGAATGCCGCCGACGGATCGTCCGCCAACTACGGCACGCCAGCATCATCCCTGACTCTTGCGGATGGTACCGTGGTCCCCAACGGCACGATCAACGGGGACGGGAATGCCGACGGCGTGGTGACGGGCTCCTTCTATCTGAGTGCTGGCGATTATTCGGTCTTCGTTGGCGGAGCGAATTACGCCGGCGTGTATACCAACACCTCTTACGGTATCCAGGGAACCTTCACTGGGGTTCCGGAACCCTCCACGTGGGCTCTTCTGGCCGTTTCGCTGGTGATGGGGGGAGTGGTCATTTTTGCCAAGCGGAAAAAAGAAGGGCAGTCGGTACAACTCTAACAATCGATGCTCTCAAAATCACACATTCACGGTTTTCTGGCGGCCGCGCTCTGCGCGGCCGCCACACCTCTCTCCGCGCACATCTCCTACACGGGGCGGGACTTCGGAGTCTTCACTCCCGGCGGATCCACTAGTCCTGTGACGATTGGGCGAAATATTGTTTCGTCAGACTTTGGATGGGCCGACGGCACGGATGCGGATTTCGGTGACAGCCACAAACTGCTTCCTTTCCGGTTCACGCTCTTGTCGACGGGATTGATCACCCTGCAAGTTCAAGGAACGAGCTTTCGATCAGGGATTCTGAACATTGCAGCGATGGCAAATCCCGGCTTCTCAATCTTCAAGGGAATAGCCCACCTTCCTCCCCTTGCCGAGGACCACGATTTCAGTGGCATCAGCAGTGCCTATATGAATGAAACCTATGGATCTGGAAAGTGGGAAGGATGCTTCAATGCACTGGGAGACTGGAGTATAGGGAATGATCCTGACGAGGATACGTATACCCCTGCCGCTCTCTCCGTATTCTCCTATCGGGGAAATGCTGCGGATGGAACTTCCGCGAATTACGGCACCGGCGCGACTGTCATTCCTCGTGCAAATGGCACAACACAGACCAATGCCACGATCAATGGTGACGGGGTAGCCGATGGGGTTGTTACCGGAACATTTGCCCTGGATGCCGGTGATTACACCATCCTGGTTGGCGGGGCAACTTACGGCGGAATCTCCACCTCTTCCTTCGGATTCAACACCACCCTTTCCGTGATGGCGATCCCAGAACCCTCCACCTATGCGCTTATGGCGCTAGGAACGATGGTCTTGGCGGCGACTTACCGTCGCAGGATGGCGCGGGGATAAACGGCCATGCGCAGCTGTAGTGAACTACTGCAAGCGAGCGGCAACACCGCAAACCTACGACTGGGTGGAGTAGGTTGTAGTGCCGCAGGCAACCCCTTTAGGGGCGAGCGGCGTGGGAACGCCCGTGTACAACTCCGCACGCGTCATCAAAACTTCCAAGCCCTGCAAATCATCACGCACAACTCTGAGCAAAATGTTTAGATCATCATGCATCAATTAGTTTCTGACTCGATGAGAATATTTTTTCGCATTTATTCCATAGCGCCGAAAAGATAGAGAGGCTGTCTTGGCCTCGCTTCTTTTTCTGATTAAAACGCTGAATGTAGTAGAATCACCGGGAGCCAGACTATGGTCATTAGCTAGAGCTGATCCCGTTTCGAGAACATTACCGGCAGAATCACGAAGAATAACCTCCACGTCTATATTGCTTAGAGCTTGGTTTGATTCATTTTCAATCTCACCAACAGCTTTATAATAGTTTTGTGACGATTCCGACCACGACCATGACTTTACTAGGATATCTCGTTTTTGCGCTTCTTCCCTGGCAATCGCCGCTTCTCTTTCCTCTCGCAATCTCTGTAACTCAAGCAACCTAGATTCGTTCTGTTGTTTTGTTAACTCTGCTTGCTTATGTCTGGCTTCAATTATCTGCGACTTAATAGTGGTTGCTGTGTAAGGAACATTCACCTTGTTTCCACTGAATGAAACAATCAATTCGTTTCCAATACGCTCGGTAACATCCAGGATTCTTCCTGCTGGAAGAGTTACCGAGACCTTGCCGCTATTTATTTGCAGGTTTATTGGCTTTGTAATCTCAGTTGTTTTTGGGAGTTCGGAATTTTGCACCGTAGAAAAATCAAAGTCATCTGCATCTTGGGAATATGCAGCAGAAAGGCTAAACAAGCCCCACATGGTAATGATTACTTTTGCAAACAACCTCACAACGACTTGTAACACTTTATTCCAAGCCCTTGAAAGCTGATTTTTCCCTAGGCTTGGAAGTTTGGATGCTGCGCTAGGCCGCCAAGCGCAGCAGTAGCAGGCCTACTTCAAGCGAGCGGCGTGAGAACGCCCGAGTACAACTCCGCCAACTCTCCCAAGCCTTACCGCCGGAGGCCTACTGGGGTTCGTAGAGTATCCGCCCGCACTGCGGGCATCCGATGATCTCCTTCTCGGCCTTCACCTCCAGGATGGTCTGGTGGGTAACCTTCATGTGGCAGCCCGTGCAGACCTCGTGCTCGACGGTGACCAGCGCGAAGCCATTCTTGCTCTTGAAGAGTCTGTTGTAACGGTCGAGGAGATCTTCCTCGATTCCAGCGGTGAAGCGGGGGCGTTCGGAGTCGAGCTCCTTCTGCCGGGCCTGGAGGTTCTCCTTGCGGGCGGTGAGGGAGGCCATGTGGCTTTCAACTTTCTTCTTCTCCGTGGCGTGGGCCTCCTGCGCGGACGCCAGTGCCGGCTTGAGGCTCTCGGCCTCCTCCATCAGGACAAGTTCCCTGTCCTCAAGATCGGTGACGGCCTTTTCGGCGACCTCGATCTCGTGGCGCAGAGCCGCGAACTCCTCGTTCTTGCGGGTCTCAAGCTGCTGGTTTTTGTAGCGGGCGATCTGGTCCTGCTTGGCCTTGACTTCCATTTCGAGCTTCTTGCGCTCGACTTCAATCTCGCGCTGGCGACCCCGGGCCGCCTCGAGGCGGTCATCCGCCGCCTTGAGTTCGCGGTCGCGGGCCGCCTTCTCGGCGGGAAGCGCGGCGATCTCGGTCAGGACGGCGCGCAGCTTCTGGTCGCGATCCTGCAGGGTGAGGAGTTTTTCGATCTCGGGGAGCATCTTATTTCCAGAGGTAGGACTGGGTCAGGGCGACAATCTTGCCGTCGACGATGAGGAGGGCGCGCCAGTTGGTGACGGGACCGTTTTCCAAGTAGTCGTCGCCGATAACGGTGAACTGGGTCTTTTGCGAGCCCTTCACCGCGCCGTAGCTCTTCTCCCGGGCCATGACATAGGGGCCGAGGTTCGCCTGACGGTACTCTAGGCGCACGGTGACATCTGCGGGCGCGCCGTGGTTCCACCAATAGAAGTTGAAGTAGTTGCCCCGGAGGGAGTCCTGATCAAGAGCCGTGGTGGCGGGCCACATGTAATAATGGCGCTCGAAGTTGATCGCTTCGTTGGGGGGGCCGCCGGTGAGGTAAGTCTTCGGGTCGTTGAGGAACTGGGTCTTTTTGCGGAAGGCGAAGGCGGGGTTGATGGAGAGGGGAAGGATATTCGCCTTCTCCAGCTTCACTTGCGGCGGCTCTGGTGCGGCGCAGCCCCCCATCAGGAGCAAGGAAGAGGCAAGGAGGGTCGCCATGGCCGCGCGGAGGGGTCGGAGGAAAAGGCCCTTGGGGGCGTCGGTCGGGTGGCGCATGACGGTGAAGGATCAAAGCCGTTGGCCCTCGGGGTGTCAATGCGCCTCGGACATGGGCGTGGGACGGGTCGCCGGACACCGTGAAGGCGTCGCCTTTCTTGACGGAGGTGGCTTCTCCGCGCAATGTCACCATCATGAGCCAGTTCCAGAAGTCCCTCGCCTCCGCCATCGAAACCTTTCAGGCCCTCCCTCCGCTCCAGCCCCTCCTAGAGCGTGCCGCCGATGCCGCCTGCGAGGCCCTCCTGGCGGGAAATAAGCTGCTCTTCTGCGGGAATGGAGGGAGCGCGAGCGACAGCGCCCATCTGGCGACCGAATTCACCTGCCGCTTCAAGGAAGACCGGCGCCCTTACCCCGCGATGGCCTTCACGGTGGATGCGGGACTCCTGACGGCGATCGGCAATGACTACGAATTCACGGAGATTTTTTCCCGCCAGGTGGCCGCCTTTGGCAAGCCGGGCGACGTGCTGATCGTCCTGACGAGCAGCGGGAAGTCGCGCAATATCCTGGCGGCCCTTGAGGAGGCCCGCCGCCGCGGCGTGAAGACCATCGCCTTCCTCGGCAAGGGAGGTGGATTCACCAAGGGGGCGGCCGACATCGAGCTGATCGTTCCCGGAGCCGAGACCGCACGGATTCAGGAGGCGCAGAAGTTCCTCCTCCATGTCCTCTGCGAGATCGTGGAGGAGCGCCTGCCCCGGGAGTAGGCACTTTCCCCCCGAGCGGCCCGTGCTTTCCCCCAACGCCCTTCTTTCCTGGTGTGCCGTGGGCCTGCTCGGCCTGATCATCGGATCGTTTCTCAACGCTGTAATCCACCGGCTCCCGCGCGGGATCTCGCTGCTCAATCCCCGCCGTTCCTTCTGCCCCGGTTGCAACAGGCTGATCCCGTGGCATGAGAATCTCCCCATTGCCAGCTGGGTTCTGCTCCGCGGTCGCTGCTCCGGGTGCGAGCTGCCGATCGCGCTCCGCTACCCCTTGGTCGAGTTGCTGACGGCCGCTCTCTTCCTGAGTGCCTGGGGGAGGTTCGGGCTGCCGCTGGCGCCCGTCTTCTGGCTCTTTCTCTGCCTGCTCGTGGCGGCGACTTTCATTGATTTCGATCACCTGATCATTCCGGACGAAATCACCAAGGGGGGTGTTGTGGCGGGCGTGATCTGTTCACTCGCCATCCCGGGCTTGCAAGGGGTTGTCGGCAGATGGCAGGGGTTGTTTCTTTCGCTGACCGGAGCCGCCTCCGGCTACTTCCTGCTCTGGGGAGTGGTGGAATTTGGCAAGCTCGCGTTCGGCCGCCGGAGGATCCGCGCGGATGGTGACTCCACCATCCCGCTGGAAATCACCGGAAGCGATGAATGCCCGGTGCTCACGTTGGGCGGGGAGAGCGTTCCGCTGGCAGAGTTTTTCTACCGGGAGAGCGACCGGATCGAGGCCCCCTGCGGGCGACTGGAAATCGACGGCTCTTCTCTGGAAGCGGGAACCCTGACGATCAGCCATGCCGGCATTCGTTACGGTGAGCGGGAGTGGCCGTTTTCAACGCTGACCGAGGCGATGCCGATCCGTGCGGACGTTACGGAAGTGATGCTGCCCCGCGAGGCGATGGGATTCGGAGACGTGAAGTTCCTGGCCTGCATCGGGGCCTTTCTGGGCTGGCAGGGGGTTCTTTTTTCCCTCTTTGCCGGTTCCGTGATCGGGGCCGTGGTCGGTCTGGCAATGCTTGCGGCGACGCGGGGGAACTCCGGCGGGCGCATTCCCTTCGGGCCTTATCTGGCGGGTGGCGCCGCGCTCTGGCTCATTGCCGGGCCCGGATTGATCGATCTCTACATGGGTTGGGTGAGGAGATAGCAAATGGGAGATGGGAACGGTCATAATTACCGGAAGGGGCGGTTTTTTGCTCCTGCCCCGTCACGACTCCCTGTAAGGTTTCCCCTTCATGTCAGCACACGCGCAGCAGCAACACGGGGAGAAGTATCCCTCGGGGATCTTCCGCTTTTTGGGAAGCGATTGGGAGACCTACGCGAAGCTGGCCTCCTTCCTGAAGCCGTATCGTTTCAGGCTGGCACTCGGCCTGCTCGCCGGCATCGGCTACGCCGCCTGCAACAGCGGCATCATCCTGCTGGTCCGCACGATCACCGACACGGCCTTCCACGGGAAGTTCTCCCAGTCCGATCTGCTCAAGGGAGCCGGGATGGGGCAGGGTGGCGGCGTCACCGAGTTCCTCTGGATGATCCTGCCGATCCCGCTCGTCATGATCCTGCGCGGCCTGCTGGCCTACGCGAATGTCTACAATCTCACCTGGGTCAGCCTGCGGGCGCTCCGCGACATGCGTCGCCGGGTCTTCGGTCACCTGATGCGCCAGTCGCTCGACTTCTTCGGCCGCTCCCAGTCCGGCCGGCTCCTCTCCCGCGTCCTCAACGACACGCAGATGGCGCAGGAGTCGCTGGTCTCGATCGTCGGGGAACTGGTCAAGCAGCCCCTCACCGCGATCGGCGTGATCGCCGTGCTGCTTCGGATCGACTGGAAGTTCTGCCTCTTCGCATTCGTCCTATTCCCCCTCTTCCTGCTGCCGGTCATCATCTACGGTCGCCGCGTCCGCAAGGCCGCGCGTGCCGTGCAGAACGAGGCCGGGGTGATGGCGGTGATCCTCCAGGAGTCCTTCGCCGGCATCCGCGTCATCAAGTCTTTCGCGCGGGAGGCCTTCCAGCTCCGGCTCTTTGACAAGTCGAGCGACGAGCAGTTCCGCTCCGGCATGAAGGTCAAGAAGAGCACCGCCATCGTCCAGCCGATGATGGAGAGCGTCTCCGCCTGCGGCGTCGCCCTGGCGCTCGTGTACGTCCACTACTCTCATCTCTCCATCGGCAGCTTCATCGCGCTGCTCATGGGCATGTTCCTGCTCTACGACCCGATCAAGAACCTCAGCCGCATCCATGTCGTGCTGCAGAACTGCCTCGGTGCGGCGACCAGCACTCTCGAGCTGCTCGACACGAAGCCCTCCATCCACGATCTCCCGGGAGCCATGCCGCTTGAGACCACGCGGGGGCATCTTGCTTTCGAGGGGGTGAACTTTTCCTACGGCACCACCGGCCCCAACGGCGAGGAAGGCGGGAATGCCGTCACCGGGATCAGTCTCGTCATCGAGCCGGGAATGAAGGTCGCGCTGGTCGGCTCCAGCGGCGCGGGAAAGAGCACGCTCCTTGCCCTCCTGCTCCGCTTCTACGACCCGCAGCAAGGCCGAATCCTGATCGACGGCCGAGACTTGTGCGACCTGACCCTTCTCTCGCTGCGCGAGCAGATCGGCATCGTGACGCAGGAGAGCTTTCTCTTCCACGACTCGATCTACGAGAACATCCGCTTCGGCCGTCTCGACGCCACGAAGACCGAGATCGAGGAGGCGGCACGCCTCGCACACGCACATGATTTCATCATGGCCCAGCCCCACGGCTACGAGACGGTTGTGGGGGACAAGGGATGCCTCCTCTCCGGCGGCCAGCAGCAGCGTCTCGCCATCGCCCGCGCCCTGCTCAAGGCCGCTCCAGTCCTCCTGCTCGACGAGGCGACCTCGGCCCTCGACTCCGAGTCGGAGAAGATGATCCAGGACGCTCTGGAGAAGCTCTCCCGAGGCCGCACCGTGATCGCCATCGCCCACCGGCTCTCGACCGTCCTTGGCAGTGACATGATCGTCGTCATGGACCATGGCCGCATCGTGGCCACGGGAACCCATGCCGAACTGTTGAACTCCTCCGAGGTTTACACCAATCTCTACCGCCTCCAGTTTTCCCACTGACTGCGAGGACAACACCCTTTCTCTCATGAAAATCCAACGCGCACTCCTCTCCGTCTCCGACAAGACCGGACTCATCGACTTTGCCCGCGGCCTGCACGAGCAGGGCGTGGAGCTTCTCTCCACGGGCGGTACCGCCAAGGCGATCGCGGCCGCCGGGATTCCCGTCCGGGAGATCTCCGACTACACCGGATTCCCCGAGATGATGGACGGCCGCGTGAAGACACTCATCCCCAAGGTCCACGGAGGACTCCTCTTCCTCCGCGACGACCCCAATCACCAGTCCCAGGCCGCCGAGCACGGCATCCTTCCGATCGATCTCGTTTGCGTGAATCTCTATCCCTTTGAGGAGACCGTTGCGAAGAAGGGCGTGACGCTCGAGGAGGCCATCGAGCAGATCGACATCGGGGGCCCCTCGATGATCCGCAGCGGCTCCAAGAACCACCGCTCCGTCACGGTCGTCGTCGATCCCGCCGACTACCCGCGCGTCCTTGACGCCATGAAATCGGGCAACGGCGAGACTACCCCGGAGCTGCGCGCCCGCCTCGCGGTGAAGGCCTTCGCCACCACCGGCGCCTACGACCGCGCCATCAGCTCCTACCTCGACAATGAGAGTGCCCCCGGCGAGGCCCTTTCGCTCGAGTTCCCGCTGGCCGGCCGCCTCCGTTACGGCGAGAACCCCCACCAGGAGGCCGAGCTCTACGGCGGATTCTTTGACTACTTCGAGAAGCTTCACGGCAAGGAACTCTCCTTCAACAACATCCTCGACATCACCGCAGCCACCCGCCTTATCGGCGAGTTCGCCAAGCCCACGGTCGCCATCCTCAAGCACACCAATCCGTGCGGTGTCGGCAGTGACGACAACCTCACCGAGGCTTGGGAGAAGGCCTTCTCCACCGACCGCGCCGCCCCCTTCGGAGGGATCATCATCGCCAACCGCCCCGTTGACGAGACGCTCGCCCGCGCGATCTCCGAGATCTTCAGCGAAGTGATCATTGCGCCGGAGTTCACGGCCGAGGCACGCGCTCTCCTCCAGAAAAAGAAGAACCTCCGCCTCATGAGATTGCTTCAGGAGATTCCCGCCGCCGACCGCGACATCCGCTCCGTCATAGGCGGCCTTCTCGTGCAGGATGCCGATGTCGCCGACCGGGCGGGGCTCGAGAAAAAAGTTGTCTCCGCACGCCCGCCGACCAAGGAGGAGATCGAGGCCATGGAGTTCGGCTGGAAGGTCGTTAAGCACGTGAAGAGCAACGCCATCGTCTACGCAGGCAAGG
>JBIIGI010000014.1:0-41615 GCA_044236545.1 Chthoniobacterales bacterium
TGTCTCGTGTCGATTCCTCCCGCATCGCCGTCTGGAAGGCGGGCGAGGCCGGACTCTCCCTCAAGGGGAGCGTGGTCTGCTCCGACGCATTCTTCCCCTTCCCAGACGGTCTCATCGCCGCCGCCGAAGCGGGGGCCACCGCCGCAATCCAGCCGGGGGGATCCGTCCGTGACCCCGAGGTGATCGCGGCCGCCAACGAGCGCGGCGTCGCCATGGTCTTCACCGGAACGCGCCACTTCAGGCACTAGGCACCACGGGATGTCCGCGCTACTAGGCGTCAATATCGACCACGTTGCCACCGTGCGGCAGGCGCGCTATGCACGCAACGCCGCCTCGATCAATGTTGAACCGGACCCCGTCATGACCGCACTGGCCGCCGAACGTGGCGGCGCCGTCGGGATCACCGCCCACCTGCGTCAGGACCGCCGTCATGTCGTCGATCGGGACATCTTCCGCCTGAAGGATTCGATCGGCACGAAGCTCAATCTCGAGATGGGGAACTCTCCCGAGATCGTCGCGATCGCGCTGAAGGTCCTCCCCGCCGATGCCTGCCTTGTCCCTGAGAGCCGCGAGGAAGTGACGACCGAAGGGGGCCTTGATTGCATCACGCACCGCGCCGCGCTTGAGCCGACCCTTAAAGCAATGGCCGACGCCGGCATTCGCTGCAGTCTCTTCATCGACCCGGAGCCGGACCAGATCGAGGCCGCCGCGTCACTCGGAGCACCGGTGGTGGAGCTCCACACCGGTGCCTATGCCGAAGCGACCGGTGCCGCCCGCGATGCCGAACTGGCGCGCCTCATCGAGACCGCCCGTCTCGCTTCAGAAGCCGGCATCCAGGTGAATGCGGGCCACGGGCTCAACTACACGAATGTCACGCCGATCCTCGCCCTTCCCAAGCTTGTCGAGCTGAACATAGGACACGCCATTGTCTCCCGCGCTCTGTTTGTAGGTATTGAACAAGCGGCCCGCGAAATGGTGGCGCTACTTGCCGCCCATTAGTGACGCCGCACATTCCCGCCTGCAGGGTGGCTGCGCCATGGAGGCTAACGGATACGGGATGCCGCAAACTCTCCCGGATGGACTCTCCCGGATGGCACCCGGTATCATGTTAACGGAAAGATATTAGCATACTTAAAAAATACGAATTGACTTGTAAAAGAAACATAAGACAATCAGGTACTTTATGGAGGAAGATGAAGACAAAAGAGGGCGTGAAAACCCCACGGATATTGTAAAAGGAGGGAGCCAAGATATGGCAACACTTCCGTTGCCGGGCGGGGCTGAAACGCACTCTAAAGTTCCATCACAGGGCGCAGCCGACTCCATCATCCGACTGCTGCCGCGGGAAGGTTCCCCTCCCGAAGCGCAAAATCTCAATGACTCCCCCGGGGCCTCCCGGAGCAGTTCACTCCCCAGGTTCTCCGGTCCACAGGAGCTGGGATGGCTTGAAAACAAGGAAACGCAGAACAATGAACGCTTTCCCGTCTTCCCGCGCAACAAAAACTATAGGGGCTCCCATGCGCAGCGCGCTGATCAACTGGGATTCCTGATGGCAATCCTTGCGGGAATTGTCCTGATCGGCGTCTGGTTTTTGGTGCGCTTTGAAGGAGGAAAGGAAAAAAATCTTGAACCCGCCGCAACCGATTTAGAGCAGGTGGCGGCCATTGAGGCACGGCAGAAGGCGCCTCGTCCCGGAGTGAACGCCAAGATGGAAATCACAATCAACCAGCAGAGAAAACGCATGGATGAGATGCTTGAGCAGGCTCGGATGGAAAATCGAACGGAAGAGCCCCCACAGACGGGGCCCGATGCTGAGGAGACTTCCACAAACGGGGCGATAAGCACGGAACTGCTGGATCCTCCAGCCGAGAACTTCAATGCCCCGAATTGGACACCCGACAGCCTGAAAGAAAGGGCCACCCCGTAGGTTTAGAGATGGTCTGAAAGCTCGGGAGAGCCGCGTTTGCGGGGATTTTTCCGTTGGCCAAGGAGGGAAGCGGGCGGCAAGCGAAGCATTGCCCGGATGGTCTTCTCACTTTCCTCAGGCCCGCATCGCGATTATTGTTCAGCAATCAGCGTTTGCTGTCTTCTTCCCATGCCCGCCACAGCCACCACCCAGGACTCCCTGATTGATCGCGTCATTGAAGGCGAGCGGATCACTCCCTCCGAGGCGTTGGAACTCTACCGCCTGCCGCTGGAGGAGCTGGGGGCGCTCGCCGACCACCGCAGGAAGCTGGCCCTTGCCGAGGCTTACGGGGGGGGGGGGAACGAGGTCGTCACCTACATCATCGATCGGAACATCAACTACACGAACATCTGCAACGTCTACTGCAAGTTCTGCGCCTTCTACCGCACGGAAAAGGATGCCGACAGCTACGTCATCACGTTCGAGGAGATCGACCGGAAGCTGGACGAGTTGACGGCCGCGGGAGGCATCCAGATCCTGATGCAGGGGGGGCATCACCCGTCTCTCACGATCGACTGGTACACGGACCTGCTTTCGCACATCCGCGCGAAGTATCCGCACGTGAACATCCACGGGTTCAGCCCGCCGGAGTTCAACCACTTTGCAGAGGTCTTCAAGATGCCGCTTGAGGAGGTGATACGCCGCTTCAAGGAGGCTGGGCTCGGTTCGATCCCCGGGGGAGGGGGTGAGATTCTGGTCGACCGCGTCCGCAACCGGATCGCTCCCCTGAAAGCCAACAGCGACCAGTGGCTAAAAGTCATGGAGATCGCCCACGGCATGGGACTCAACTCGAGCGCCACCATGATGTTCGGCCATGTCGAGACGCTGGAGGAGAGGATCGAGCACCTCGACCGGCTCCGACGGCAGCAGGATGAGACGGGGGGATTCACCGCCTTCATCTGCTGGACCTTCCAGCCCGACAACACGAAGCTTCGGGCCGAACCGGTCGGCTCCGCGGAATACCTCCGGATGCAGGCCCTCTCACGTATCTATCTCGACAACATCGTCAATGTGCAGAGCTCCTGGGTGACCCAGGGACCGAAGATCGGCCAGGTGGCGCTCCGCTACGGGGCGAATGATTTCGGCAGCGTGATGATGGAGGAGAACGTGGTCAGCAAGGCCGGAACCAGCTTCCGCCTCGAGTCGCAGGAAATCGAAACGCTCATCCGTGAAGCCGGCTACATCCCGCGCCGACGCAACAACTGGTATGGGCTGGTGGACTAAACAGGCGGCGACTCCAGCCCTTGTGCTGCTGGGGTTGATGAACGTTTCCATCGCCGAATCGCCACCCAGGGGCATGACCGCCTCGGATGATCCCCGCTACATCGTCGAGGACGAGAGCTTCGAGAAGGCGGCTGGCCAACATGTCGAGCAGCTAGCCAAGGAGGGGAGGCTGATCGACTACAGCGTGATCGAAAAAAGGATCCCCGCCATCAGATCCGGTATCTCTCTCCCTCCCGTCGCAACCCGCCAACTGCAGCCGCCAGAACTGGCGGAGGCGCTCCGTCACAGCACCGTGGCGCTGGGGCTTCGCTACCAGGAACCTCGTTCCCGGAAATGGCGCTTCATGCTGGGGGCCACCGCCTTCGCCGTGGCTCCAGGGATCCTTTCCACCTCGCTCCATGTGATGACCATCGACCCGCGGATCATGCGCGAGGCACAGGCGGCGGCCGTGACCGAGGACGGGAGGGTCTTTCCCATCACCGGGATCCTCGCCGCAAGCGACCGGGCCGACACCTGTCTGATCAGCGTGCCCGGACTCGACCTGCCGTCGCTCCCCCTGCGCGGCGGGGTTCGGCCGGGGGAGCCGGTCTGGTGCATGAGCCACCCGGATGGCTTCGCCTACATGTTCACCGCCGGCCAAGTGGCCCGGATCAGCCGGGACCGCTACGACGAGAAGCACGAACCCGCGCTCCATGTCGAGGTGACGGCCGAATACTGCCCCGGCTCCAGCGGGGGAGCGGTCACCGATGCCGCCGGGAACGTCGTCGCCCAGGTATCCAGCATCAACAACTACGACGGGTTCACCTCGCGCGACGGCAAGGCGGTGAACGGGATCGTCTCCGCGCGCACCTGCACGGCCGCCGAGGAGTTGATCATGCTTGCCTCTCCGGGTGAGAATGAGGCGGTTCCCGTGCCGACACCCTCCCCCGGGGGGAAGCGCCGCTCTCCGAAGCGATCCCCCTCGGAATCGGGAAAAATCAAAGGCTGAAACGGGCGTGAGAACTGTTCATCTGCATGCGGCGTGCTATCACCGGAGGGAGTGTGCGGCATTCCGTCCTGCGGAGGCTTGATGACCATGCACCGGTTTTACCTTCCCCCGGGGCGCTGGCATGAGGAGCGCCCCGAACTGGTTCCGTCGGATTCCCACCACTGCGCCGATGTGCTCCGTCTCGCCGCGGGCAAGGGGGTGGTGATCTTCGACGGGGAGGGAAACGAGGCCGTCGCCGAATTGCTCGAGGTGGGGCGCAAGCGCACCCGGATCTCCATCGGGCCGCACACCACCACGCCGATGCCTCGCTGCTCGATCACGCTGGCCCAGGCGGTCCCCAAGGCCCGTAACATGGATCTGATCATTCAGAAAGCCGTGGAACTCGGCGCCTCGGCCGTGACGCCGATCCTCTCGGAGCGCACGGTCGTGAGGATCGAGGACGGGAGTGATGCTGTGAAGAAGTGCGAACGCTGGCAGTCGATCGCCATCGAGGCCTGCAAGCAGAGCGGACAGAACAGGGCGCCGCGGATTTCCCTTCCGGTCACGCCGAAGCAGTTTCTCTCCCGCCCCCCGGAGGCGGATCTCCTGCTCATCGCCTCGCTCCTGCCCGAAGCCCGTCCGATCAAGGAGGTGCTTGCGGCCCATGCCGCCGCCAAGGGGTCCCCGCCCGCCAGCGTGGTGGTGATGGTCGGACCCGAGGGGGATTTCACTTCGGAGGAGCACGCCATTGCAAAGGCGGCCGGCGCCGTGGCGCTCACCCTCGGCCCCCTCGTCCTCCGAACCGAAACAGCCGCCCTCTACTGCCTGAGCGTGCTGGGGCATGAGTTATTGTAGACAACCAGCGGTTTGGACCAATGGACTAATGGACTTTTCGCCTTGGGAAAAGGGCCTCGGATCCCATAATCTGGAACATTCGGATTTTCAGGGGCAAGCTGGACCTTGGTGACGACATCACGGGCCTGACCCAAGAGACTGACACCCCCTCCTAGTCCGAACACCTTTCCCATGGCCGCAGACAAACCTCTTTCCGACACGCAGAATCTTCCCGATGACCGGCGGATCCCGATCGATCGCGTCGGGGTCAAGGACCTCCGCTACCCGATCCGGGTTCGGGACAAAAGCCACGCGGAGCAGGCGACCATCGCCTTGGTTCAGTTGACGGTCGACCTCCCCCACCATTTCAAGGGAACGCACATGAGCCGCTTCGTCGAGGCGCTCAATTCGCACGGGCCGGTCCTACATGTCCGCAACATCCGCGACATCCTAGTCCAGCTGAGCGAACGGCTTGAGAGCGACCAGGCGCACGTCGACTTTGAATTTCCCTACTTCATCGAGAAGCCCGCCCCGGTGACGGGTGCCGTGGGCCTGCTCGACTACACCGTGCGCTTCAGCGCGACGCTCGCGGGCGGCCCGGAGGGTAAGGTCGACTTCGTCGTCACCGTGGTCGTCCCGGTCACGACCCTCTGCCCTTGCTCCAAGGCGATCAGCGAGTCGGGTGCCCACAATCAGCGCGGTCACGTCACCTACTCGGTGCGCTGCGCCAAGCCGATGTGGATCGAGGAGATGATCCGGCTCGTCGAGGACTCGGCCAGCTCCGAGCTCTACAGCCTGCTCAAGCGCCCCGATGAGAAGTTCGTGACCGAGCGGGCCTACGCCAATCCGGTCTTCGTGGAGGACCTCGTCCGAAATGTCGCCGCCCTCTCCGAGAAGGATCCCAACATCCTCTGGTACCGCGTGGAGGCGGAGAACTTCGAGTCGATCCACAACCACAACGCCTACGCCCTGATCGAGTCCCCCTGCTCGAGAGCGGCCCGGGGCGAAGAGTAACCGTCATGGAAAGCCTCGCCCTGCTTGTCGCCACCCTCTGCTACCTCTTCGGGTTCGGCCACACGCTTTTCGTCCTCGGGTCGGGCCGGTTTCATCCCGGGCGGTTCAATGTCCTTGCCGTGGCCCTTGGTGCCGCGGCCCAGGGGTGGTATCTCTCCATGCGGGGCGCGGCGGAGCATTCCTGCCCGATCGGGAATCTCTCCGAGACGCTCGTCTTCCTCTCCTGGTCGATCGCCCTGATCTATCTCGTCATTGGGCCTACCTACCGCCTCTCCCTCATGGGGGCCTTCACCGCACCGCTCCTGCTGCTGCTCCAGATTGCGGCCCTTCTTCTGCCGCGCGAAGTCCGGCCTGTCTTCCTGCGCCCCAATCCCTGGGTCGAGGCCCATGCGGCCCTCTCACTGGTGGCATTCGGCGCCTTCGGCCTAGCCTGCGTGGCGGGACTCATGTTTCTGGTGCAGGAGCGGCAGCTCAAGTCGCGCCGCCCCGCGCCGATCTTTCACCATCTTCCGCCGATCAGCGCGCTTTCGGAGGCCGTCCTCCGCCTGCTGTGGGCGGGGTTCCTGCTGCTGACGCTGAGCTTTGCCGCGGGGTGGCTGGCCCACGTCCCGATTGCCGGGGTGAAGTTCTGGTTTTCCCTGCTGATCTGGCTGCTCTACGCGGGCCTTCTTCTCGCAGCGAAGAAGGGGCTTGTGACCGGACACCGCAAGGCGCTCGGTGCCGCCCTGACCTTCCTGCTTGTCCTGATCCTGCTGCCCGTCATCCAGCATCTCTCGACCCGATGAACATCCTCTGCGCCGGCCTCAACCACCGCACCGCCCATCTCGATGTGCGGGAGCGGTTCGCCGTGCGCGAATCGGAGATGGCCGAGGTGCTCGGGCGCGTCCGCGGCATCGACGGCGTGTCGGGCGCGGTGATGCTCTCGACCTGCAACCGCGTCGAACTCTACGCCGCCAGCCTCTGCCCGATCCGCGCGCTTGACGGGTTCCGCTCCATCCTGGCGGAGAGGGCGGGCCTGGAGGCCCCACTCTACCATCACGACACACCCCGGGCCGTGCGCCATCTCTTCCGCGTGGCAAGCGGCCTCGACTCGATGGTGATCGGCGAGACCGAGATCCTCGGCCAGGTGAAGAAGGCCTACTCGGCCGCCGCTGAGGCGGGAACGGCTACGCGGCCGCTTCACAAGCTCTTCCAGCACGCCTTCCGCGTCGCCAAGTCAGTGCGTACCGAGACCCAGATCACGAGCGGCCCGACCTCCGTCGGATCGGTCGCGGTGGAACTGGCGGTGAAGATCTTCGGATCACTGGAGGGACGCCGCGTCATGATCCTCGGAGCCGGGGAGATCAGCGAGCGCACCGCGCGCAGTCTGCAGTCGCGCGGCGTGCGCAGCGTGATCGTCTCCAACCGCACCTACGAACGGGCCGCCGCCCTTGCCGCCGAGATCGGGGGCATGGCGCTGCACTTCGACCATTGGGAAAAGAGCTTTGCCGACATTGATATCCTGATCACCTCGACCAACGCCCCCCATGCGATCCTCACGCCGGAGAAGCTTGCCCCGCTCATGCGCCTGCGTGGCGGCGCGCCGCTCTTCGTGATTGACCTGGCCGTGCCCCGCGATGCCGATCCCGCAATCAACGATCTCGACGGCGTCTTTCTCTACGACATCGACAGCCTCGAGCAGATCGCTTCGGAGTCCCGCACCGTTCGCCGCAAGGAGGTCGACCGCTGCGAATCACTCATCGAGGAGCACGTGGGGGGATTCATCGGCTGGTTGCGCTCCATCCACTCGCCGGAGGGCCGGCACCTCACCCCATGAAGCCTCTCATCCTGGGAACACGCGGCAGCGACCTCGCGCTGGCGCAAAGCAAGCTGGTGCGCGAGGCCTTGGAAGCCGCCCATCCCAGCCTTCTCATCGAACAGAGGATCATCACGACCACAGGCGATGCCCGCACCGCGATGCCCCTGCACGAACCGACCGCCGAGGGGGCGGGGCTCTTCACCAAGCAGCTCGAGGAGGCACTCCTGCGCGGCGAGATCGACCTCGCCGTCCACAGCCTCAAGGATCTCCCGGTGGAGACGCCTGAGGGCCTCGTCCTTGCCGCCATCCTTCCGAGGGCTCCCGTCGATGATCTGCTGATCTCGCGCCACACCGGGGGACTGGCGGGCCTTCCCCCCGGAGCGACGGTCGGCACGAGCAGCCCCCGCCGCGCTTTGCTGCTCCAGGCACGCCGCCCCGATCTCGTGATTGTTCCCATCCGCGGGAATGTCCCGACACGCCTCTCAAAGGTGGCCGGTAGTGCCGGCTACGACTCCACCCTGCTTGCCGCGGCGGGACTCCTCCGCCTCGGTCATGATCTTTCCACCGGGGAATTGCGGATTGAGGGGCTGAGCCTCTCGCTCGAGGTGCTCGACTGGATGCTTCCGGCCCCCGGCCAGGGAGCGATTGCCGTGGAGACACGCGACGGCGACCGCGCCGCGGAACTTCTCCGCCCGTTGCACGATGCCACGACGGCACGTTGCGTCGAGGCGGAGCGCCTGGTGCTGAAGCATCTGGGCGGCGGTTGTCATCTTGCCCTGGGGGCCCTTGCCATGGAGCAGGACGGGGGGCTTTTCCTCCGGGCCGTCTTCGTTCCCGGCGGCACGTCACCGGCACGGGCCGGTGAAGTCGTCGCATCCACCGCATCCGAGGCCGCTCTCCTCGTCGCCGACCAACTTCTTTTATGACCAAGTCCTCCTCAAAATCCCGCGGAGCCGCCGGCGTTCCGGCCGAAGGGATCTGTCACCTTGTTGGCGCAGGTCCGGGCGATCCGGGGCTCCTGACCCTCAAGGGCCGGGAATGCCTCGAGAGGGCTGAGGTCGTGATCTACGATTACCTGAGCAATGCGGAACTCCTGCGCCATGTTCCTGCCCAAGCCGAGAAAATCTACGCCGGAAAGACAGCCGGCCGCCACGCGCTCAGGCAGGAGGAGACCAACGCGCTGCTCGTGAAGCACACCCGCGAGGGAAAACGCGTCGTCCGCCTGAAGGGAGGCGATCCCTTCCTCTTCGGTCGGGGCGGCGAGGAGGCGGCTGAACTGGCCACCGCAGGCCTGCGCTTCGAAATCGTTCCGGGAGTCACCTCGGCCATCGGAGGACTGGCCTACGCCGGGATCCCCGTGACCCATCGGGCAAGCAACGCGGTGCTGACGATTTTCACGGGACACGAGGAGCCGGGCAAGGCCTCCTCGGGGATCGATTACAAGGCGATCGCTTCCGCCCCGGGGACGAAGGTGATGCTCATGGGGATCGAGAGGCTCGCTCATATCACGGCCGAGCTCGTAGCGGCTGGCATGGCCGTCTCCACCCCTGCCGCGCTCGTGCGATGGGCCACCACGGGCAGCCACGAGACGCTGACCGGAACGCTCGGAACGATCGCCGGCCTCGCAGACGCGAGGGGATTCAAGGCGCCGGCCGTGGCTGTCTTCGGCGAGGTCGTGAATCTGCGCGAGACGCTGAACTGGTACGAGAGCCGGCCCCTCTTCGGCCGACGGATCGCGGTCACCCGCACCCGCAAGCAGGCGGGGGGTCTGCTGGCCGCCCTGCGCGAGCTCGGCGCTGACGCCTTCGAACTTCCGACGATCCGGATTGAGCCTCCTTCCGACAAGAGGGCCTTCGCCGAGGCCCTGGTCGACATTCGCAGTTACGACTGGATCGTCTTCACGAGCCCGAACGGGGTGGAGGCCTTTTTCGAGGCCTTTTTCGCCGCGTATCAGGACGCCCGCGACCTCGGCGGGGCGCGTATTGCCGTGATCGGGAACGGCACCGCCAGGAAGGTCCGCGAATACCGCTTCGCCGTCGACCTGATCCCGAAGGAATTCGTCGCCGAGTCGCTTCTGGAGGAGTTCAAGGAGCAGCATGTGGAGAACCTCAAGATTCTCCTGCCGCGCGCCGCGGGGGCCCGTGAAATGCTGGCCATCGAACTCGAGAAGCTCGGGGCGATTGTCGACGATGTCCCGGTCTACCAAACCGTTCCGGAAACCGGTGATGTCTCCGGCGGCATCCGCCGCTTCCGCGAGGAGGGGGCAGACATGATCACCTTCACCAGCGCCTCCACGGCTGACCACTTCATGGCCCTCAACCTCCCCGTTCCGATGGGCCTCTCCACCGCCAGCATCGGGCCCGTCACCTCGGAGGAGATGCGGAAGCTCGGCCTTCCCGTTGATCTGGAGGCGCCTCAACACGACATTCCCGGCCTCGTGGAGGCGATCAGCACCTTTTACGCGTCAAGCAAGTAAACATAGGGGGTACGCCGCATTTTGGTGGCGCGAAGCACCCCCCGGCCTTAAAAAGGAGATAGAAAGACAAGCCCATGCAAATCCACATCAGTCCCCGTCACGTTCAGCTCACCGCCGCCATCTACGCCCATGTGGCCGACAAGGTGGCCCATCTTGAGGAATACACGGACAACATCCTGGCCGCCCATGTCGTCCTTCTCTTCGACGAGCACCGTTCCAAGAAGAAGGATTATCAGGTCAAGATCCACCTTGCCCTCCCGGGCCCCGACCTGCATGCCGAGGATGCCGAGGATGACCTCTACTCCGCCATCGACCTCTGCGTTCACAAGATCGTGGCCCAGCTCCGCAAGCGGAAGACCAAAGTCAAGGAGAAGGCGAAGCACAAGGTCCGCGTGGCACGCGAGGTCGAACGCCGCGGCTATCGCCGCTAGGCCCCCTGGGACGGGTTGATGGAGTCCGAGTACAAAGTCAGGCTGGAGGCCTTCGAGGGTCCCCTCGACCTCTTGCTCTACCTCGTCAAGAAGGACGAGGTGGACATCTACGACATCTCCATCGAGAGGATCACCCAGCAGTACCTCTCCTACCTCGAGACCTTCGAGGTTCTCCACATCGAGGTGGCCGGCGAGTTCCTTGTCATGGCCGCCAACCTGCTCTACATCAAGAGCCGCACCCTGCTTCCCAAGGACCAGCAGATGCCCGAGGAGGAGGCCGAGGAGGATGACCCCCGCTGGGAACTCATCCGGCAGCTCATCGAGTACCGGAAGTTCAAGGAGGCGGCCGCTCACCTCCGCGACAAGGAGGAGCTGCAAGCCGCCCTCTTCCCGCGCGCCGTCTCGCTGGATCCGGCCCACGCCCCGATCCTGGACGACACCATGATGCTCGGCGACGTCGGCATCTTCGACCTGATCAACGCCTTCCAACGGGCCCTCAAGCGCCTTCCCGCCGAGGAGAAGACCGGCGAGATCAGGGAGGAGGTCTTCACCGTCACCGACCGGATCAATCACCTCATGCGGATCGTGGATCGCGGTGTTTCGATGCGCTTCGAGGAACTTTTCGGCGAGGCTTCCACCCGTTCCGAGCTGGTGGTCACCTTCCTCGCGATCCTGGAACTCATCCGGATGAAACAATTCCGCGTGCGTCAGGAGGAACAATTCGGTGAAATCTGGCTCGACCGCACCCTGGAGGGCGAGGAAGAGCCGCAGGAAGAGGAAGCCGCCCAGGAATCATTTCAGGAATCCCCATGAGCAAGAAATCCCGCAAGAAGCAGAAGACTGAGGAACTCCCCGCAGAGCCGGCCGTTCAGGATCCCGTGGAAACGGCGGATCAGGAATCGGCCGAGGTTGAGGTTTCCGAAGAGACCATCGAGACCACGGTGGAAGTCATGGACGCAAGCAGCGAGGAATCCGGCGTCGAAGGTGAGGAGCAAGGAGAAGACCAAGCAGAAGGCGACGAGGTGGAAGACGCCGAGGGTTCCGCCGATTCCGGGACTTCCGACGTGCCCGAGACCGTCACCGAGGAGGCTCTCCATGGCTCCGTTCCTGCAGGCGAAGTGCCCCCCCTCTCCCATGTGATCGAGGCGATCCTCTTCGCATCCCAGAAAGCCGTCACCCCGAAGGAACTCGTCACCCACTTCAAGGGCGCCGCCACCGCGGAGCCGGAATCGGTGGCCGCCGCCTTCACCAAGATCAAGGAAGCCGATATCCGCGAGGCGCTTGTCGAGCTTCAGGCCGAGGTAGCCGCCTCGGGCCGCGCCTATCAGGTGCGGGAGACCGCCACGGGCTGGCTCCTCTCCAGCGCGCCGGGCTACGCTCCCTGGCTTCGCGCGCTCTATCCCGAGGCGAAGCCCACCAGACTCAGCCCTTCGGCCCTCGAGACCCTCGCCATCATCGCTTATCGCCAGCCGATCGCCCGCGCCGACATGGAGGCCGTGCGCGGCGTCTCCGTCGACGGGGTCATGCAGACGCTCCTCGACCGCGGGCTCGTCAAGATCGCGGGTCGCGCCGAGGTGGCCGGGAGACCGCTCCTCTACGCGACCACGCAGTATTTTCTCGATCATTTCGGACTCCGTCATCTCGACGAGCTTCCCAATGCCGCCGAACTGCGCCACATCCCGCTGCCGAAGGCGACGCCCGAGCAGGGTGCGGCAGGCGCCCAGCCGGATGGCGGCACTTCCGACCTTCCCGGCGTCTCGGCTCGGGGTGAGGAATCGGCTCTGGAATCACCGCAAGCGGAAGCCGAAACCTCCGGTTCCCAGTCCCCGGAGGTGGTGGATGTCACCGAGATCATCGAGGTCCGAGAATCGGTTGTCTTTGAGGAAGTGGCCTTTGACGCGGAGGATGGCGGGAATGATGAAGGGGCGGTCGAAGGGGATGATTCTTCTGCCGCGGGATCATCGGGAGAGGGGACGGACGGGGCCCCGCACCGCGAATAATTCCGGGATTTTTCCATGGAGGACCTCAAGCAACTCCGCGACGCGATCGACGCGATCGACGGGAGGCTTCTCGACCTGTTGAACGAGCGGGCTCGTCTGGCCCAGGAGATAGGGAAGATCAAGGAGCGCAACGGCAGGCCGGTCTACGCTCCCGAGCGTGCGGAGCAGTTGATGCGCCGTCTTGCGGCGCAGAGCCGCGGGCCGCTGGACGGTCAGGCCATACGCGCGATATACCGGGAGATCATGTCGGCCTCGCTGGCGCTCGAGAAGGACACCGTCATCGCCTGCGTGGGGTGTGTGGCGGGCCGGACTCACCTTGCCGCCAAGCAGCAGTTCGGCTCCAGCGTGCGCTACGCCTTTCATGCCACTCCGGCTTCCCTCTTCGAGTCCGTCGTCACCGGCGCAGCCGACTGCGGAGTTCTGCCCTTCGGCGAGGAGGGGCCCGAGGCCGCAGTCCTCGAACTCCTTGCGGAAGGCAATGCACTGCTCTGTTCCCAGATCGTACTCGGCGGCGAGGAGGGGGAGTCGCCCGCCCGTTACTTGGTTCTAGGATCCACCCTCAACACCCCCTCGGGCGACGACCAGACGGCCCTGCTGCTTCATCTTACCGATCAGCCCGGAGCGCTTGCCACCGCGCTTGATCCGTTCCGGACCGCCGGGTTGAATGTCCTCTCGATCCACAGCAGGCGCGCGCGTGGAGGAGGGCTTCATCTCTTCCTCGAGGTCCAGGGTCACGCCGCGGATCCATCCCTCGGGCAGGCCTTGGCAGTCCTCGGTTCTGCAGGCCTCGCACCCAAGGTCTGCGGCAGTTTTCCCGGGTTTCATTGAAACTTCCAACAAACCCTTTCATCCCGTTTCCATCGTGAAAATTCCCATCTCCGTCAGCGCGGTCTGTCTTGAGCATGAGGTCTGGATCCGTGTGGATGGGCGCGGCAACTTCCAGGGAAGCGCCTGCATCCGGCAGTTTGTCCATGCCATGATCCAGCGCGGCCACAGGGAGTTCGTGGTCGATCTCGCGGCCTGTGAACACATGGATTCGACCTTCATGGGAACCCTCACGGGCATTTCTCAGAATCTCCGGGAACTGGGACAGGGCTCCCTCCGCACCATCAATGTCGGCATCCGCAATGTGGAACTGCTCGAGAATCTCGGCCTCAACCACCTCTTCGTGGTAGAGCCGGCCGCAGGGGAGAGGGTGACACCTCCCGGGAAGGATGTGGAATTCATGGAGCTGCCCGTGGAAGTCGGCTCCGACAAGGAAGTTGTCCTGGCCGCGCATGAGGCCTTGGTGGCGGCGAACCCCTCCAACGAGGAACGCTTCCGCGACGTGCTGGAGTATCTGAAGGCACGGTAAATGGCGCGACGGCGACGACGCTCCCTGCTGACGCGATAACTTGGGCGGGGCGCGGACTGGTCATCGGGTCCGATCCCGTGCATGCTGGAGGTCATGACACTCTCCCCGCTAGAGCTTGCCATTATCTCCTTCCTGGCGACCGCCGTTGCGGTCCTTGCGGCGGTGGTGTTCGGCTCCCGACGAAGGGTCGGTCAGCTGAAGCGAAGCTCCGCGGAAATCCATCAGGAGGAGAGGAGGGTTTTTGATTTTTTGCACGGCTTGGGCGCCGCATTCTCCGAGGGAGTCCCTTCCGGCGAGCTTCACCGCCTGATCGTCGAGGGGGCCTCCCACATCCTGAAAGCAGACGGGGGAGCCCTCTACCTCCTTGACAGGACCGGCGAGAACCTACTCCCGTCCTTTGTCACGAGGGGCTGCCCACCGCTGGTGATTCTGCCCGGAAATCTCGCGGCGGAGGCTGCGGCCGGCGGTGCCGCCGCCGCGGTGGAGAGTTTCCTCAGGCTGCATGCGGTGCCCTGCGGAAGCGGACTTCTCGGTCAGGCCTGCGACGGCTCACAGCCCCGTTTTCTGAGGCGTCAGGAGGATTTTGCGGAAGAGCTCGTCACCCAGGGGCTCGGGTCGGTGATGATCGGGCCCCTCCATTACCGGCAGAAGCTTCTCGGCGTGCTCGCGCTTGCCAGAAAGAAGGGAAGTCCCCATTTCGGCGAGGTGAAGATGGAGGTCTTCCAGGCGATACTGGAACAGTCTGCCTTCGCCCTCTTCAACCAAGCGATGTACCTTGAAGCGGGTGAAAAGCACGCGATGGACCACGATCTTCAGATCGCCCGCGAAATCCAGAAGATCCTGCTTCCCTCTGACCCGCCTGACCTGCCGGGGTTCGAGGTCAGCGGGCTGAACCTTCCCGCCCGCACGCTCAGCGGAGACTACTTCGATTACCTCCATGTCGATGACGATCATCTCGGCGTTGCCATCGCCGACGTTTCGGGCAAGGGTGTGCCTGCTTCCCTCATCATGGCGATGTGCCGGAGCGCTGTGAGGAGTCTCTCGCGCGGCGAGCGCTCCCCGTCCGCCGTCCTCAGGGGGGTCAACCGGCAACTCTATCCCGACATGAGGGAGGACATGTTCATCAGTATGGCCTATGTGGTGATCAACCGGAGGACAGGGGAGGCCCAACTTGCCCGCGCCGGCCATGATGCCCCCTTGATCTACCGCGCGGAGGGGGGGGGAGTCGAACGGCTCAACCCCAAGGGGATGGCCGTGGGTATTGACAGCGGCGGGGTGTTCGATAGGTTTTGCACCGATTTCCCGTTCCGTTTCGGGCAGGGAGATCTCCTGCTTCTCTACACGGACGGCCTGACCGAGGCGCTTGATGCCGAAGGAGGCGAATTCGGCACGGACCGGCTCATCGGCGAATTGAAAGAAAGCGCCAGCACCGGTTCCGCCGAGACGCTTCACCGCCTCGCGCTCGCGGTGCGGTCGTTTTCGGGAGGTCGGCCGCAACACGACGACATCACCCTGATCGCCCTCCGAAAAATCCAGAATCCCGAACCCGCCAACACCTGAACCCACCGTGAAAAAAAATCATTCCGAAAATAGCCCCGAAAAAAACGAAGTTTCCCCGGCCGCGGCCCCCGCTCCCGAGGAAACAGCCGCCGCGCCGGATCCGGCAACGGAGATCGAACGCTACCGCGATCAGGCGCTGCGAGCCGCCGCCGACCTTGAGAACTACCGCAAGCGGATGATCCGCGAGAAGGAGGAGGCGATCCGCTTTGCCAACATGGGTCTCTTCGAGAAGCTCCTTCCGATCCTCGACAACTTCCAGCTAGGACTCGACGCGGCGCGCGTTGACGAGGCTGCCAAAGGGATCGTGGATGGGTTTTCGATGGTGCACCGTCAGCTCGGCGATTTCCTTCAGGCGGGCGGCCTCCAGATCATCGATGCCGTGGGTGGGGCTTTCGATCCCAAGCTCCACGAGGCCCTCGGCCACGAGAGGGATGAGGCGCAACCCGACGGGGTGGTGTTGAAGCAGCTCCGGAGGGGATACCGCCTGGGCGACCGCCTCGTGCGCCCAGCCAGCGTGATGGTCAACAAACTTTCTTAACGACACGCTGATTCATCATGTCAAAGAGGTGCTACTACGAGGTTCTGCAGATCACGCGGACGGTCGAGTTCGAGGAGATCAAGCGCTCCTACCGCAAGCTCGCGGTGAAGTATCATCCGGATAAGAACCCGGGTGATCCGACCGCCGAGGAGAGTTTTCGCGAGATTGCCGAGGCCTATGATGTGCTCGGGGATGCCGAGAAGCGCACCGCCTACGATCGTTATGGTCATGCCGCCTTTCAAGGAGGCGCTGCCGGAGGAGGAGGCGCGCACGACCCCTTCGATCTCTTCCGTGAAATGTTCGGAGCCTCGGGTGGCGGAGGCGGGATCTTCGACCATTTTTTCGGGGGCGGCGGGGGTGGTCAGGAGGGGCGGGGTTCAGACCTGCGCTACGACCTTCCCATCACCCTTGAGGAGGCTTTCGGCGGTTGCGAGAAGGAGATCGAACTGCGCAAGCTGGACACCTGCGGGGAGTGCGACGGCTCGGGCGCCGCAAAGGGCGCGAAGGTGTCCACCTGCTCCCTCTGCCGCGGCCGCGGACAGGTCGTCGCTTCGCGAGGGTTTTTCCAGGTCGCTCAACCCTGCCCGCAGTGTCACGGCGCTGGCCAGACCATCGACAAGCCCTGCCGTCCGTGCGGTGGTGAGGGACGCGCCGAGAAGACTTCCCGGATTAAACTCAACATCCCTGCGGGAATCGACGAGGGATCGCGTTTGCGCTCGAGCGGAGGAGGCGAGGCTGGAGCGCGCGGCGGCGGCACGGGGGATCTTTATGTGGTGATCCATGTCCGTGAGCACGCGATTTTCACCCGGGAGGGTAGCGACCTGCATTGCCGGATACCCGTTCCTTTCTGGACGGCCGCGCTTGGCGGCGAGGTGGAGGTGCCTACCCTTGCCGGCCCCGTGAAGATGAAGATTCCCGCAGGCACCCAGGGGGGGAGCGATTTCCGGGTCAAGAGCCACGGCATGCCCCGTCTGCAGGGGCACGGAAAGGGCGATCTTCATGTGCGGATCGAGGTCGAGGTGCCGACCAAGCTCAACGCCGAGCAGAAGCAGGCCCTCGCCTCATTTGCCGAACTCTGCGGAGAGGAGAACACCCCGATCCACCGAAGTTTCACTGAGCGGCTGAAGGACTTCTTGGCCTGAAGTAAGAGATAGGGAATCGGGGATAGGCTATCGGGTCTGGGGAGGAACCAAGAACCCTCCAAATCCACCCTCTTTACGATTCCCCATCCCCGATCCCCTATTTCCCGGCTACCCGCCTACAGCGGGTGCCCTTCCGCCGTGGCCCCGGGCAATGCCGGCGGCGATCCTCTCAGCCAGGCGTTGGCGGAGGCGCGGATCCTGAAGGGAGGCGTTTTCCTTGGCATTGGAAATGAACCCCAGTTCCAGGAGTGTCGCAGGGCGCTCGTTGTGGTGCAGTACGTAGTAGCGGGCGAACTTCACGCCACGGCTGTGGGAACCGTAGCAGGTGGCGATCTCGCGCAGGATGTTGGCCGCGAGCGGTGCGGAGCGGGGATTGTAATAGTAGGTCTCGACCCCGTTGGCCGCACGGCGCGGCGAGGAGTTGAAGTGGATGCTCACAAAGGCCGCCTCGGGATGGACGTTTGAGATGGCCGTACGTCCGCCGAGCGGGATGAAGACATCGCTCGTGCGTGTCATGATCACACGGTAGCCACGCTGTTCGAGAAGCGGCTTGAGCCGCCTGGCGACATCCAGTGTCAGCATCTTTTCATCCAGGCCGCGCACAGCCTTGGCGCCGCGGTCATATCCACCGTGGCCCGCATCGACAACGACCGTGCGGAAAGTGGAGAGCGTGGCCCCATCATCGAAGAGGGCGCAACCCGGCAGCAGCAAGGACGCCAGCAGCGGCAGGTAACGGAACCCGAGGGGGCGCGGCGGAATCATGGACGGTGTTTCAAGCATGACAAAAGGGGAATTTAAGGCACGGGGGCGTTGGCGCAACCCTTTAGGGAACCCCATGGCTTGCCCCCGTCGTTGCCTCCACTGTGGCTTTCCTCAACGGCCTCTATGCGATTCAATCAGCGGGTGCTTAAGACTTAAGGTCTCTGGGATCCGTCCGATGTGTCATTGCCCAGCATGTGGGAAACCTTTAGCTTTCCCCGATGCTCTGCAAAAGAATCATCCCCTGTCTCGACGTCGATGGCGGCAGAGTCGTCAAGGGAACCAAGTTTGAGAACATCCGCGACGCAGGGGACCCGGTCGAGTGCGCCCGTGCCTACGATGCCCAAGGGGCCGACGAACTGGTCTTCCTCGACATCACCGCCTCCCACGAGGGACGCGCCACCATGAGGGAAGTCGTCGAGAAGACGGCCGACGCCTGTTTCATGCCTCTCACGGTGGGTGGGGGTATCCGCAAGGTCGGTGACGTCCGGGCCATGCTGCTGGCGGGGGCCGACAAGGTGAGCATGAACACTGCGGCGCTTGATGAACCTGACCTCGTGAATGCCTCTGCCGATGGGTTCGGCTCTCAGTGCGTCGTGGTGGCGATCGATGCCCGCCGTGACGGACGGGGAGGGTGGATTGTCCATACCCACGGGGGTAGGCGTCCCACGCGATGGCAGGCCGTCGACTGGGCCATCGAAGTCGCCAAGCGCGGAGCCGGTGAAATCCTGCTCACAAGCATGGACTCGGACGGGACTAAAAAAGGGTATGATCTCGAACTTACGGCCGCCGTCGGCGCTGCGGTTGACATCCCGGTCATTGCCAGCGGCGGTGCCGGAGACATCCGCCACATGGCCGAGGTGCTCACGGTGGGCAAGGCCGACGCGGTGCTCGCGGCGAGCATCTTCCACTTCGGTCACTACACGGTCGGGGATGTGAAGCGTGAGCTCGCCGCCCTGGGGATTCCCGTCCGCGAGGTGATGAATGCCTCATGATCACGGGAGGGCGTGACACCCCAACGTCCCGCTTGGGAACCGCTGATGAAATCCCACTTCCTTTGCCTCAGCATCTCCCGATGCCTTGATGCCGCTTCCCTCCCGGGAAGCTGCGGCACCCTTCGGGCAGCGACAGAGTCGCAGTCTTCCGCACACCCTCCCAGGTGTCTGGTTCGTCCCTTTCGGGACTGTCCTCGCAATTGAGGGACAGGCTACGCCGTGCCCCAGGCACTCGGCGGTCGGCAAGCGGTGGCGCCTCGTTGGGGCTAACTTCGGTCGTCTGCCGCGCCGCATCCCGGCGGCTTGGCTCTCGACTGGAGACTTTTTTCCACCTTCCCACTTTCCTACCGTCGGACACCTCTTTAGGCTGTCTCCCTATGTGGAAATCCGCGCATGAGCATGTCCTGAAACTGACCGTTTACGAGCCCGGCAAGCCCGTCGAGGAGCTGGCCCGCGATCTCGGCCTGCGCGAGGAGGAGATCATCAAGCTCGCCTCCAATGAGAACCCGCTCGGCCCCTCCCCCAAGGCACTCGAAGCGATGCGCCGCACACTCGAGCGCTCCCACTTCTATCCCGACGGCGGCGGCTACGAACTGCGCGGTGCCGTCGCGGAGCGTCTCGGCGTGGCCCGCGAGAATGTCGTCCTCGGCAACGGCTCCAACGAGATCATCGAGTTCATCGGCCATGCTTTCTTCCGCCCCGGCGACGAGGTGGTGGTGGCACGTCATTCCTTCGCAGTCTACAAGCTGATGGCCCAGCTCTTCGGAGCCGACACGGTCGAGGTTCCCGATCCCGGATACACGGCCGATCTCGACGCCATGCTGGCGGCCATCACGCCGAAGACCCGCACCGTCTTCATCGCCAATCCGAACAATCCTACCGGCACCATGGTGGGTCAGGAGGCGATCGACCGCTTCATGGCGAGGGTTCCCGATCATGTTCTGGTCGTCTTCGACGAGGCCTACCACGAGTTCCTCGACAAGGCCCCCGATGTGCTGCCGTATGTCCGCTCGGGACGGAATGTCGTCGTGATGCGCACTTTCTCCAAGATCATGGGGCTGGCTAATCTCCGCATCGGTTACGGCATCACCACGCCCGAGCTTGCCGCCGTGCTCCAGCGCACCCGCCAGCCCTTCAATGCCAACGGCATCGCCCAGGCAGGCGCTCTTGCGGGACTCCTCGACGAGGAGCATATGAGGAAGACCCGCGAACTCACGCATGAGGGTCGCGAGTATCTGGAGCGCGAGTTTGCGGCGATGGGACTCGAGTATGTCCCGAGTGTCGCCAACTTCGTCCTCGTGAATGTCGGCGACGGCAATGCTCTCTTCCAGGCGATGCTCCGCAGGGGAATCATCCTGCGGGCGATGGCCAGCTACGGCCTTCCCGAGTGGATACGCGTCTCCGTCGGCACCATGGAGCAGAACCGCCGCTGCATTCAGGAACTCAAGGCGCTCGCCGCAGAAGGAAAGCTGGCGGCGGCCAAGTAACCGTGCGGGAGACAATCGCCGCGATCGCCACGCCTCCCGGCGAGGGGGCGCTGGCCGTGATCCGGATCAGCGGCCCCGGGGCACTGGCCGTGGCCGACACGGTCCTCCGCGCTGCCAAGTCTCCTTCCGCGATGGAGGAGCGCCGCGTCGCCTTCGGCAGGATCATTGATGCGCATGGCGAGGTCATCGACGAGGTGCTGCTCACGGTCTTCCGCAACCCCCGCAGCTACACGGGCGAGGATCTTGTCGAGATCAGCGGCCATGGGGGATCTCTGGTCGCCTCGCGTGTGCTGGCCGCGGTGCTTGAGTCCGGTGCCCGCATGGCCCGTCCGGGCGAGTTCACCGAGCGGGCCTTCCTCAACGGCAAGCTCGACCTGACCCAGGCCGAGGCGGTGATGGATCTCATCAGCGCCCAGACCCCGCGAGCCGCCCGTGCCGCCGCCGGTCAGTTGGAGGGACGCTTGGGCGATGAGATCAACACGCTTCGCTCAGACCTGCTCGGATGCGTCGCCCACCTTGAGGCCTTCATCGACTTTCCCGAGGAGGGGATCGATCCGGAAAGCGGTGCGGCGTTACGGAAACGCATGGAGGGCATAGCTGATCATCTGGAGCGGTTGCTATCCACGGCCGACGAGGGGCGTCTTCTCCGCGAGGGAATCACGCTCGCTCTCTGCGGTGCCCCGAATGCCGGAAAGTCGAGCCTACTCAACCGTCTGCTTGGCTCGGAACGTGCCATCGTGAGTGCCATCCCCGGGACCACCCGCGACACCATCGAGGAGCGCGCCAGTCTCGGAGGGTATCCCTTCCGTGTCATCGACACGGCCGGTCTCCGCGACACGGAGGATCCGATCGAGCGCGAGGGGGTGGAGCGTGCACGCCGGGCGGCCGAGGCCGCCGACCTGCGGATCCATCTCGTCGATGCGGCGGGACAGGATTTTCCGGGACCACTCTTCGCCGACGAACTGCTGGTTTTTAATAAAATCGACTTGATCAACGACCGCAACGCTTTCTCCAAGGGCCTTCCCATTTCCTGCCGGACGGGTGAGGGAATCGAAGCCCTTGTGACGGCAATCCTTGCCAAGGTGACGGGACGATCCCCGTCGGCTTTGGGAGAAGCGGCTCCCGGTGTGACGGCCATCAATACCCGCCACTGCGACTGCCTCCGCAAGGCTAGGGGACACCTCGGTGCAGCGATCGCCCTGCTTGAATCGGGTGAGCCTCCCGAGCTCGTGGCCGTGGAGCTCCGCTCTTCACTCGGGGATGTCGGCGAGATCGTCGGCGAGGCCGGGACGGAAGAAATCCTCGGCAAAATCTTCTCCAGCTTCTGCATCGGGAAATAGGAAAGGGAATTTATCGCGCTGAGGCGCAAAGACGCAGAGAGGGAAAACCGAAGTGGCGAATATGGAACTCAGGAACTCAGAAATAACCGACGCTGACCTTGCCTCTAACTCGGCCGTTGCACGAACTCTTGTAACAGGGAAGCGAGACCAGGGGGATGGGTTCAGGCAAGCCTGCACGCTCTCGCCTTCCTGATTTCCTGATTTCCTGATTTGATCCTCTCCGATGGACGTTTACACGCGACTGCTCCGCCCGATCTTCTTCTCACTCGATCCCGAGGAGGCGCATGACGCCGTGCTGGCGATGTTGGAGTCCGGATCCCAATGGTCACTGGGGCCCGGGATGATTCGCCTCATGGCTGGAAAGGCTGTTCCCCGGAGCCTGCGCACGGTTGCCGGGATCACCTTTCCAAATCCGGTCGGACTTGCCGCCGGAATGGACAAGAACGCGCTTGCCCTTCCGGCCTGGGAGGCGCTCGGGTTCGGGTTCGCCGAGATCGGCACCGTGACGGCCCTGCCCCAACCTGGCAATCCCAAGCCCCGACTCTTCCGCTATCCTCACCAGCAGGCGCTCATCAACCGCTTCGGATTCAACAACGAGGGATGCGAGGCCGTTGCGGCACGTATCGAGGGGCTTCATGCTTCGGGGCGTTGGCCGCGAATCCCCGTGGGGATCAACATCGGTAAATCAAAGGTCACTCCTGCAGAAAAGGCCCACGAGGACTACTTGGTTTCCTACAAGCGCTTCCACGCGCTCGGCGACTACGTCGTGATCAATGTCAGTTCCCCCAACACACCCGGCCTGCGCGATCTCCAGTCGACCGAGGCTCTTGGAAAGATCATCCGCACGCTCCGCGACTGGGAGGGGGAATCCCGCAGGCCGCTCTTCGTGAAAGTGGCACCCGACCTTGCCGAGGAGGATCTCATCGCGATCGTCCGACTTGCCGAGAGCGAACAACTCTCCGGCCTGATCGCGACGAACACCACGCTCGACCATTCCTCGATTCCTGCCCCGGAGGACCAGACCGGTGGCCTGAGCGGCGAGCCGGTCCGTGCCCGTTCTCTGAATGCCCTGCAGGTCATTCGCCGGCACACCAAGCTTCCCGTGATCGCCTGCGGCGGCATCGGTGACGCCGCCTCCGCCCGCGAGCGCTTCGATGCCGGGGCCGACCTCCTCCAGATCTACACCTCCTTTATCTACCAAGGCCCCGGGCTTTTGAGGAAGCTCTCAGCCTCTTTTTAACCTTTCACTTTTCACTTTTCACTTTTCACTCTTCTCCATGTCCTCCGCTCCCGACACGACCCTCCTTCTCGGCCACTCTCCCGATCCCGATGATGCCTTCATGTTCTACGCGATGGCCGCGGAAAAGATCGACCTGATGGGCTACAAGTTCCAGCACATCCTCCAGGACATCCAGACGCTCAACGAGCGTGCGATGCGCGGCGAACTGCACCTCTCGGCCGTTTCGATCCACGCCTATTCCCACCTGCTCGACAAGTATGCCCTGCTACCCTGCGGCGCCAGCATGGGTGACGGCTACGGCCCGATGTTCGTGGCTCTCAAGGGACAAGGCCCCGCGGCCGATGCCTCGCTCGAGGAGAAGAAGGCGTGGCTCCGCACCAAGAAGATCGCCGTCCCCGGCCTCATGACGAGCGCTTTCCTTAGCGCCCAGCTTTTCCTGGGCAGGGAATTCAATCACGCCGTCGTTCCCTTCGATGAGATCTTCGACGCCATCCGCGCCGGATCGGTCGATGTCGGCCTCATCATCCACGAGGGGCAGCTCACCTACTCGAACGAGGGCTTTGAGAAGATCGCCGACATGGGCGAGTGGTTCAAGGCGGAGACAGGACTCCCGCTCCCGCTCGGCGGCAATGTCATCCGCAAGGACTTCACCCCCGCTCAGCGCACCGAGCTCAACATCATCATGAAGGAGAGCATCCGCTACGGTCTCGAGCACCGGAAGGCGGCCGTCGATCACAGCATGGCCCATGCCCGCGGGATGGAAGTTCCCCTGGCCGACGAGTTCATCGGCATGTATGTGAACGACTACACGCTCGACTACGGCGAGAAGGGCCGCGCCGCGATCAGGGAGTTCCTCGGACGCGCCGCCGATCAGGGCCTCGTGCCTCGCTTGGACAAGCTCGAGTTCGTCAGCTGAGGGGGCTTGCGGGGTGTGTTGGTTGTGCGGACGCTTACGGATGCTTGTCCCGCGGGATGACACCGGCTTGAGGGTCTGCGCGTCACCAGCCCAGTGATGTCCGAGGCATCCCATTGATTCCAAGCGAAACCAACAAATGATTGACTCCAATCATATCCGAGATAAGAATAGCTCTCCATGCGTGTTGCCAAACACATCGTTGAGGCCCGTCGTTCGCGGCTGACAGAGCTCCTTCTGGAGCGCGGTTACCTGCCGATCAGCGAGCTCTGCGAGGAGTTGGGCGTCTCCGAGGCGACAGCCCGCCGTGACCTCACCGCACTGGAGAGCGAGGAGAGGATCACCCGCACCTACGGCGGGGCGCTCGGTGAATTCAACGCGAACTTCACCTCCTTCCGCGAGCGACTGCGCGAGGGAACCGATGCCAAGGGATCCATCGCCCGCGCGGCGGCCTCGCTGATCGGGCCCGGAATGAGCGTCTATCTGGATGCCGGCACGACCGCTTTTGCGATCGCCCAGGAACTGCGCCGCCATCTGCCCGAGCAACTCACGGTCATCACCAACAACCTCGCCCTTCTTGAAACACTAGCATCCCTGCCCGGAGCGAAGACGATCCTGCTAGGCGGGCAATTCCTTGAGCGCCAGTCGCTCCTGCTTGGCAACGAGGCGGTGAAGGCCGCGGCGCTGCAACAGATCGACATTGCTTTCCTGAGCGCGCAGGGAATGAACGAACAGGGGCTCTGGAATTCCCAGCGCGACATCATCCGGCTCCAGCAGGCCGTGATGAAACGGGCGGGCCGCACCTGTTTCTGCATCAATCGCGCTAAGTTGGGCCACACCGCCCCCGAGCATCTCGTATCATGGCCGAAGATCCACACCCTGGTCAGCGATCTCTCCCTTCCGGAACTCCGCCAGGCCGGCATCACCCTCAAGCCCGGAGTCCTTTTCCACTCTAATTCCTAACTTATAGCCTATTCTCTATCACCTAATCCACATGAGCACCCAAGACATCATCCTCATCGCCAACGGCGATCTTCGCACCTCCGCCAACCAGAAATGCGAGGAGGCGCAGCAGGCCATGGAGGCCCTGCTGATCAAGGCCGTGGAAAAGGAAGGTCGCACGATCCGCCGCGGTCACGGCTTCGATGCGAAGAAAGGCCACAGCTTCATCGACAGCCAGAAGTACGGCATGGAGGTCTTCCGCAACATCCCCAAGGACGCCCCGATCATCGTTGCCGAGGCTGTCTGGCAGTACAGCCACCATCTCCTGCAGGGACTCCTCACCCATCAGGGTCCGATCCTGACCGTCGCCAACTGGAGCGGCACCTGGCCCGGTCTCGTCGGCATGCTCAACCTCAACGGCTCCCTCACCAAGGCGGGTGTGAAGTACAGTACCCTCTGGAGCGACGACTTCAGTGATGAGGCATTTCTCAAGGGACTCCGCTCCTGGCTGACCACCGGTAGCGTCACCCATGTCACCCCTCACGTGAAGGCCTATGATAAGGCCGGCGTTCCCGCCGATGCAGAGAAGCTCGGCACCGAATTCGCAAAGAAGTTCCGCGACCACAAGGAGATCATGGGAGTCTTCGACGAGGGTTGCATGGGCATGTACAACGCGATTATCCCGGACGAGCTCATCCACAAGACCGGCGTCTTCAAGGAGCGCCTCAGCCAGTCCGCGCTCTACGCCAAAATGCTCACCGTGAAGGACGAGGAGGCGCGCGCCGTCTACCAGTGGCTCCTCGACCGCGGCATGACCTTCAAGTTCGGCCCCAGCGAGGAGAAAGACCTCACCGAGAACCAGATCCTCCAGCAGTGCAAGATGTACATAGCCGCCGTCCGCATCGCCGAGGAGTTCGGATGCGCCACGATCGGCATCCAGTACCAGCAGGGCCTCAAGGACCTTGCCCCCGCCTCCGACCTCGTCGAGGGACTCCTCAACAACATCGAGCGTCCACCCGTTTATGACGAGGTGACCGGCAAGGAACTTTTCGCCGGTGAGGCGCTCCCCCACTTCAACGAGGTGGACGAGTGCTCCGGTCTCGACGGGCTCATCACCTACAAGCTCTGGCGTCAGCTCGGCTTCGCGCCCGAGAACACGCTCCACGATCTCCGCTGGGGCCGCCACTACACGGGTCCCGGCGGCAAGAATCTCTCCGAGACCCTCGACGCCTATGTCTGGGTGTTCCTCATCTCCGGCGCCGCACCTCCCGCCCACTTCATCGGCGGCTTCAAGGGGACATCGAGCGAGCGCCAGCCCTCCATGTACTTCCGCCTCGGCGGCGGTACCGTCAAGGGCGTCAGCAAGCCGGGCTGGATCGTCTGGAGCCGCATCTTCATCGACGGCGGCGAACTTTGCTACGACACCGGCCTCGGCGAGATCGTCGAACTGCCGCAGGCCGAAACCGAGGATCGCTGGAAGCTCTCCACGCCGCAGTGGCCGATCATGCACACCATCCTCCCCGGCATCAGCCGCGACGAGATGATGGCCCGCCACAAGGCCAACCACATCCAGGTCGTCTACGCACCCGACAAGGAGGGCGCGAAGAAAGGGCTCTACGCCAAGGCCGCCGCAATGCGCGAGCTCGGCATGAAAGTGGCCATCTGCGGAGAGATCTGATCACCACTGGACCAGTTAAAACGTTAAAAAGTTGAAAGGTTAAAACGGATTCATCTTCCGCCTACTGCCTCCCGACTTTTTCACTTTCTAACCTTCTAACCATTTTCACTTTCTCAATCATGTCTTCCGAACTAACCCAGAAGCTCATCGGGCTCTGCCACGACCTCGGCCGCGAGGAGCGCGGCATGGCGATCCTCGGCGAGGGGAACGCCTCGACCCGTGTCGATGACGAGACCTTCCTTGTGAAGGCGAGCGGGCACTGCCTCGGCACGCTAGGCGAGCCGGGATTGACCCTCTGCCGCTTCTCGACCCTGCTTCCCCTGCTTGAGGGAACCTGGGCCGACGAGGATGTGGAGCGCCTGCTGCTGGAGAGCCGCGTCGACAAGAACGCCGCGAAGCCCTCCGTCGAGGGGCTCTTCCACGCGTACCTCCTGTCTCTTCCCGGCATTTCCTACGTCGGGCATGTCCACGCCATCGCGGTGAACCAGATCCTCTGCTCGCCCCGCGCGGAGGACTACGCCACCAAGCGAACCTTCCCCGACGAGATCGTCTGCTGCGGCACCGAGTCGGTGCTCGTTCCCTACACCGATCCCGGCGTCCACCTCGCCCGCGCGATCGCCGCGGGAGTGAAGGAGTACATGGAGCACCACGGGGAGGCCCCGCGCATCATCCTGCTCCAGAACCACGGGATCATCGGTCTCGGCGGCAGTCCGGCCGGCGTCATGGCTTCGCTCATGATGGCCGAGAAGGCGGCGAAGATCTTCGTCGGCGCCGCAGCGCTCGGAGGCCCCGTCTTCCTCACGCCCGAGAACGTTGCCCGCATCTCGGGCCGCTCCGACGAACACTACCGCCGCAAGGTGTTGAAGCTCTGACGAGGCATAGCCCGTTAAAAGTGTTAAAACGTTGAAAGGTTAAACCGGATTCATAGCCGCCCCGCCGCCCCACCGTTTCACTTTTTAACCTTCTAACTTTTCACTTTCAGCCCCTCTCCCCAATGTCTTCCCACTCCCACTATCTCGCCATCGATCTTGGAGCCGAAAGCGGCCGCGTCATGCTCGGCACCCTTTGGGACGGCCGCCTGACGCTTGAGGAACTGCATCGTTTTGCCAACAAGGCGGTGGTGGTCAACGGTTCACGCCGCTGGGATTTTCTTCATCTCTACGCGGAGATCGTGGAGGGACTCAGGAAGGCAGGGGCCCGCGAATTGCCGATCCGGTCACTGAGTTCCGATTCTTGGGGAGTTGACTATGCGCTCATGAAGGGCTCCGAACCGTTCCTGGGCGTTCCTTACCAGTACCGCGACGAGCGGACAGACGGATCCTACGAGCGTCTTGGAGACGTCACGAGGGAGGAGATCTACGCGACGACCGGCATCCAGTTCATGACGCTCAATACGCTCTGCCAGCTCCATACCGATCTGCTGCAGCGCCCCGAAATCCTGAAATTTGCCGACCGCTTTCTCCTCATCGCCGATGCCGTCAACCACCTGCTCGGCGGTGCCCCGGTGGCTGAGGCTTCGCTTGCAAGCACCACCCAGCTCTATGATCCCGCCAAGAAGGACTGGGCCGGGCCGCTGATCGCACGCCTCGGTCTGCCAGCAACGATTTTTCCGGAAATCGTCCCCTCCGGCACGCTCATCGGCACCCTCACGCCGGAACTTCAGGAGGAGACCCGTCTCGGACAGGTGAAGGTCGTTGCCACCTGTTCTCACGACACCGGGGCTGCGGTGGCCGCCGTTCCAGCGAGCGATGAAGAGGGATGGGCCTACCTCAGCTCCGGAACCTGGTCGCTTCTTGGCGTCGAGTCACCCCAACCCGTTCTTACCGAAGAGGCGAGAACGCTGAATTTCACCAACGAGGTCGGGCATGGAGGAATGATCCGGCTTCTCAAGAATATCGCCGGCCTCTGGATCCTTCAGGAATGCATGCGCTTCTGGCGCGAGAGCGGTCATGAGTACACCTACACCGACTTGTTGAATCTGGCCCTCGAGGCCCCGGAGCTCGTCTCGCTCATCAATCCCGCCGACCCGCGCTTCCTCCGTTCCGGAGGAACCACCTCATCGGGCGGCATGCCGTCGCGCATCGCCGAGTATTGCCGGGAGACATCCCAGCCTGTTCCCGGATCGGTGGGTGCGTTAGCCCGCTGCATCCTCGAGAGCCTCTCCCTGCTCTACCGCAAGAGCCTCTCCGAGCTGGAGCAACTCACCGGCAAGCCGGTCAATCGTCTCCACATTGTCGGGGGCGGCACCCGCAACGAACTGCTCAACCAGTGCGCCGCCAGCGCCACCGGGCGGAAGGTCATCACGGGCCCCGTTGAGGCGACGGCTGCGGGGAACATCCTCATCCAGGCCATCGTCGGCGGAGCGGTCCCCTCGCTGGCAGAGGCCCGTGCCATCGTGGCCCGATCCTTCCCTCAGAATACCTACGAACCGCAGGAACCTGCGGTCTGGGAAGCGGCCTATGGTCGCTTCACGGCGTTGCCGTGAAGCGACGTTAAAATCGTTAAAAATGTCTAGTTGTTAAAAAGTTCAAAAACCAAAATCTACAAACCCTGAAATCCAAAAAATTGCAGCCCATCGTCACGTTCTAACACTTCAACCTTTCACCTTTTAACCTCAAACACCATGCCCTACCAACCACTGCCCAACCTCTGGGATGACGCCAAGACCTCCAAGCTCGATCCCGTCGACCAGCTCGTCTACCGCTCCAACCTGCTCGGCTCCGACCAGCGCATCACCAACACCGGAGGCGGCAACACTTCCTCCAAGATCATGGAGAAGGATCCCCTAACCGGTGAGATGGTCGAGGTGCTCTGGGTGAAGGGCTCCGGCGGCGATCTCCGAACCTCCAAGCGCGAGAACTTCTCCTCCCTCTATCAGGAGAAGCTGATCGGTCTGCAGAAGAGCTACGGCGCCCGCGCCGACAAGGGGCTGAAGTCCCAGGCCGAGGACGACATGGTCGGCGCTTACGCCCACACCACCTTCAACCTCAATCCCCGCCCCTCCTCGATCGACACACCGCTCCACAGCTTCCTCACAGGCAAGCATGTCGACCACATGCACCCGAACGCGATCATCGCGGTCGCCGCAAGCCGTCGTTGCCAGGAGCTGACGAAGGAAATCTTCGGCGGCGAGATGGAGTATGTCGGCTGGATGCGCCCCGGCTTCGAGCTCGGCCTCGCCATGCAGGAGATCGAGAAGAAGAATCCCGCGATCAAGGCCATCATGATGGGTCAGCACGGCTTCATCTCCTGGGATGACGATGCCAAGACCTGCTACGCGAAGACCCTCGCCTTCATCGACAAGGCCGCCGCCTACATCGAGGAGAAGTATGCCGCCAAGGGTGGAGACGCCGCGGCGTTTGGCGGTGCTAGGTATCAGTCGCTCGACGAGTCAGCCCGTGACAAGGCCTTCGCCGCCATCCTTCCCTGGCTCCGCGGTCAGGTCAGCCAGCAGAAGCGCTTTGTCGGCACCGTCCAGTCCGACGAGAAGATCCTCCGCTTCGTGAACTCCAAGGATGCCGCCCGCCTCGCCGAGCTCGGCACCTCCTGCCCCGACCATTTCCTCCGCACGAAGATCAAGCCCCTCTACGTCGACTGGAACCCCCAGACCGAGGATGTCGCGGCACTCAAGGCCAAGCTCTCCGCCGGCCTCGATGCCTACCGCGCCGACTACGCCGCCTACTACGACCGCTGCAAGCACGCGAACTCCCCCGCGATGCGCGATCCGAACCCGACCGTCATCCTCATCCCCGGACTCGGAATGGTCGCCTGGGGCAAGGACAAGAGCGAGAGCCGCGTCACCGCGGAGTTCTACAACTGCGCCGTCGAGGTCATGCGCGGCGCCGAGGCGATAGACGAGTATGTCTCCCTGCCCCAGCAGGAAGCCTTTGACATCGAGTACTGGCTCCTCGAGGAGGCCAAGCTCCAGCGCATGCCCGCCGAGAAGGAGATGGCACGCAAGGTCGTCGCGATCGTCGGTGCAGGAAGTGGCATCGGCCGCGAGGCCGCTTATCGTCTCGTCAAGGAGGGAGCTCATGTCTCCTGCCTCGACCTTAACGAGAAGGGCGCCGCCGAGACCGTCGACGCCATCAATGCAAAGTACGGCGTGGGCATCGGTGTCGCCGGCACCGGTGTTTCCAATTGCGGGCTCGCCACCTCCGCTCCGATCAACGTTACCAGCCGGGAGGCCATCCGCGCTGCCGTCGAGCACACGATCCTGGCCTACGGTGGCTGCGACAGCGTCGTGGTGACCGTCGGTTTCATCGCCTCCCCCGACCGTGATGGTCGCATCAAGGACGAGGGCTGGGGATTCACCTACGATGTCAATGTCATCGGCTCCTGCTGGTGCGTCGAAGAGGCCGCCACGGTCTTCAAGGCGCAGGGGCTCCCTGCGACCGCCTGCATCACGACATCGGCGAATGCCGTCGTCTCAAAGCGCGGATCCCTTGCCTACGACACCTCCAAGGCGGCCGCGAATCATCTGGTTCGTGAGCTGGCGATCGACCTTGCCCCGCTTGTCCGCGTGAATGGTGTCGCTCCCGCGACAGTCGTGAAGGGATCAGGTCTCTTCCCGCGTGACCGCGTCATCGCCAACCTCGTGAAGTACAACCTTCCCGCAGGTGACGAAGAGACCGATGAGGTGCTCGTCAACCGTCTAGCCCAGTTCTACGCCGACCGCACGCTCACCAAGGTGCCGATCGAAATGGCGGATCAGGCCGAGGCAATCTTCCTCTGCGTCAGCGACCGCCTCAGCAAGACAACCGGCCAGGTGATTGCTGTCGACGGTGGCCTCCACGAGGCCTTCCTGAGGTAAGCCATTCCATGAAAAAGCCCGGGCGCCACGGCGCCCGGGCCCTTCGTGGAGGAATTCGGAAAGCAGATTTTAAATATGGAACTCATGAACTCGGGAAAAAGTATGCTACGATGGAAATAGGATCCCGATCGGGAATTCTGATTCCGTCCAAATCGAATTTTTCTACCGTATCGCCATTCACCCCTTCCTGATTTCCTGAGTTCCATATTCATCTCTCTCGCCTTCAGTCTTTAGCCTTCAGCCTAAACTCCTCTCTAGCGTGCGCATCTCCCTCTTCGTTCCCTGCTTCGTCGACCAGCTCTACCCGAATGTGGCCTGGTCGGTGGTGCGCGTGCTCGAGGGGTTGGGCCACGAGGTCGTCTTTCCCGAGGGTCAGAGCTGCTGCGGGCAGCCGCCCTTCAACTCAGGCTACTGGGACGAGGCCCGGTCGGCGGCCCGGGTCACGATGAAGGCCTTCCGCGACGCCGAGGTCGTTGTCGGGCCTTCCGGATCCTGCGTCACGATGATCAAGGTCTTCTACCCGGACCTCTTCAAGGGGGAGCCCGATGAGCTCGAGGCACGGGAACTTGCTGCCAAGACCCACGAGTTCTCGAGCTTCCTTGTCAATGTGCTCGGAGTCACCGATGTCGGGGCGAAGTTCGACGGCAAGGTCACTTTCCACGACGGATGCCACGGCCTTCGTGAACTCGGGATCAAGAGCGAGCCTCGCGCCCTGCTGGCCAACGTGAAGGGTCTGGAGTTGGTCGAGATGAGCGAGGCCGAAACCTGCTGCGGCTTCGGGGGCACCTTTGCCGTCAAATATGCACCGATCTCGACCGCCATGGACGAGGTGAAGTGCGCCTCCATCCTTCAGACTGGCGCCGGCACCGTGGTTTCCAACGACTCCAGCTGTCTCATGCAGATCCGCGGGATGCTGGAGAAGGGGAAGAGCGGCATCCGCAGCCTCCACCTCGCCGAGATCCTGGCATCGAAGTAACCCATGGCCACGCAAGCCGCCGATTTCCAGACGCTTTCCCGCCGCTACACGGCGGACAAGCCCTTCCGCGCCTTCATCCAGAAGGCGCTTGGCGGCTATTACAAGAAGCGCGACGAGAACAAGGCCAACTTCCAGGACTGGCAGGGCGCGCGCGATCTCGCCGCGGAGACCAAGTACGAGGCGGTCAACCACCTCGACAAGTATCTCCTCGAGTTCGAGCAGAAAATCACCGCACGCGGCGCCAAGGTCTTCTGGGCTCCGAACGCCGAGGCCGCCCGGGAATACATCCTCAAGGTCGCCAAGGAGAACGGCGTCCGCTCCATCATCAAGTCGAAGACGATGACCAGCGAGGAGATTCACCTGAACGATGCCCTCGAGAAGGAGGGGTTCGGCGTCTTCGAGTCGGATCTCGGCGAGTACATCGTCCAGCTCCGCAAGGAGGCTCCCTTCCACCTTGTCTTCCCCGCGATGCACCTCACGCGCGGGCAGATCAGCGACCTCTTCCAGAAGGAACTCGGTTCCAAGGCGACCGACGAACCCGAGGAACTGACCATGATCGCGCGCGACGTGATGCGCCGGAAATACTGCGAGGCCGACATGGGCATCAGCGGCACGAACTTCGCCGTGGCGGAGACCGGCATGATCTCCATCACCGAGAACGAGGGGAATGCCCGCCTCACCACCTCGCTTCCCAGGATCCATGTCGCCCTGCTCGGCATCGAGAAAGTGCTGCCGCGCCTCGAGGATCTCTCCCTCTTCCTGCCGATGCTCGCGACCGCAGGTGCCGGGCAGACCATGACCTGCTACAACACCATGTACTCTGGGCCCCGCCAACCGGGCGAGCCCGATGGCCCAGAGCAGATGCATATCGTCCTTCTGGACAACCGCCGCACCGAGCTCCTGGCCGATGCGGAGCAGCGTGACGCGCTCGGCTGCATCCGCTGCGGCGCCTGCCTGAATGTCTGCCCGATCTTCAAGAACGTGGGAGGCTACAGCTACGGAACCACCTACGGCGGTCCGATCGGCTCGGTCATCACGCCTCACCTGCGGGGTCTCAAGGACTGGAAGCACCTCTCCGCCGCCTCCTCGCTCTGCGGCGCGTGCACCGAGGCCTGCCCGGTGAAGATCGACCTGCACCATCACCTGCTGCAGAACCGCCGCAACGGCGCCAAGGCCTCCCCGGCGGTCGCTGAGAAAGTCGCCTTCGGAGGCTTCTCCCTCATGATGGGTCACCCCGCCCTCTATCGCCTGGCCGTTGTCTTCGGGCGCGTCTTCCAGCCGCTTCAGGGTTTGGTGAACGGGACGATCCTCGATCCCCTCCGCGCCTGGACCGGCTCGCGGAACTTCCCGAAGCTTGCGCCGAAGTCTTTCCACGAGCAGTGGAAGAAAGACCGGGGAGTAAGGAAATGAATCCCGGCCGTTCCATCATCCTGAACCGGATCCGCGAGGCGCTGAGGAACAATCCCGCCCCGCGTCCCCACACTTCCCATTCCCAAGCCGATGCCGCGGCCGAGACCCATGGCCATGCCCAGCGTGAATGGCTTCCCAAGGTCGGCACCACCCTGCCCGAGCAGATCGACCTCTTCGCGAAGATCTCCGAGGGGCTCAAGACCGAGTTCCATCGCGTTCCGACCATCGCCGCCGCGCACGATCTCCTGAAGCAACTCGCCGCCGCAGGCGGTTGGAAGAAGATAGCAAGCCACTCCCATCACGACACGGACGCACTCCTCCAAGGAATCGATCTTCCCGTTGTCAGGACAGAGAAGGGATACGAGGTCGACGACCTCGAGTCATGCGATGCCGGCGTCACCGGATGCGAGGTCCTTGTCGCCCAGACAGGTGGCGTCATGGTCTCCGTCGAGAGCGCCGGCGGTCGCGCCCTCTCGGTCCTCCCTCCCCACCATGTCGTCATCGCGCGAACCTCGCAGATGGTTCCCGATCTCACCGCCGCCTTCGAGCACATGAAGAAGCGCTACGGGAAAAACTTCCCCTCCTTCATGTCGTTCATCACCGGCCCGTCGAGGACCGGAGACATCGAGCGCATCCTGGTACTCGGCGCCCACGGGCCGAAAAGGCTGACCGTTCTGTTGGTGGATTGATCGGCTATTCTTCCCCGGTGGCACTGAGCCATGCTTGGGCCATGAGGCAGTGGCCCGCGGCGCTGGGATGGACGCCATCCCGGGCCCAATATTCCGGAGGAGCCGTTTTGACCGCCTCGTCAAACAACTGCTGGAAAGGGACAAATGTAGCTCCAAACTCTTCCGCAAGTTTCTTCACGACGGCACGGCGCTGGGTCATTTCGGCAATCCAGTCTTCCGTGACCACCCCGCAGCGCAGCACAAAAGGTTCGCAGAGGACGAAGCGGATCTTGGGATTCGCCTCGAGGGTCTCATGGAGGTAATCGCGGTAGATCCGTTCGTATTTTGGAATGTCGACGCCGTTGTTTCCCACGAACCCGTGCCACGTGTCATTCACCCCGATCAGGACGGAGAGCAAATCAGGCTTGAGGTTGATGGTGTCGCACCTGATCCGCGCGTAGAGATCAACGATCCGGTTGCCGCTGATGCCGCGATTATACACATGAAGGCGGTGGTGCGCGCGATTGCAGAGAAGTTGCGCGGCCGCCATGGAGGCGTATCCCGAACCGAGCGCGTGGGTGCTGAGGCTGCAAGTGTCATCCCGACTCCGCCCCGTGTCGGTGATGGAATCGCCCTGAAAGAGTATGGTGGAACACTCGGGAATCAACGAAGCCATACGCTCATGAAAAAAGTTGTCCTGGGGAATGACAACTGCCGATTGGGAAAACTATTCCTCCTGAGGCACCCTGACGATGCGGTTGGTGTCGTAGCCTTGACTGGCAACTCGTGAGAGGATGTCCCGGTAGTTGCCCGCGTCCATGCTCGGCTTCCGTGCCATGATCCAGATAAGGTCGCGCGAGGGGTGGCCGATGACGGTCGTGCTGTAATCAGGAGCCAGGTCGATCACAAGGTAAGGGGCCTGGAATGGCCAGATGAATTGAACTCCCCAGCGCGCATTGATTCCTGCATCCTTGACGGTTCCGAGCGCATGCATCTCCTCACGCTTCGCGGTGAGTTCCTTCTTGTGGAAGACATAGGTGATATCGATCTTCCCGTCGGGTCGCATCTTGTAGATATCCATCGTCCCGACGTTATCGCGTTCCACAAACCACGGAATCGTGCCGATCACATACCACGGTCCCATGAAACGCGGCAGATCAACATGGGCCACCGTCTTCAGCGGGGGCTGTTTGGTCTCAGTAACCGAGCAACCGGTGAAAAATCCGATGCCCGTGAGAATCAGAAGGAGAAGGCGAGTGAATATCATGATTTTTTGGAGATGAAGTAGTACAACCCGCCAGCCAAGACCCAGTGGCCACTCTCACCGCGGGATGCGATGCTTTGCGGTCTTGGCTCCAGCTGCGATTTTAGAACGGGATGATTTTTCACGGGTTTTGATCGAGACTGACTCATGATGATGCTTGTCGAGTCCGTCGACCGTCAAGTCGCGCTCCCTGCGGGAGGTATGGACACGGCTTTTCATGGCCGCTTCGGAGAGGATGCGGGTGCGGGATTTGTGGGATGTGGTGCTCATGGGACACTTCAACCATCAGCTCGTTGGGCGATGCCTTCAACGGCGGGACGCTAATCAAAGGCCTTATTCCCCATCAGCATCCAAGCCGCGACCCCGGCCAGTGGCTTGCCCGGTCGTTGCTTCGCATCCGCCACGGCTTCCCGCAACGGCCTCCATGGGGTTTAATCAGCGGATCCTGAGTTCCCGGGCTGATATTATCCCTTGAAGAGAGTCGGTGAATTGTTACTCTGCGTCGCAGCGCCAGTATAGCTCAGCGGTAGAGTAGGGGACTCATAAGCCCTTGGTCGCAGGTTCGAATCCTGCTACTGGCACATCCCGATCATCCACAGAATCAAGCAAGAACACCCAGATCCCTTTTCCCATGGCCACCACCAAAGCACCCGCAAAGAAGAGCAACTCCGAACTCAAGCGCAAGCGCCAGGCCGTCAAGCGCCAGGCCCGCAATACCAGCGTCCTCAGCCGACTCAAGACCGAGGAGAAGAAGCTGCGCGCAGCCCTCGAGTCCGGTGTCAGCGAGGTCAAGGATCTCTACAAGAATTTCACCTCGGCACTCGACAAAGCCGCCAAGAGCGGAGTCATCCACAAGAATGCCGCCGCCCGCAAGAAGAGCCGCCTGAACACGCGCGTCTCCGGTCCCGCCAAGCCGGTTGCCGAGGCCAAGCCGAAGAAGGCAGCCGCCAAGAAGGCTGCCCCCAAGGCCAAGGCTGCCAAGAAGAAGTAATCCTCCGGATCTTTTCCTTCCAAAGTTTCAAAGGCCCGGTTCCCCGAGAGGGGGCCGGGCTTTTGCTTGCACTTGCTTCTCTCCCTTCGGGTCCCCTGGGAGGGCTACAACTCGGCCATCCCCTGGCCCCGTCGGCCCGTTGCAGTTCCCTATCGTCCCCTGACGAACGCCGAGAGTTCCTCGGTGGTCTGGTAGGCGAGGAAGGGGGTCATGAAGTAGACGCCCGGGAAGTGATCAAGCACGGAGCGGGTTACCTCCTTGGCGATGGCGACGCCCTCCTTGCGCCCCTCCGCGCCCTCAAGTCCCTCCATCCGGGACATGATCGGCCCGGGGATCGAGATGCCGGGCACCTCGTTGTGCAGGAAGAGGGCCTGCCTTCCGTTGAGCAGGGGCCAGACTCCGACGAAGACAGGCACCCCGAAGTGCGCCGTGCGCCGCGCGGTCTCCTCGACCAAGCGCGTCTCAAAAACGGGCTGGGTCATGACATAGCGGGCCCCGGCCTTGATTTTGCGCTCCAGTTTCTGCACCTGCGCATCGAGGTTGCGGGAGTTCGGATTGAAGGTGCATCCCGCGACGAGATCGGGACGCGCCTGCAGGTCGGTGCCGGCCTGGGTGTAGCCCTCGTTGAGCCTGCGGATGATCTCCAGCAGGCCGACCGAGTTCACATCGTAAACGGAGGTGGCGTCGGGATGGTCGCCCCCCTTTGCCGGATCTCCTGTCAGCGCGAGCACATGGCGCATCCCCATGGCGGCCATGCCGAGCAGTTCGCTCTGGAGGCCGATCACGTTGCTGTCTCGGCAGCTCAGATGAAGCAGCGGGGTGATGCCGCGCTGCTTGAGCATGGCGGCCACGGCAAAGTTGCTGACCCTGAGGATGGCGAGCGAGTTGTCGGCCAGCGTGATGGCATCGCTTCCGGCCCGGGTCAGCGCCTCGGCCGCGGCGAAGAATTTCTCCAAGGGGAGGGTCTTCGGGGGATCGAGTTCGGTGACGATGACGGTCTTCCCCTCGGCCACCAGATCGAGAATGCTTTTCTCTCTGGGAGTAATCGAGCGCTCCGGTTGCTCTCCGGTGGTGACGGATGAGATTTTCTTGGGCCCCGGCTTGAGTCCTTTCAGAGCCGCGGAGAGAGCCTTGATGTGTTGGGGCGAGGTGCCGCAGCAACCTCCGACCAGCGCCGCGCCCGCCTCGACCATGCGGCGGCCGAGATCGGCGAAATACTCCGGCGTGGTCCCGTAGGAGATGCGGCCCTCCTGATAGAAGGGACGGCCGGCATTTGGGAAGACGGCAAGGGGGCGTGTCGGGGCGATCTTCTCCACCAGGCGCAGCATGGCCTGGGGGCCGTTCACGCAGTTGAGCCCGACAAGGTCGGCCCCCTCGTTCCCGAGATTCTCCAGAAGGTCGCCGACCCAGGCGCCTCCCGGCAGGCGTCCGCTTTCGGGCGAGGCGATCAGGGTGACTACCGGCTTGGTGCCGAGTGCTTTGGCGATCCCGAGTGCGAGCGAGAGTTCCCCGGGATCCTGAAAGGTTTCCAGCAGGATCAGATCGCATCCGCCGCCGAGGAGGGCGGCGATTTGCTCGCGGAAGAGGGTCTCGCGGTCGATGCCCCGGGCCTCTGCCTCGGAACCGGATACACCAAGGGGGCCGACGCTTCCCGCGACCCAGGCCTGCTTGCCTGCTTCCATGACGGCTTGGCGTGCGAGGCTGGCGGCCCGGCGGTTGATTTCCGCGGCCCTGGATTCCAGGGCAAAGGAGGCAAGCTTCTGCGCGTTGGCCCCGAAGGAATTGGTCGTGATGACCGACGCGCCTGCCGCGAGGTATTCGCGGTGGATTTCCAGGATCAGTTCCGGGCTCTCCAGGCAGAGTTCCTCAAAGCAGCTTCCCGAGGGAATTCCGCGCTCGGCAAGCAGGGTGCCCATGGCCCCGTCGCCGCAGAGCACTCCGTCGTTCAGGGCAGTCAAGAAATCGCTCATCCCGGTATCAGTTGCGCCTTGGGAAACGCTGATTTAATCGCATAGAGGCCGTTGCGGGAAGAACTGGCCGCGGGCAAGGCGGCTTGGCGCGAGCATCCCCGCAGCGGGCTGTAAGCGTCAAGCCAACACAGCCCCCGGCCTGTTATCTCCGCAACCCGGAGGGCTGAAGCCATTTGTCGATTTTTGCTGCGTTGCTCGCTCGGGCGAGACCGCTTCGGGTATCGCCCAGCGCTAGCGCCTTCAAAAATCAGCAAATGCTCTTCAGCGGCCTGCATGGGATTAAATCAGCGCTTCCCTTGATCGTTGTGCCACCAGACGGACGCTGATTGCGAACATCAGGGCCGCAAAAAGCGCGGTGACTACCAACCCGCTAAGGTAACCGGCCGGAATGAAGGTGCCCGGCCCGGTTGAAAAAGCGGCGCGGATCGCCGTGACGCCGTAGCTCACGGGGTTGAGAAGACCCACCCAGTAGAGCCAACCGGTTCCGGCGGGCATCGGGAAAAGGGCTCCCGACATCATCCAGAGCGGCATCAGGAAGATGTTCATGATCGCGTGGAAGCCCTGGGTGGAGTCCATCGGCCAGGCAACCAGAAAGCCGAGGCCCGTCATTGCCAAGCCGACGAGAACGAGGGCCGGAATCAGGAGGAGGACCTGATGAAGTCCAATCGGAATCCCGGCAAGAGGCGCCAGCACGCAGAAGAGTCCCGCTTGGAGCACGGCGAGCGTGGAGCCACCGAGGAATTTGCCGAGCGGAATCGCCGCAGGTGAGAGGGGAGCCACAAGCGCCCCCTGCAGGAATCCCTCGCGACGGTCCTCGATCACCGAGATGGTGGAGAAGATCGCGGTGAAGAGCATGATGAGCACCAGGGTGCCGGGGAAGAAGTAGGCAAGGTAGCTTCCTGCATCGGCGACCGCGGAGGGATTGCGGAAGGAGGGGCCGAATCCCGACCCCACCAGCAGCCAGAAGACAAGCGGGGTCGCAAGGGCGCCGATGATGCGATTGCGTTGGCGGAGGAATCGGATGACATCGCGCCACCAGAAGGCGATGGCGGGCATCAGGAGAAGGCGGGTCGGTTTCGTCATGGCTCAGCGCTTGTTCTTTTTCGCGGGCTTGGTCCGTTCCGGTTCCACATCCTGATCGGCAAAGAGCCGTCCCGTGCGGGCAATGAAGACATCCTCGAGCGTCGGCCGGGCGATCCGGAGGGAGGTGATAACCCCGGGAAATTCCCCCGAGAGCCGGGCCGCAAGCTGATACGCCTCGCGGTGCTCGATGCGGACCTCCCGCTCGACCACGGTCGCGGGGATGCCTGTCTTTTCTGTGATGGTCCTCGCCAGTTGATCGGCGCCGGTTTCCCGGGAGACGCCGAGGCTGATGACGTCGCCGCCGATCGCCGAGGTGAGTTCTTCCGGAGTGCCCAGGGCAACCAGCTTCCCGCTGCTCACGATGCCGACGCGATCTGCGCGCGCGGCCTCCTCCATGAGGTGGGTGGTGCAGAGGGCCGTGACGCCGTGTTCGGCGCGGAGTTTTTCGAGTGCCGCCCAGAGATCGAGGCGCGCACCCGGATCGAGTCCCGTCGAGGGTTCGTCCAGGAGCAGGACCTCGGGACGGATCAGGAGGCACTTGGCGATCTCCGCCCGGCGCTGGAGTCCTCCCGAGAGGGTCTCGACCGGATCGTTCAGGCGATCGGTCAGGTTCAGGGCCTTCGCGGCTTCATCGATGCGCGATTCGAGTCCCGCACCCTTGAGTCCGTAGAGGGCTCCGCCGCAGCGGAGATTTTCCAGAATGGTCAGCTTGCCGTCGAGACTCGGCGACTGGAAGACGACGCCGAGCCGGGCGCGGACTTCCGAGGCCGCCGTGACGACATCATGTCCCGCGATGGCGGCCGATCCGGAGTCGGGGAGCGAGAGGGTCGCGAGGATCCTGAAGAGGGTGCTCTTGCCGCCGCCGTTCGGTCCCAGCAGGCAGAAGAGTTCGCCTTGGCGGACTTCCAGGGAGATGCCGTCGAGCGCGCGGCGTTCCCCGAACGACTTCACCAGGTCATGTGCGACGATTGCGTGTCTGTGTTCGGATGCACTCATGAAACGGGAAGATTCTCCGCAGGCGAGGCCGTTGGCAAGGACTCGGGGAGTTGCAGTTCGGCGATCGCCTCCATCACCCGGTCGGAGAGTTGCTGGTAGAGAGCCCTTTCATCCCCGCCGCAGCTTGCGGGGTCGAGTTCACGCGGGGTGAATCGGATCGGCTCCCCCACCACCACGGTGATCGGGCAGGCGGTGATCTTTCCGGATCCCTTCGGGAAAGCCTCGTGCGACCCGAAGATGCGCATCGGCTGCACCGGGGCTCCGGTCTTCGCAATGACAAGGCCGATGCCGGCCTTCCCCTTCTGCAGGGTGCCGTCGGGGGAACGCGTTCCCTCGGGGAAGAGAACGACGCCGTTCCCCGATTTCACCGTGCGGATCACGGTCTTGAGCGCCGACATGTCGTTCCCGTCGCGATCGACGAGGATGACATTGATGTGGGGGAGGAGTTTTCCGAGCAGCGGGATCTGCAGGAGCGTCTTGCGTGCCAGATAGTAGACCCCGCGACGCGAGCAGATTCCGACGAGCGGCGGGTCGAAGTAGCTTTGGTGATTCGAGGCGAGGATGAGGGGCCCCTCCTCGACCATGCGCCTGGGATGCACGACGCGGAAGCTGAAGAAGAGCCGCGCCGTGATCTTCGAGAGCGTGTACCAGAAATAGTAGGTGAAGCTCATCATCGGGCAGGCGTCATTTTCCGGCCGGGCCGAGTTCCTGTAGGGTCCCTAGGCGGGAGAGTACGGCGGCGATCACCCCGTCGAGGTCGAGATGCGTCGTGTCGATGACGACGGC
>JBIIGI010000034.1:0-23996 GCA_044236545.1 Chthoniobacterales bacterium
GACGTGCCGGAGGGGCAGGTGCAACCGCTTTGGTTCGGCGTGCAGATTCCCATCACGGCGAAGGGAGAGTTCACCGGAGACATTGAGATCCTAGCCGCCGAGGGTCCTGCTCAAAAAGTCAGGGTCTCCATCAAGGTGGCTGGCGATCCCCTGCCCGATGGCGGAGTCAGCGACCCGGACGGACTCAGCCGTCTGCAGTGGTTGAATAGCCGGCTCGGTCAGGAGCCGGTGGTTGTGCCGCCATTCACTCCGGTCGAAGTAGCCGGGAACCGCGTCAGCATGCTGAATCGGGAGATTTTATTCGGAGATTCCGGGTTGCCTGCTCAGGTCACGAGCAACGGGGAAGACCTCTTGACGGCCCCCATCACGCTGCACTCCGCCGGAAAAACGATCGACGGAAAAACGACGAGGATCACCGGTAAGAATGATGCCTCCGTGACGCGTCTCACCGAGGGAAATCTCGGAGATGGCATCAAGGCGGAGATCACCTCGAGGACGGAATTCGACGGGGCTGTGGAATTTGAAGTTCGCCTGAAATCCGCGGCGGAAACGCGTTTGTCCGATCTGGCCCTGGAGATCCCTTTCCGCAAGGAAGTGGCAACCTATTGGATGGGGCTGGGCGAACGGGGCGGCTACCGGAAAAAGGACCTGAAGTGGAAATGGGACATCAAGCGGGTCACGAACATGATCTGGATCGGAGAAGTCAACGCCGGGATGCAATTGAAGCTGCAGGACGAACGCGGGGATCAATGGGGCTTGCTGGATTACCAACAAATCGGACTGCCGCCCGCCTGGAGCAACGGCGGCAAGGGCGGCGCCAGCGTGACCGAGTCCGGAGAGACGGTGCTGTTGCGGGCCTATTGCGGCGAGCGGACGCTGGCGGCCGGAGAATCGCTGACGCTGAAGTTCCGCCTTCTCGTCACGCCGTTCAAGCCGCTGTCGCCGGATCATTGGAAGCACCGCGTCAAGGACATGACCGATGGCGAAGCCAACATCGCGCACATTCACCACAGCACGTCAGTCGTGCCGTTCATCAACTATCCGTTCCGCGGGACGGAGCGGCTGAAAGGCTATCTGGATCATATCCAAAGCACGGCCAAACGCACGAATCCGGAAACAGCGAAGGTCGAGGATCGGGGCCGGCGCGGCGTCAATGTGTACTACAACCTCGGCCAGCTCTCCAATCACGCGACGGAGATCTGGGCCTTGCGCTCCCTGCCTGATCCTGTGTTCAACGAGAGTCAGGACAGCTTTGTCTATACGGATCAAGGGGCCGTCAAGGTCACTGCGGGCGGTGGGTATCCCTGGCTGCAGGAACATCTCGGCTCCGGATATGTGCCGGGCTGGCGGGAATCGCAGCCGTGGAACGGCGAGTTTGGCGCATTTTGCGCGGGGCTTGCGCTCAAAGACCCGTCCCGCTGGAACAACTACTATGTCGAGGGCATCCGCTGGCTGATGCGCGACACCGGGATCGATGGTCTCTACCTCGACGGCATCGGCTTTGACCGGCGCACCATGCAGCGCGTCGCCCGCGCCATGCACGAGGTCACTCCGGATTACCGCATCAACGCGCATCAGGGCAACGGCTACGACTTCCTGGATCAGCGCAACAGCTCCATGAACGGCAACATGGAGCATCTGCCTTATCTGACCGATTTGTGGACCGGGGAAATGTTCGATTACAATCGCAGCGCCGACTATCAACTCATTGAGGTCTCCGGCATCCCCTTCGGCGTGATGAACGAGATGCTGGAGAACGCCGGCGGCGGCAATGCCTGGCGAGGCATGGTCTTTGGCATGAATGGCCGCTTCCTTCCCGGTTGTGACGAAATGTGGAAATTCTGGGACACCTTCGGGATCGAGAAAGCGAAAATGATCGGCTACTGGGACAAAAAATGCCCGGTGAAACCGACCAACCCCCGGATCAAGGCCACGGTCTATGAAAAAACCAACGAGGCTCTGATCGCTCTGGCCGAATGGCCGGAGGACGAAGCGCCGGCCGCGAGACGAAACTTGAATGTGCCTTTGATCGCCGAGGGAAGTGACGTGGATGCGCAGACCGCCAGTTTCGCCAAATTCGGTGGAGACGGGAAGGTTGTCCAGGCGAGCCAGCAGACACTCGTCAAAGCGGCCGCGCTGCCAGATGGCCTGAAGATTTCCTTCACCTGCTACCAATCTGACAAGCCCCTGGCCAAACACACTGCGCGGGATGCAAACGTTTGGGAGGACGACTCGGTCGAGATCTTCCTCCAGCCGGATCCGGCGGCCAAAGAGTATTTCAAATTCACCGGCAATGCCAACGGGGCCATCTTTGACGCCGGTCCCGGCGGCTCCGAGACCACATGGAACTGGCAAACCAGCGGACCGCCCAATGTCGCCTGGAACGGCAACTGGAATTACAAGGCCCGGACGACTCCCGATGGCTGGACTGGGGAAATTTTCATCCGCTATGCCGATCTGGGCATGAAGCCGCCCGCGCCCGGGGACCGGATCGGGTTCAATATCTGTCGCGGCCAACAGCGGCCGCTCCCCCAGCTTTCGGGATGGAGCAAGCCGGGTGTCAGCTTCAATAACTCCGGGGGCTTCGGTGTCATCACCTTCACCTCGCCCGCCGAGGCGACAAAGGAAAAAATCGTGGATATCAATGAACTCTATGCGCCGATCCTCACCCGTCTGGAGATAGACTGGAAGGCGCTCGGCATGAAGCCGGCGGAGTGCGAGCTTTACGCACCCGCGCTCAAGAGTTTCCAGGCAGAACGCACCTTTGGCATCAACGACGAGATCCCCATCAAACCGGCCGAGGGAATGCTGCTCTGGCTCAGGCAAAAAAGGTGAAGCCCGGGACTACAGCTCCCGTCAGAAAAAGCGTACACTGTGGGGCCTTCCGGCATGGGCAACATCCCGAAGGAAGACCCGAGCGCTTTTTCTTTCCCTCTAAAACACACTTGAATCGGAGTGAGCAGAACTGACAGACTGCACGACCTCGTCGAGTATCCAGTATCCCTTTTGAACATCCTCCACATGCACCATCACGCCATCCCAACCTTCGCCACCGGCCGCCTCTGTGAGGTCCTTGTGATTGCGTTTGCGCCCTGTGAACGGCGGAATTGAAGATTCCACTGCGCTTTTTTTACATCGAGAAAACCTAAACTGTCTCCTTATGAGTAATGAAAATGTCATCAACAACTCGGAGTTCGCAGGGATGCCCGCGGCATGTCCGATTACAAAAATATTCAGAAGCTGGGCGGGGTTCCTCTTGCTGACATTTTCCATCGCCATCCCCGTCATCGCAGCCCCGGATCCATTGCAGGTAAGTGGAGAAGAGATCGCGGTATTCCACTTTGACACGGATGAAGGCGGCGTTGCCTCCGACTCGCTCGACTCCGGAGCGACCTGCACGCTGGGATCAGAAACGCGCTGGGTCAAAAACGGGAAGTCAGGCGGTGCCATTGAGTTTCTCGAGCGGAAGAGCCCACTTGGCCCACTATCGAGTTTCGTTCGACTCCCGGATTCGGCAACTCATGGAGAGTCGTTTGGGATCTCCTTTTGGTTCCTGATTCCAAGCCAGGTCTCCATGGACCAGGACCTCTTTTTTGTCTCCAGTGACTTCCTGTATATCCGTTGGGTAGCCTCGAGACGGGCGCTGGAGTTCGGCTTGAAATCACCTGAAACGGGCAACTATGTGGGAATCAGCTCAACGATAGAACAAGTCGCCGGTGCCAGTGGGAAATCTGAGACTCTTGAAGGAAGCTGGTTCCAATTCACCGGAACCTATGACGGTGAGAAGATGAGGATGTATCTCGATGGAGTCCTCCTTGGCGAAGCTGACCTCAAAGGCCCGCTCCGCGGGTTGGGTCAGTTATCTCTAGGCTGCCAATTCTGGGAACCGGATCCTGCCTCACCCAATCAATTTGTCGGCATCTTGGACGAACTCCGCTTTTTCACTCCCAAGAGTGACAAAAAATAGCATGAATTGCTTTGTGGTCCGTCCCCCCGGGTTTCATGTAACTCGAACAACCCTTGCGGTTGCAGCCCTTGCCGCCGCAGTTGCTTTGATCCTCGGGAGCGTCCCTTTATTCGCCCTCGATGAGGCGACTTATGGTGTCGGATCCTGGCCCGAGGCCGGATTCGGCAACCACAGGGCCATCGTGGAGGTGAAGGAAGCGGCTCCCGCTGTCCGCGTGAACATTCCATGGAGACGCCGTGACGGCAATCCGGAGAAATTCCAGGTGATCGTGATCGACACATCCACGAGGAAGCGCGTGGAAAATGTGGTGCCTCTGTCAATCAATCGGGAAGCCGGTGAGTTCGCATTCGAGCCGCTTAGCGTTCCCGGGAATTACGAATTTTACTACCTTCCCTACGAACCAGGAACGGGAAACTTCGACGCGGCAGGCACCTACTTTCCAGCCAAGGAGACCGCGGATCCCGCTTGGCGCATGGCCCATCAACTCGATGCCGCAGAGATCGCGAAGGGGTCGGGAAAATCCCTTCCCCAGGCGCGTTTGATCGAAATTCAGGCACGGGGGGAATTCAACCGCTTCGATCCGATGGAAGTCTGCGCCACGATCGAGGAGGTCCAGGCTTTGCTGACTGCGAACCCTCAAGAGCAATGGATGGTATTTCCCGAGGATCGAAAATTTCCCATCCGGATGGTCGAGGACCTGCCGACCCGATGGTTGCGAGCCCCGTCTCGGAACCGGTTTGAGGGAACCGCCAATCCGGACGAGTTCTATACCTTTCAGGTCGGAGTCTGGGCCGCGAGAAAAGCCGTCGGCAATTTGGAAGTCCAGTTCAGCGACTTACGCAACTCCGAGGGCAACACGATCCCCGCCACTGCTCTCCGTTGTTTCAATCTGGGAGGAACGAATTCCAAGGGGGCTCCATTCCGTGTTCCCGTGAGTGTTTCCAAGGGATCGGTTCTCGCTCTGTGGTTCGGTGTGGCGGTTCCGCCGAAAAGCTCGGGCACCTACGAAGGAACGGTCACCCTGTCCGCCTCCGGCTTGCCTCCCAAGTTGATTGCCATTCGCCTCAAGATCGAGGGCGAGGCACTCAGCGACCATGGAGATCGTGATCTGTGGCGTTTCGCGAGGCTCCGTTGGCTTGATTCCACGATCGGCCAGGAGCCCACTCTCACACCGCCATTCACTGCGGTCGCGACGCCAAGCGTGACGGAAAGCCGGATCCTGAATCGGACGATTCAGTTTGCCAAGACCGGCCTGCCAGCCCAGATCACCAGCAATGGAAGGGACCTTTTGGCGGAACCGCTTCAACTGGAGGTTTCTCTTGCCGACGGTACGCTGGCAACATGGGATTCTGGCAAAACGCAGGTGACGCCCGATGATCCTGTCGGCGTCGACCGGGCAACCCGTTTGCAGGCGAATGATCTCTCGGCAATCGTCACCTCGCGGCTTGAATTTGATGGCTATCTGAACTATCGCGTGACGCTCTCGTCCAAGCGCGCGATCAAGCTCAAGGATATTCGTCTTGCCACGACCTTTGTCGAAACGGCTGTCCCGTATTATATGGGCCTTGGAAAGGTTGGTGGACGACGACCGAATGCCTGGAGTTGGAAATGGGATCCGAAACGCCCGAACAGCTTTGCCTGGCTCGGGAGCGTCGACGCCGGCCTTCAACTCAAGCTCAACGGCGGAGAATCGGAAGGCGCCGTCCCGCCAAGCTGGTCGAACGAGGGAAGGGGAGGCTGCAATCTGCAGACCGACGGAGCTGTCGTGCGGTTGGCGGCGTTCACGGGAGCACGGGAATTGGCTGCCGGCACGCCACTGGAACTCAACTTCAGGCTCCTGATCACTCCATTCAAACCGCTGGACACGGTGCACCACTGGGGCTGGCGCACCGGCGATCCGATGGAAGGAATCACGGTGAGGCATCTGCATCATGCCTTTCCTCAGAACCCTTACATCAACTATCCCTTCCTCACGCCGGACGCGTTGACCGAGCTTGTGCAAAAACACAAGGACGAGGGCCTCAAGGGCGTTAATCTCTATTACAACCAACGGGAGATCTCGAACCACCTGTTCGAGATCTGGCCACTGCGAAGCGTTGAACCAAAATTGTTCAGCATCGAGGATGGCATGATTTATCTGGGCGACAAAGCCGTGAAAATCGAGTCGGGCGGAGGCTATCCGTGGTTGATGGAGCATCTGGGAAGCGGCTATGTGCCTTCCTGGAGGCAGCCCCTTTTCAATGGCGAAACCGATGCGTCTCTGAAGGGCGATATCGGCACGCGGCATGATAACTTTTACCTCGAAGGTGCCTCATGGCTCATTCGCAACACGGGCGTGGATGGCATCTACTTCGATGGGATCGGCCTTGACCGTCACACGATGCGCCGTTTGACGCGGCTCATGCACGAATTGATTCCCGGCGGTGGACGACGGGATGCGCATCTCGGCAACAACTTCCTCTACCTGGATAACCGTTGCAACTCGGCCAACATGTATATGGAGCATTTCCCTTACCTCGATACCTTATGGATCGGCGAGGGTTTCAATTACTTGCTCGGACCGGACTACTGGCTTGTTGAGGTCTCCGGATTGCCGTTTGGATTGCCCAGCGACATGCTCGCGTGCTCCGGAACAAAGCCGGATTATTTTCGCGGAATGCTTTTCGGCATGGGTTACCGCCCGCCGGATCAGAATACGGCCGCCCTCTGGAAGTTTTGGGACGAATTCAAGATTCAGGATTCCCTGATGCTGGGCTGGTGGGATTCCAAATGCCCGGTCCAAACAGGGCGCGCAGACATCCTGGCCACGGCTTTCAAGAATGCCGGAAAATCCCTTGTGGTGGTCGCGAGTTGGGCCGGGACGGCATCAACTGTCAATCTGAACATCGACTGCAAAGCACTCGGCCTCGACCCTGCGCGGGTCCGGTGGACGAAACCCAACATCGAAGGAATCCAAAAAGGGGAAACCATTCCCGCCAACAGCCCCCTTGAGCTTTCTCCCAACGGCGGCGCATTTCTCCTGATCGATACTTTGCCATGAGCGACACTCAATCCACGGATCCTTTTGGTTTCTTTTCCGAAAACGGACGCGAATTTGTCTTCGCACGATTCGATACCCCGAGGCCTTGGATCAACTACGCTTGGAACAGCCAGCTGCTGGTTTCCGTGGATCAACGCGGGAGAGGTTACAGTCTTTACCGCGACGGGGAGGGAAGGCGCACGAACCCGATCCGCGACCGTCTCGTCTATCTGAAGGATCTGGAGAGCGGTCGGATCTGGACGGTCGGATGGGATCCGGTGCAGATGCCTTTCGAGCACTACCACTGCCGCCATGGATTGGGATACACCGTGATCGCCTGCGAGTTCGAGGGCATTCACTGCGAGTTGCGCATCACCGCGGCGGCGGATATCCCTGCGGAAATCTGGTCCCTCAAGGTGAACAACAGGGGGGACAAGCCGCGCCGAATCGCGGTCTATCCTGCCGTGGAGTTCGACCTCGGCGGCTGGATCCCGTATGGAACGGTGGAGAACTACAGCATCTGCCGCATGGTTGGCGACCGTCTGCTCCTAGCCCTCAACCAATCCGCGGAACGGCCCGGTGCCCGCAACCACGCCTGGTTTTCCTCGAGCCTCAAGCCCGATCATTACGAGACGAGGAAGCGGGAGTTTCTGGGCGGTCCCTACTCGAGCCTTGCCAACCCGATGGGAGTGAGCGCCCCTCGATTGACGGACACGGCTGCGGCGACGGAGGATTTCATCGGCGCTTTCCAGTATCAGCTCGATCTGGTTCCCGGAGGGGTGTGGGAAGGGTTTTTCTCGGCAGGCGTCTGCCACGACGAGGCTGAGGCTGTCAGCTTTGCCGGGAAAACGAACGCCGCCACCTTTGCCCTGGGCATGGATGCCGCCACACAGCGCACTTCATCTTTTGACCGCGCGGAGATGGAACTCCCTGATCCGGTCTGGACCCGCTTCTTCAATGTCTGGGCAAAACAGCAGCTTGCCTTCCTCGGTGATTTCACCCGCGTCTATCTCACGGGTTTTCGCGACTCGCTTCAGGACGCGCAGGCACTCTGCGCCTATGCTCCCGAGCAGGCCCGAAGGTCGATCATCACGACGCTGCAACATCAATACCACGATGGCAGCGCCATGCGCGGGTGGTGTCCCGACGACCACCACAAGTATGCGGACGGCGGGGTGTGGCTGGCATTCACGATCGGCGAGTATCTCCGCGAGACCGGCGACTTCCCCTTTCTCAAGGAGCAGGTCGCCTTCAAGGATGAAGGTTCCGCGACGGTCTGGGAACATCTCCTCCGCGCCCTGGACTGGTTCCGTGCAAATCTCGGCGAACGCGGGTTGCCCAAGATGCACTTCGGCGACTGGAACGACTCTCTCAACATCGGTCGCGAGGGGAGGGGGGAAAGTGTCTGGCTGGGGATGGCTCTGGTGGCCGCATTCAAGGAAACGGCGGCCATCGCCGAGCGGATCAACGAACACTCCATCGCTGCGAAATGCCGGACTGATGCGGCGACGATGGAGGCGAATCTTGAGAAGCACGCATGGGACGGGGAGTGGTATCTGCGCGGCTTCGCCGATGACGGATCCCCGGTCGGCGGAACATCCGATGCCGAGGGAAGCATCTTCGCCGAGCCGCAAAGCTGGGCTATCCTGGCCGGCCTCAACCCTGATCGCTGGGAGCAAGTGAGCGGGAGTGTTGACCGGCGCCTGCGCACCCCGTACGGCCTTTTGGTCTGCAATCCCCCCTTCACTCACGAACAGAAACGGCTGGGCCGCATCAGCACGATGCCTGCCGGCTGGGGCGAGAACGGCAGTTCCTATTGCCACGTCACCGCGTTTCAATTCGTCGCCGACTGCCTGCGCCGCGACGGCGATGCCGCACTAGCCAGCCTGGAATCGATCCTGCCCTTCAACCCGGCCTTGCCGACTTCGGAGTCATGGCTGGAGCCCTATGCCTTCACCAACATGTTCCGCGGTCCCGGGCACCCCCGGCCGGGTGCCACGTTCAAAGGCTGGACCACCGGAACCGTTCCCTGGGCCCTGCGTGGCCTGACTCACTTCCTCATCGGTGTCAGGCCGGAGTTCGACGGTTTGCGGATTGACCCCGCCCTCCCATCCACTTGGAATACCGTTCGTATTCGGCGAACTTTCCGCGATCATGTTTTTGAGATTCAAATCATGAACCATGCGGCTGGAGCGGGCGCCACGGAAGTCCGCCTCACGATCGACGGTCACAGTTATCCCGGAAATCTCGTCACACTGGATGGCCTCGATCCAGGTACCCATAAAGTACTTGCGGAAATTCACCCTGTGAACATCGCCAATCATCCATCGACTGGAACATTGTCATGAGCATACCAAATCACATTCAGAAACTGACCACGAGCTACAACCGGTTCACCGCTGATCCACTGGAGAGACTGCGCGGCTACCGCATGGTGTGGGGAGCCCCCGGAGGCCCGCCTTCGGAATGGAAGGCCGGTGCTCCGCTTGGTAACGGTGACATGGGCGCGCTGATCTACGGCCACCCCGCCGACTTCGGCATCACATTGGGCAAGAGCGACCTCTGGGACCGCATTCCGGGAACCAAAAGCAATTTCCGTGGAGAATCTTTCGAAGAGCTGCGCCAGATATTCGCCGCGCAGGACAAGGGAGCATTCGATAAACTCTTTGCGGAACCGGAGGTCTCACCAAAGTCACACGCCACCGGAGGCGGGACGCTGAGACTTCATTTTTTCGAGCAGGCGGGAACGCACTCGCCGCAGCTGACCTGCGATCCGGCCAGCGGCACCGCCGAACTTGAATTTTTCCCCTACGGGATGGACACCGATCTGCACACGTGGGGCAAGGTCAAGGTGCAGAGCCTGGTCTCGCGTGCGGCGCAGGTGCTTGCCATGCGCGTGATGGCGACGGACATCTGTCCGGGATTCGCCCTCGATCCGACACTCCGCCGCAATTTCCCTCCGGAGGTCGCACCGCTCGGCAGCGTGACATGGGAACTCTCGCGTGGAGAATCCAGCTTCCTCCCCGGAGCGGAGCCGATCGTGCGGGACGGCGTGGTTCTGTTCAAGCAGACGCTCAACAACGGCGACTGTGTGGTCACCGCGCTCGCTTCCAGTCACTGTGTAATGGAGAGCCACGCCGCAGGCACCCGTGCGGTTGGCATGTTCCGCGCGGTCGAGGGATCCCCGATGGAGATCTATCTCACGCTCGTGACCTCGCAGGACGCCGCCGATCCGGTCGCGGAGGCCGAACGCCGGGTCCGGGCAGCCATCAAGGAGGGCTATGAAAAAATCCATCGCGAACACACCCGGTGGTGGAGTGATTTCTGGAACCGCAGCGCGATTTACCTGAGCGATCCGACCCTCGAGCGATGGTTCTATGTCTCCCTATACTATTGCGCCAGCGCCTTGGAACCTGGCCGTCAGTCGCCGGGATTGCAAGGAGTCTGGCAGCATGAAGAGGTGCCTGCCTGGTTCGGCGACTTCCACACGAATGTGAATCTGCAGGCGGTCTATTGGGGGCTTTTTGGCGCGAACCGGGTCGAGTTGGCCGAGCCTTTTCTCCGCCTGATCCAGCAGCTCTATCCGCAGGCAAAACGGGATACGGAATCCTACTTCCGAATGAAGGGGGTGCGCTTTCCCCATGCCGCCTCGATCGAGGGGTATGAACTCACCGAGGGTGACTGGGCAGCATCGCTCGGAATATCCGTCGGCGGTTCGGGTTGGCTCGCAATGCTGCTGTTCGACCTCTACCGCTACACGATGGATCGCGATCTTCTCGCGAATGAAATCTATCCACTGCTCGCCGAAGTCGCTGATTTTTATTCCGATTTCCTCACCTGGAATGCTGATCACGAGCGATTCGATCTTTTTCCATCCCTCTTCTTCGAGGCCCTCTCCCCGCGGTTTGCTTCGGTCGGCACGAACAGCCTCTACGAGCTGAGTCTCGTGCGCGGGGCCTTCAACGTGGCCATCGATGCCGCGTCCCGGCTTGATGCCGACACGGACAGGCGCAAACGCTGGCAGGAAACCCTCGACGGTCTCGCGGATTTTCCACGCAATGATCAAGGCGCATGGATCGGCTTCGAAGGCCGTGATTTACGCAAGACGGGCGGACACCAATTCGACCTGCCTCCCGTCTTTCCCGGAGAGCATGTCAGTCTTTGGCATGGCCCCGTCGAATGGCGCGATGCCGCCCGCAAGACCTTGCTGGCCCGCGACCCGCAGCACAGCAAGACCGGCCAGGCCTGGTGTGGCGGTCAGGGTGTGCGCGAATTGATCCGGATGGGTGAGATCGACTCGGTGCGGCGGGCTGCGGCATACACACCGGCCAACGTGCCCACCACCAACGCGCTGACCCATAACTGGATGTCACATTTCCTCCAAGCCGAGCATGCCATGGGAATGTGCAGCGTTCCGGTCGAGATGCTTGTTCTTCAGACCGGTGATGTGCTGCGGTTGCTTCCCTGTTTTCCGGACGATGTGGCGGCGGCTTTCCACAGCCTGCGGGTGCCGGGAGCATTCCTGATCAGCGGAGAGAAACGCCAGGCCGCCCTCGACTATGCGGTCATCGAAAGCCTCGCCGGAGCGGAGCTTCGAATCGCCAACCCGTGGCCCGGCGCGACCGCCCGCTTCCGCGATGCGGTCACCGGCAATGAGATTCTGGTTTCCGATCAGGAGATCCTTTCGGTCCAGACATCACCGGATCAAATCCTGATCCTCGATCGGCCCGATGTTCCGCATGAGTCCATCGCAATGCGCAATATCGAAGCCCTTTCATCCGACGATCAGGGTTCTCCCATCCAAGTCATGGGTTGCCAGGGGATTCAGCTGGTTTAGAGCGCCAAGGGCAAGGCGTAGCCTGCCCCGCAACGGCCTCTATGCGATTCAATCAGCGATTCCGTAGAGTGTTTCAAATCGCTCTGGGTATTACTCGATAAACAACACTCCGGCGCGTCTGCGGGCGTGGCGGGTGCCGGGGAGGTTGACCTTGGCGGGGCCCGACGGATCGAGGAGGGAGGTGGTGAGTTCGACCTCGGCGAATCCCGGCGCGGTGATCCCCCGGTTCTTCAGCCAGGCATGGATGACGCGCCTGCGGAGGGCGGGATGAAGGCCGCGCAGCAGCTTCACGGAGAGCGTTTCATGAACCGCCATCGGCAGCGTCAGGGATGAAAGAAGATCCTCTTCGTCGGCAAGCAGCCGCGCATTGCGCACAATGGACTCCTTGAAGGATGGGCCGAGCAGCTCTTCGATCAGGGGCAGGATCTTGAGGCGGATTTTGTTCCTGGAGGCATCGGCGACGGCATTGGTGGCATCCTCCCGGAAGCGGATCCTCCGTTCCCGGAGGTAGGTCAGCAGCTCCTGCTTGGGGAGTGCGAGCAGGGGACGCAGGAGTTCCAGTTCCACTCCTCCGACGCTTCGCTTCGAGCGCGGTTTCATCCCGGCTATTCCCGCGATACCGGAACCGCGGAGAAACTGGAAGAGGCAGGTCTCGACCTGATCATCGGCATGGTGGGCGAGAACGACCGAGCGGGTCCTGTGTTTCCTCGCAACCGCGGCGAGGAATGAATAGCGGGCCTCGCGCGCCGCCGTCTCGACCGAGCACTTCCGCTTCACGGCAAGACTCCTGACATCCTCCGCACCGGTTTCGCAGGGGAGTCCCAGCTTGGCGGCGAGTTTTCCGACGAAGGCGGCGTCGCCATCGGAGGCCTTGCCCCGCAGGCGATGGTTGAAGTGGGCGACGATCAGGTTCCCGCGGCCTGCCTCCAAAAGCAGATGGAGGAGTGCCACGGAATCCGCTCCACCGGAAACCGCCACGATCAGCTTGTTCCTTTTCCCCGGAACGGGAACTGATGTGGAAAATTGCAGGGTGGGTGAGTGCACGCGGAGCCGCGGAAACCGCGGAGAAATGAAATATGGAACTCAGGAACTCAGGAAGGGAAAGCAAAAGGGGTAGAGTTACTGACTATTTTGCAATCTCAGCCTCTTTTCCAAATTAATCCCTTCAGCCTACAGTCTAAACTGCTAGCAGCCTTTGCGGCCTATGGCCGCAATCAGCCAATCTGCGCTGCCCCGAAGTAGGGCTGGAGCGGTTCCGGAAGGATCAGCGGGCCTCCTGGACTTGTGTGGGTCTCCAGCAGCGCCACGTAGAGGCGGGCCAACGCGGTGCCGGAGCCGTTCAGGGTATGGCAGAACTGATTCTTTCCATTTGCGTCCTTGTAGCGGAGGTTCATGCGGCGCGCCTGGTAGTCTCCGAAGTGGGAGCAACTGGAGACCTCTAGGTAGGATCCCTGTCCCGGGGCCCAGACCTCCAGATCGTAGGTCCTGCAGGAGGAGAATCCGATGTCACCGGTGCAGAGCTCGAGGACGCGGTAGGGGAGCTGAAGAAGCTGGAGAACCTTCTCGGCGTCGGCGGTCAGTGATTCCAACTCTGCGGCCGCTTGATCGGGAGTACAGATCTTGACCAACTCGACCTTGTCGAACTGGTGCATCCGGATCATCCCCCGGGTCTCGCGCCCGGCTGATCCGGCCTCGCGGCGGAAGCAAGGGGTGCAGGCGGTGTATTTCAGGGGGAGTTCCGATTCGGCAAGGATCTCGTCCCGGCGGATGTTGGTCACGGAGACCTCGGCGGTCGGCGTGAGGAAGGATCCCCCGCCGTCGAAGCCATACATGTCATCCTCGAACTTGGGAAGCTGGCCGGTTCCCTCCATGCACTCCCGGCGCACCAGGACGGGAGGAGCGATCTCGGTGTAGCCGTGGGATCGGGTCTGGAGGTCGAGCAGGAAATTGATCAGGGAGCGCTCGAGCCGTGCTCCTGCGCCCGTGAAGAGGACATAACCGCTGCCGCTGATCTTTGCGGCGCGCTCGAGGTCGAAGAGTCCCAGCCGTTCGCCGATCGCCACGTGGTCCTCGGGATTGGACGGGCCGGGTTCGCCCCAGTGACGGATTGCCAAGTTGTCGGCCGCCTCCCGCCCTTCGGGGACCCCGGGAGCGGGAAGGTTCGGCACCTGAAGGAGCAGATTCCGCTGTTCCGCGTCGAGCTCCGCGGCGGTGCGGCCGAGTTCTTCCATCTCCTCGGAGAATCCCTTCACCTGAGCCTCGAGCCCGGAAGAATCGCCGCCCGTTTTTTTCAGGCCGCCGATCTCCTTGCTGAGACGGTTTTTTTCGGCGCGGAGATGCTGGACGCGGGTCTCGCTTTCACGGCGCCTGGCGTCGCATGCCAGAATCTGGTCGATCAGATCGGAATAATTGCCGGTACGGGTGGCGAGTCGGGCCTTCACGGCCGAGGGGTCCTCGCGGAGGAGTCGGATGTCGAGCATGGTGGAAGCCTAGACCGCGGAGCGGAAACCTGAAACGTGAAAAAACGGGGGGTGCCGGATTGACGGGGCGGTTTAACCCAAAATTTGCATTGGGATCACGGAATTGAGAGAGGTTAAAAGGGTTGGAACGTTACAGAGTTAAAATGATTACCGCGGGAGCCCAAGCTCTGGAGTCCCGGAGGAAACATCTGTAGCAACGAAGCGAAGTGCCGAGCAGAGACTGGAATAAAAAAAGGCAGTTTCAGCACCTTGTAACATTTTAACGTTTGAACCTTTCAACCCTGTAACGCTTTTAACTCCCTGAAGGTGGATCCGGGAGATCCCTGACCCGAGATTCGAAAGGGGAATGTCAGGGAAAGCGCCGTCAAGAGATGCCTGCATGAGTTCAATTCGGCCTCGGACTTCAGCCACCTTTTAACCTTTTAACGGTGTAACGCTTTTAACCCTTCCGGGACTCACCATCCGGGTGAACCATCCACACCAGTTGATGCCGCTCTACTGCAAAATCCGGGTTAAAATCCTATCAACTCCGTTTCTCTTCCTGATTTCCTCATTATTCCTCTGTATCTCCTCTTCACGCCCTTGAAACAGCGAGGAGGCTTTTTCTCTTCCCGGGTTGTCAGGAAGGGGGCGTCGGTTTAGAAAGGTGCAATCCCATGGCCGCACAGTTCCGCGATTATTACGAAACCCTCGGCGTCTCCAAGACCGCAAGCGCCGATGATATCAAAAGCTCCTTCCGCAAGCTCGCTCGCAAGCATCATCCCGACCTTGCCAAGGACAAAAAGGCGGCCGAGGAGAAGTTCAAGGAGATCAACGAGGCCTACGAGGTCCTGAGCGATCCCGAGAAACGGAGGAAATACGACGAATACGGGACGAACTGGCAGCACGCCGGAAACGGCTTCCAAGGGGCTCCCGGAGGTGGTGGTGGCGCCGGAGGCGGAGGTGGCTTCGGCGGATTCGGCGGCGGGGGCTTTGGCGGGGGAGGGGGCGATGCCTCGGACTTCCACTTCGGAGGGACGGGATACAGCGACTTCTTCGAGCAGTTTTTCGGAACACGCCGCGGCCGCGGCTTCGGCGGAGGGGTGGAGTTCGAGGAGACACCCCAGAGGGGGCGCGATGTCGAGGCCGACATCCTGGTGACGCTCGAGGAGGTCCTCAACGGGGCGACGCGCCAGATTTCCTTCCGCAAGGGTAACTCGCCCGATGTCCAGACCTACACGGTCAAGATCCCCAAGGGGGTGCGCGAGGGGCAGAGAATCCGACTCGCGGGGCAGGGAGGATCGGGAGGTGCCCGCGGCGAGGCGGGTGATCTCTACCTGCGTGTCAAACTCCAGCAGCATCCCGATTACCGCTTCGAGGGGTCCGACATCCACCACGAGGCCGATGTGCCCGCCTGGCAGGCCGTGCTCGGCGGGGAACTCACCATCCCGACACCGGATGGGAGGGCCAAGTTGAAGATCCCTGCCGGGACGCAGAACGGCAGGAAATTCCGGATTCCGGGACGGGGCCTCCCCGGGAAAAACGGCGGTCGTGGCGACTTCTACGCCGTCGTGGAGATCGCCATTCCCGAATCAATAACGCCGGAGCAGAAGGAGCTTTGGGAAAAGCTTTCGACCCTGGGTTGAACCCTGGTGGCAGGTCATGGGGAGTAGGGAATAGGTGATTGGGGGACAGGACTTCCCTTTCCCCGTTTCCCCTTGTCATCAGGGCGGTGGAGGTTCATAGAGGGATGCCTATGGACAACTCCACATCCCCCATCCCCACGCTCCCGCTTCCCCCCATCTCACGCGGTTGGGCCATTGCCTCGGGCATTGCCATGATCCTGCTCGGGTTCTTCGCCCTGAGCTACGAGATCATCACGACTGCCGCCGTGGCCACCTTCATCGGCATCATCCTGATGATCGGCTGCGCCTTCCAGCTCATGAAGGTCTTCTCGATCTCCGGCTGGATGAACCATCTCTGGTACGCCGTCGTGGCGATCGCCTACGGGGTGGCCGGATACGTCTTCATCGCGCATCCCTTCCAGGCCGCGATCGCCTTCACCCTCTTCCTCGGATGGGCCATCCTCATCGGCGGCATCTTCCGTGCCTTCCTCGCCTTCAAGCTCCGCAATCACAAGGGATCCGGATGGGTGCTTTTCAGCGCGGCGGTCTCCATCATCCTCGGCGGCATGATCATCTCACAGTGGCCCGCCGCCGGCCTCTACATGCTCGGCCTCTTCCTCGGCGTTGAGCTGATCTTTGCCGGCGCCGGCTGGCTCGGTCTCGGCCTCTCCACTCCCCGGAAGTAAGGTGCCGTCTGGAAACCGTGGAATGAAGGATCCCAACCCTGCGGATGTGGCCTGACTGATCGAGAGTCCTCTCTCCTCATCCTTCAGAGTCCAACCTTCCTCATCCACGGTGAGTCTCGATTATCCCGATTCCTTCCGCGAACTGGTCCGCCAGTTGCGCAGGTTGCCCGGCATCGGCCCGCGGAGCGCCGAGCGGATCGCCCTCTGGATGCTCCGCTCCCCGGATGCCAAACCGGATCAACTCACCTCGGCCATCACCTCGGCCCGCGCGAATCTCCGGACCTGCCGTCTCTGCGGATTCTTCGCCGAGGGGGAGGAGTGCCTGCTCTGCGCCGACGAGGCGCGTGCCGGGCGCGAGCTCTGCGTCGTGGAATCCGCGACCGACATCCTGCCGCTGGAGCGCACCGGCGTCTTTCGCGGCCGTTATCATGCCCTTGGCGGGAAGCTCTCCCCTCTGGACGGGATCGGCCCCGAAGATCTCCGGATTGCCGAACTGATCGAGCGCGTCGGAGAGGAGCGCCCCTCCGAGTTGATCCTCGCGCTCGGCGCCGATGTGGAGGGGGAGGCCACATCCCATTATCTCGCAGGCCTGCTCGCTCCCACGGGAGTCCGCGTGACCCGGATCGCCCAGGGGCTTCCCGCCGGGGGAGGTGTCGAGCAGGCCGACCAGATCACCCTGCACCGTGCCCTGGCCAATCGCGGCGCGTACGGGAGCAAATAGTCATTTCCTTAAGCATTCATGATTTTGCCCCGGTTACTCCTGCTCTCTGTTTACCTATCCGTCTCCCTTTTGCTCACGGCTTTTCCCTCCAGTGGGATAGCTGCCGTCGGTGAGCGTCTCAATCCGCTGGTGACCCTCATGATCCAGAGGCTCCAGTTGTCACGTGAGGTGGCATGGAGCAAATGCCTGACGGGAATTCCTGTAGCTGACCCCGTACGGGAGGCACGGATGCTGACCGATCTGAAAGCAGCGGGAAGGCAGGAGGGTCTTTCCTCCGAAGAGGTGACCAGATTGTTCATTCCGCAGATCGCCGCCTCGCGCCGCTATCAGCAGGAACTGATCACCGGATGGCGCTCCGGAATTGATGTGCCTAAGATCAAAGCACTCGACCTGTCCTCCGAGATCAGGCCGCGGTTGGACAAAGTGAACCGCGAAATGCTCCGCCAGTGGGCGGTCGTCTGCCGCAGTTCGCTCGACTGGGCGGACCGCGAAGAGGCGGAGCGGATGCTCCGGGTCCGGGGGATTTCCTCTGATGTCGCCAAGATCGCTACCCGACCACTTGATCCTCAGGTCGCTCGGTGATTACCAATCTTTTGTACGTTTTAACTTTTTAACCTTTTTAACTTCTTTAACCTTCTGACCCATGGCCACTCCAAAGATCGACCCCGCACTCCATCAGGAGCGCAAGCCCGACTGGATCAAGGTCCGCCTGCCGTCGAATCCCGTCTTCTTCTCCACCAAGGCGATGATCTCCGATCTGCGCCTCCACACCGTCTGCGAAAGCGCCCAGTGCCCGAACCGTTGGGAGTGCTGGAGCGGCGGAACCGCCACCATGATGATCGCGGGCGACCGCTGCACCCGCGCCTGCGGATTCTGCGCCGTCGACACGGCCAAGCCCTTTCCTCTGGAGCATGATGAGCCCGAGCGCGTCGCCGAGGCCGTTCGCCGCATGAAACTCAAGCACGTCGTCATCACCGCCGTCGCGCGTGATGACATCCCCGATGGCGGCGCCGAGCACTTTGCGCGCACCATTCAGGCGATCCGTGACATGGATGCCTCGATCATCATCGAGATCCTGACACCCGACTTCAACGGCAAGGACTCCTCGCTGCAGACCGTCGTCGATGCGGCGCCCCATATCTTCAACCACAACCTTGAGACCGTCGAGCGCCTCACCCCGATGGTCCGCTCCCGTGCGAAGTACCGGCTCTCCCTCGACTTCCTCAAGCGGGCCCGCGACCTCGCGGAGTCCAAGGGTCAGAAGATGGTCACCAAGAGCGGCATCATGCTCGGTCTCGGCGAGACGGAGAACGAGATCTTCCAGGCCATGGATGATCTGCGTGAATCGAACGTCGGCGTCCTGACCATGGGACAATACCTCCGTCCCAGCCCCCAGCACCTCCCGGTGGTCGAATACATCACCCCCGAGACCTTCGACCTCTACGGGGAGATCGCCCGCAAGAAGGGATTCACCCATGTGGCGAGCGGCCCGCTGGTAAGGAGCAGTTACCACGCCTCGGATTTCAATCCGATCGAGGGGTTGGCGGAGCAGGAAGGCCTTAATAAGTAAGGCTCGGGATTGAACCCGGGCGTGCCCACGCCGCTCGCTGCCCGCGTGCTGCTTTCGGCACTCTAACCTGCTCACCCCTTTCGCAGGTTGCATCTCTTGGGAACTGCGCTTCCCTTATACCATTTACTCGATTAGTCTGGTGGAATCGGCGAAGGGATTTTGGTGATGGGCTAGGCGGAAGACCGAGGGCTATCTGAAGATAACCCGTGGGATGACAACAACGCCCATCGCGGAAAGAACCAGCTGATTCAACCATAATAAGAGTGGAGATGGTATTACATCTTCGGAGTCCGGGATTATCTCCGCTTGATCAGTTCCTTTTGCCTTTGGGTGTCTTTGAGTGATTCCTTCAGCAGGGTATCCCAATCATCGGGAGGTCTCTTCTTGCCGAGCATGGTCTTAAAGACAGCATAGGCGTCAGTCTTACTACCGTACGTTCGAAGTGTTTCCTCATCGTTGACCCAAGCCAGAACAATCACCTTTGCTGCAGAGCTGTATCTGAAGAAGAGGCGGAATCGGCCATCGAAGAACTTCGCACGGTACCAGTGCCTGTGGGAGCTTCCCAGGGTGTTTCCCTGAAAAAAGCGCCGATCGGCGGGATTGGAGGATATGATCTCAAATGCCACCTTGAGTATGGCGGTGAGAAGCTTTGTCTTTTTCTTCTGCTGATACTCTCTGGGTGAGGCGGTCTTGAGTTGCTCCACTTGGGCAATGAGATCCTCCAGTTGATTAAGAAATAGGGGGTGGCCGTAGATGAGCCAACCGTTGATGAGAAGAATCTCATCTTCTGATGATTGAGCCGGGGAGTCACTTCGGCGAGTCGGGCGGCCCATGCTGGATAATAAAGGCCCGGGATCAGTCCTCGCCGGTCAGCGGGCCATCCAAATCAATCTTCACCCCCTTGACCAAGGCGCGGGCTTTTTTGAGGAGTTTCGCCGAAACAGGAGCAAGGCGTCCGGGATGGTGCTGAATATCCTGTTCAAGAAGGCGCAGGAAAGGCCCAAGAGCCGGATCCTTCGAGTTTCTTGCCGGGGACTTCGCCCGTGTGAAGACAAAAACCCCCTCATCCGGACGGTAACGAAAAAGGACCCGGCTTTTTCCACCTTGGAGCGCGAGGGTCTTCCTGACGGTGGCGGGAACCGTGATCTGATCCTGTGTGGTCAAAGCGGCTTCGATCTCAAGGGTCTCAAGGGTTGCAGGCATGGCATGAAGGTAATGCAAATCCATTACCCTGCAAGGGTTCCTTTTGAAGGAGCCGCGCGGTTCCTTAAGGAAGCGCTGATTAAATCCCATGAAGGCCGCTGAAGAGCATTTGCTGATTTTTGAACGGCACTTCTCTCCCGAGAAGCAGTGCCATCCCCCATTGGTATGGGGGATCATGCCTTCGGCATGCTTCTCCGCGCCTCTCCCTAGAGGCTTGGTTGAAGGCGCGAGTGCTGGGCAACACGTAGCTGCGGGAGCGGCTTGGGTAGATTTGCCGCAGGCAAACCCGTCAGGGCGAGCCTCGCGGGAGCGAGCGAGTCAATACCCGCAGCGGTCTCGCCCGAGCGAGCAACGCCACAACGACGAGCGGCGGGAGCCGCGTCGTAGCCTGCGAAGCAGTCCGCAGGACGAGACCGTCGGGAGACGGCGAGGCAAAAATCGGCAAATGGCTTTAGCCCTGCGGGTTGCGGAGATAACAGGCCGGGGGCTGTGTAGGTTTGGCGCTTTGCTTGCCCGGCCGTTGCTTCGCATCCGTTACGGCAGCCCACTGCGGGGATGCTCGCGCCAAGCCGCCTTGCCCGCGGCCCATTGCTTGCCCGGTCGTTGCTTCGCATCCGCTACGGCTTCCCGCAACGGCCTCTATGCGATTTAATCAGCGCTTCCCTAAGCTTCTCCAACTCTACAAATGATTCCGATATTAACCCAGATGTTGCATGAGAGCGGCGTTGACAGGTTTGAGTGCTTCACCCGGATGGTGAGTCCCGGAACGGTTAAGAGCGTTACACCGTTAAAAGGTTAAAAGGCGGCTGAAGTCCGAGGGCGAATGGAACTCATGCAGGCATCTCTTGACGGCGCTTTCCCTGACATTCCCCTCCCGAATCTCGGTTTAGGGCTCTCCCGGATCCACGTTGTAACATTTTCACTTTTTAACTCTTTTAACGCGGCCTCCTATCATCTCAGGAATTCCCAATGCAAATTCCGGGATTATATATGCCAAACCAACAAATTGACATCATGATGTTTTCATGTGATGACTTGATGCGTGAGGACGACCATTTCTATTTCGGATTCTCTGCTGGATTTGGCCAAGAAGGCCTCCAGGGAGAGGCGTACAACGCTCGGGGAGGTAATCGAAGAGGCCCTCAGGGCGACCTTGGTCCCTCGATCCAAGTCCACTCGGAAGCCGGAGCGCCCTGTCCTTCCCACCTTCAAGGGATCTGGCCTGCGGGAGGGCGTCAGCCTCGATTCGTCGGCTGAGTTGCTCGAGGTGATGGAGTCCTAGCATTGGCTTTTCATGCGACTGCTTGACGTCAATATCCTGGTTCATGCGCACAGGGAGGACAGTGACCGCCACTTGGAAATCAAGGAGTGGCTTGAATCTGCATTGGTTGAACCGGAGGGTGTAGCTGTGTCGGAGTTGGTTCTTAGCGGATGTCTTCGGGTGATCACTCATCCAAAGGTCTTCAAACAGCCGACTCCCTTGCCATTGGCTCTTGATTTTGTGGAGGCGCTCCGCGGACTGGAAGGCGTGAAAATCCTGGCTCCCGGTGAAAAGCACTGGGCTCTCTTTACCCGTCTCTGCCGAGATGGTGATGCCCGTGGAAATTTGGTCCCCGATGCCTACCATACCGCGCTGGCCCTGGAGACTGGGTGTGAATGGGTGACTCTGGACCGGGGATTTGCGCGATTTCCAGGGTTGAAGGTGGTTCATCCTCTTGATTGATCGGACAGTTCATTCTTGATGGCTGTGTAAAAAAAAGTCCTTGCGGACTCTCTTTGATCCATATACCGAACAAATGTACGGCATATGGATCTGACGCCCCGACAGACCGAAATCCTCACCTTCATCCGCGAATGCGCGGGGGAGCGGGGCGGCATTCCCTCAGTGAGGGAGATCATGGCCAGATTCGGGTTCAGCTCTCCGGCCACCGTGACCGGCCATCTCGATCTTCTGGAAAAGAAGGGGGTCATTGGCAGGGAAGCCGGTCGTTCCCGCAACATCATTCTGAAGGATTTCACCCCCCGTCCCGAGCTTCTGGAGGTTCCCCTCTATGGGATGATCCCTGCTGGCATTCCCGAGGGTCAGGAGCAGGAGGTTGATCGCTGCATCACGGTTGATCCCGGGTCGATCCGCCTTCCGCGCAATGCCCGGACATTCGCCCTGGAGGTGAGGGGGGATTCGATGATCGGTGCCGGTATCCTCGACCGCGATGTCGTGATTCTGGAACATGCGCAACCGCGAAACAGGGACATCGTCGCGGCACTCATCGACGGTGATGTCACGCTCAAGCGGTATCTGGTCGAGAAGGGCTCCCCCTTCCTCCGGGCCGAGAATCCCCTCTACCCCGATCTGATCCCCGCCCGGGAACTGGTGATCCAGGGAGTCTTCCGGGCTCTGATCCGCACCCATCTACCGAACTAGACCCATACCATGCACTCGATGAAAACCACCACCAAGACAGCGATCCGATCCACCGATGAACTCTGGCAGTGGGCCGCACTGAAGAGGACATCCCTGCATTCCCCAAAACCCTCGGCAGTTCGCACCCTGACCCGCAACTCTTCCCAGATGGCCCAAGGGATTCTGAACCGCCTCTACGAGATCCTCCGCGTTACCGGCAGGTCTCGGTGGTGATTTTTAGAGTCTCCACGCTGTTTGAAATGGATGAACCCAGATTTTGAATGAGAGCGGCGTTGACAGGTTTGAGTGCTTCACCCGGATGGTGAGTCCCTGAAGGGTTAAAAGCGTTACACCGTTAAAAGGTTAAAAGGGGGCTGAAGTCCGAGGCCGAATTGAACTCATGCAGGCATCTATTGACGGCGCTTTCCCTGACATTCCCCTTCCGAATCTCGGGTCAGGGATCTCCCGGAGCCACGTTGTAACATTTTCACTTTTTAACTCTTTTAACGCGGCCTCCTATTATCTCAGGAATTCCCAATGCAAATTCCGGGATGAAGCGAGACAGGGAATAAAAATCAGGAAATCAGATGCAACAGCTGCGAAGCAACGGCCAGGCAAGCAATTCCTGAGTTCCAGATTTTCCCCTGGCTTCTTTCTTTACCCACTGAAAACAGCGAGGAGCCTTTCTTCTTCTTTCCTGCAGTCCACCCCCTTCCGCCACTTTGCGGCAGGTTCAGTTCGACTCGTCGGCGGCGGGCTCTTCCCTGGGCTTCTCTTCGGATTTTTCCCTCGTCTCGCTCTTCTCCTTGTCGCCTGATTTGCCCGAGTCCTTCGGTCCGTAGACTTCCTTGAGCACCTTGCCGATGAGCGGCGCGGCGTGGCTTCCCCCATGGATGGTGTTGTCACCCGGTTCCCCCTCGTAGACCGCGGCGAATGCATACTGCGGATTCTCCGCAGGGACGAATCCCGCGAACCATGCGGCTGTGCGCTGCTTGTTTGTTGGTCCCCACTGGGCGGTGCCGGTCTTTCCCGCCACCTTGGTGCCCTTCACCTGTGCCTGATGGGCCGTTCCCTGGCCGTCCTCGGTGACTGCGATCAGGGCCTCGCGGAGGGTTGCCATGTCCTCGGGCTTGATCTGCAGGTCGTCCCGGATGCGGTCGGGGTAGGCGGAGACCACCCTGTTGTCCAGGGCCTGGATCTGCTTGACGAGCCGCGTCTGGTGGAATTGTCCCCCTGTGGCGATGACGCCGTAGGCCTGCGCCATCTGGAGGGGGGTGATGAGGATGTCGCCCTGCCCGATGCTCATGTTGGCGACATCCCCCTTCAGGATCCTCCGCTTCTGGACGCGCAGCATGTAGGCGTCGGTGGGGATGTTTCCCTGGGCCTCCGCCTTGAGGGGGATGCCCGTTTTCCTGCCGAGGCCGAGGCGGTTGGTCCAGTTGATGATGTTCGGCGCGCCGATCTTGAGACCCGCCTGGATGAACCAGGTGTTGCACGACTGGGTGAGG
>JBIIGI010000035.1:0-23978 GCA_044236545.1 Chthoniobacterales bacterium
CGCCCCGCCTCGGAATTGAAAGCTTTCCGGAGAGGGCTCCCCGAAGAGTTCCCCGTAGAGACGCCCCGTCTCGAGTTCCCGCCGTTCGGGATTCTTGCTCCAGGGGACGAAGAGCCGGCGACCCCGTGGATCATCCGTCTCCTCCAGAAACCCATACCAGAGGAAGGGATCGGGCTTCTCCTCTCCCGCGGCCAGCATGCGCAGGCGGTCATGGAAGTCCGGAGCGTGGTCGAACGGATGCCCCTGGCAGAAGACCGTGACCGGGGCGAGCGACTCATACCGTTCGGCCAGATGGGTCAGGTAAGAGTGAGCCTCCCTTCCCTCATTCCTCAGCGGAATGACGAGGGCTCCTTCACGGCGGGGAAAAGCGTCGGGGAGTGCCGGTGTGGATCCCTTGTTGAGGATGGTGACCCGTATTGCGGAAGGCACCCGCCGGATCCAGCGCAGATCCTCCTCATGGCGCGCGACGACCAGCTCGACGGAGTGTGTGGGGGAGTCAGGCATGGGAGAGAACTCCTGATGCCGGAGCGGCTGAGATTCCGGCCGGCGATCAGCGCTCCCAAAACTCATGCCCATCCTGTCCGGAAGACCCGCATGCTCGCGCCAAATTCAACGGCGATCTTCTCCCTGATGGCGTTCATGGAGGCTTCCGGAGAGTCCGGATCCATCACCGCGACCATCGTGGAGCCCGATCCGGTCATGAAGGAGCTCTCCACCCCCTCCTGCCCGCGCAGCCAGGCCTTCATCACCGGGAGTAGGAGATATTTCGAGAAGACCGACTCCTCAAGATCATTGAAGATCGCCACCCCGTCCAGGCGTTGCGGCGTTTCCTCCCCGGGGCTCGCCGGGGATTCCTTCAGCTCCGCATGGCGCTTGTAAGCCCAGGCCGTCGGCACCGGGAAGGGGGGCTTGATCAGCAGGAGGGATCTCGCGGGCAATGCCGGAGCCGCCTCCAGCATCTCCCCGCGGCCACGGCACCATGCGGGTCCGCCATGCAGGAAGAAGGGGACATCGGAGCCAAGCGTGGAGGCGATCTGGTGGAGTTCCCCGTCGACCAGCGGATGGTCTGAGATCTCGTTGAGCCCCTTGAGCACCGAGGCCGCATCGCTGCTGCCTCCTCCTAGCCCCGCGCCGTGAGGGATCCTCTTCATGAGCGAGATACGGACGCCGTGATCGAGTCCCGTGGCCTCACGGAAGGCGAGTGCGGCCTTCACGCAGAGATTCCCGGGGCCGTTCGGGAGATCCGGGTCATTGCACTCCAGCGCAACCTCCCCGCCCGGAGCATGGGAGATCTCGATCTCGTCGGCGAGGCGCAGCGGAGCCATCAGCGTCTCGATCTCGTGGAACCCGTCGGGGCGTTTCCCGAGGATGCGGAGAGAAAGGTTGATCTTGGCCGGAGCGGCGATTGTGATGGAATGAATCCCCCTGCTCATCAACCCATCGTGTGAAACTGCCGTCCCGACCCCAAGACAAAATCATCATCGCCCTCGACGTTCCCGACGCCGACGGGGCGATGCGCCTGCTCGACGCCCTCGGCACCCCCGCCCTCTGCAAGATCGGCCTGGAACTGTTCACCGCGCAGGGCCCCTCGGTCGTGAAGGCCGTCCAATCACGCGGAAGCTCCGTCTTCCTGGATCTCAAGTTCCACGACATTCCCAACACCGTCGCCCACGCCGTCCGCTCCGCGGCCGATCTGGGCGTCTCCATGACCACTCTCCACGCCTCCGGCGGCCCGGTCATGCTGGAAGCCGCCGCCAAAGCCGCTCTCGCCTCCGGGAACAGCGAACTTCTCCTCCTGGCCGTGACAGTGCTCACCAGCATGGATGCCGCGCAACTCTCCTCCACCGGGATCGGCGTCGATCCCAAGGAGCAGGTCCTCCGGCTCGCGGGACTTGCCTCCGCCGCCGGGATCGGGGGGATCGTCTGCAGCCCCCTGGAAGTCTCCGCGATTCGTGAATCCCTGGGAAACAAACTCCGCATCGTCACTCCCGGTGTGCGTCCCACCTGGGCTGCGGCCGGGGATCAGAAGCGCGTCATGACTCCCTCGGAGGCCGTCGCCGCGGGAGCCGACTGGCTCGTCATCGGCCGCCCGATCACCGCCTCCGAGAATCCCAAAGAGGCCTACGCCAAGGTGGTCGCGGAGTTGTCGTAGCTCACGCTCCCCACGTCCGCCATAAGTCGTTCCCTGCCGGTCCACCAATCAGGACCAAGGGGACGGTATTTCTCTATTTCCGGCTACGGGGCCTTGGAGCCTGCCTCCTGTACGATCTCGCCGTCGTCGAGCGGATTGAGTCGGGCTTTCCCGAGGCGGCGGAACACCTGAAGCAGATCGCGGATTCCGCCCCACCCGAACCATGCCGCCGTGATGACACCGACGCCCAGAGGCACGATGATAACGGTGATCAGCAGGTAATTCCACCACCACTCCGTGTTCCATCGGGAGAACGTGTTCCAGACAAGGGCTCCCCCGAAAATACCGAAGAGAGCGATGCTCCAGCCAAAGATGATCACCGCCTGGATCCGATCGCCCCGCGTGAATTCCCCGTTGATGCCAATCAGGCTCGGCCAGTTCCGCCACCCCGAGGTGACTTCGGGCACCGGTGATTCCTGCTCCTTCACGGAATGGCGACCCCGGTGAAGAAGTTTCTCCATGTCGTGGGGTCGGCGGCACGTGACCAGCGAGACAACGATGTAGACACCGATCGCGGCCAGGGTGGCAATGAAGCAGAGAAGCTGCCCATTGAGAGGAAAGGCCGGATTAACCTGCCTCACCACGATTCCCGCCACGGACAATCCCGAGCCCACGAACATCGCCGACCAGGCCCCCGCCGCCGTTCCGCGTTTCCAGTACAGCCCGCCGATGATCGCCGATCCGGCCCCTCCGAGATAGATCGCGCCGGTGATGGCGAAATACATGAAGATATAGTCGGATTGCCTGAAGAGGAGGCTGAAGAGAAAGGAGAAGGCAGCCACGCCGGCTATCGACCAACGCAACAACCGGATATGCACCTCCGGCGAGAGGTGTGACCTGCGGAAGGGGAGCACGACGTCCTGGATGAAAACACTTCCCCACGAATGCATGTAGGATGTGTCCGTGGCCATGATGGAAAAGATCACAATGGCAAGAAACATCCCCTTGATTCCCACCGGCAGGACATGGCTCAGGGTCATCGGCACCGTCATCTCCCTCTGGATCATCTCCCCGCCGCCGATCCCGGCGATCTTTGACCCGATGATCGCCGCGCCGCCCGCATGGTCGGGGTGGTGCATGAACGCGTAGGCGCACAGACCCAGGATGATGATCATGGCGGAACGGGAGTAGGTCCTCAATTGCCCCAGAACCCGGCCCATGCGGGCTTCGTGCGCGTTGAGGGCCGAGGCGTTGAACCCCTGGTTTCCCTGCCAGGCCATGTAGTTGTAGACCCCCGTGAAAAGGCCGATGAGGACGAACCAGATGTTGAAATCCTGGATCTGGAACGTGTCGAACGGGTTTAGGAAGGATTGCCCCGCCGGTCTGTCGTTCAGCGCCTCCCGGATGGTTCCCAATCCCACGACCCAAAGCGCCGCGGAGACGACAATCAGGAAAAACACCCCCGAGAAGATGCCCTCGATGCAGTCCGTCACCATGGCGGTCAACTGGCCTCCCATTGTTGCGAACGCTAGGTTGACGGAGAGCAGGACCGCCATGACGAGGGCATAAGTCGGAACCGACATCGCCCCAAGGGTCACGACGTCGGGCAGGCCCGAGTAGGAAACGATGAACCGCGCGCCGACGGCCGGGAAAATGCCGAAGTTGATGATGCCGGAAAGAAAGGCCACCAGCCCCATGAACACGCGGAACTTCTTGCTGTAGCGGATCTCGAAAAACTGGGCCATCGTCAGCACCCTTGTTTCCCGGTAGCGGTAGATGATGAATCCGGAGAGCGAGACCAAGATCCACAGAGGCGTTGCGATCGCGGCCCAGAAGCCCACAGCGGGGCCCCCGTTGTAGAGCTGCTCGAACATTCCCACGATGGTGATGGCACCCATGGCCGCCGTTCCCTCCGCATTACAGATCAGATAGCGTCCGGCCGAACGGCCTGCGGCAAGGAACCCGCTCACATCCCGGACAAGCCTCTGGGCAAAAACAGCCATGCCCCCCACGAGCAGGACGGGAACGGCCACAATGATCCAATCCAAGGGACGGAGGTTCATTTCCGGATACCCCTTTCCGAAGGCTTGCCCGTGGTCGCGAGTCGTCCCCCGGCATGGAACAGGTGCCTTGTGGAGTGAACGGATGATTGCATGGGATGATGCCTAAGCCTGCATGATCCTGACGCTGAGCGTGCCGCCCGCGGGCTCCACGACCGATCCGAGAGGGGATGCGCTTTTCAACACCCCCTCCTTCACCTCGATCTTCTTCCCGTGTGCGATGATCTCGACCTCACCCGCGGCGGTGGCCACGGAGAGCTCCTCAACGCCGTCATGGCAGAGGATGAATCGACCGAATCCCTTCTCCGTCGGGGTGATCCGGAGATGGCCGCCCTCGAGTGTTGCACTTGCCTGCAGAGCGACGAATCCGGCGGGTTCCTCACGTCCTTTGCGGGCTGGAGGGGAGACGACGGCGGCTGTCTTCCACCACGTCTGGAACTGACGCGGCCAGAGATAAAACGCCATCCCCCAGCACTGGGTATCGGGGTATGAATGCATGAGCGCGAACTTTCTCGGTCGCTGCGGGAGAAAATCGGGGGTAAAGGATCCGAACGTGCGGCCATCCTTGGTGATTTTCACGACATTGGTCCTGAAGCCGTTGTAGGACTGGATCAGGGCACGCGCATTTCCCGTGGCGAGTGCCAGCAGGTAGAGGGCTTCCGCCCGCCAAAGGCTCCAGGGATGGCCGCAGTTGATGGATCTTCCCTCGCCGTCATTTTCCCACTGCGTCTCCCAGTAGCGGTAGCTTGAATCCAGGATGCGCGCATCGGGGACGTCGATGCGCCAAGGTTCGTGATACGCCAGGATCTTCCCTGCATGCTCGAGCCATTCCGGGCGCTGCTCCAAGCGGTGATAGGCTTCCAGAAGGGCGAGGGCCGCGCAGGCAATGGAGCCGTCCTCCGTCCAGCGCAGGTGCACGCTCACACCCTCCGTCGGGAACTCGAATCCGCGCCGCATCAGATATCCCGCAATCCGGCGGCAGACCTCACCGAACCGGCAGGCGCGCGCGTCGCCGCGGCCTTGCATCTCGGAGTGCAGTTCCAGCAGGGCCTGCAGGGGGCAGATCACCGTCGTGTAGTCGAAGGTTTCCTTTCCGCCGAGATGGCGGCAATAGACCCGGCCATTTTCATCCACATTGTCCGTCACCGCGCTAAGGGCCACGGAAACAGCATGCTCGTAGTAGGCGTCGTTCCCGTAGGCGCGCGCCGCGTAGAGGAACGTGCGGACGTGCTCGAACTGATCCTGGATACGCTCCCATTGATAGATGTGAAACGGCTGCAGCGTTCTCCCGCAAAACTCCTGCGTGACGGGTACCGGCTGGTAGCGATACCACCCGTTCTTTTTCGACAGCATCGGATACTCCTTCTCCTGCCCCGGCTTTTCCCGACCCAGGAGACGCTGCACCTCCTCCTCCGGCGGCGCGACGGGGGGGGCGGGGATGTCGGGAATGCCCTGCATACCGACCATGTTCAGGGCCACATGAAGGGCCCCGTCGTGCCGGGGATTCGGACCGTGCACTCCCCTGGACATCAGGAACGCCTGGGCCCAATACCAGTGCTCGGCGAATCCCCCGAGATACGGATCCAGATCCTTGGTCGAGCGGTGCAGGAGTTCGTCGAGAGGCGCGGCGGCATGGGCGACCAGATCGCTGGATCCCTTCTCACCGACAGCCCTCAGGGTATGGAACCCCTCGCTCCGCGGCATGAAGTTCCCCCGCCACCGTCCGCTCCCGTCACGGGAGAGGGGCAGGGTTTCCATCCCGCCCGCCGGATCCGTGACCTGAACCTCGTGCACCTCACCGATCACCTCGAAGCCCGTCTCGACACCCATCCGCACCGAGGGGGTGGCCGCGGTGATCACCGGGATGCCCACCGAGGAGGCGATGAACTCCCTCGCCTGCTCAAGCCCCTCGTGAAACGAGACCCGGAGGCCGAAATGAACCCTTCCGACCGATTCTCCGGAGGACATCCTGCTGTCAAAGCGCTCCAGCATCTCCAACCCGGTCAACGCATGGTTGTCGGCCTTGTATCTCAGGCGCCAACCGGCGCAGGGTGAGAGGTTGCAGATCAGGATTCCGGGCCCCTTGGGGCGTTCCAGATAGACGTAGCACAGGGAACGGTCTTCCGATCGGTAGAAGGATTTTGCGGTGAACTGGTGGTCGGTGGGTTCATTCTGCCGCAGATCCATGAAGGCCACTCCGCAATCAATCCCGATCTGATCCGCCTGCGGCAAGTCCCCGTCGAGCCAGAGATCGAAATGCGTATCCTCAAAATGGTAGGTGATCGTGTGGTTCGAGGAGACGTTGTGGAAATGCGCCTTCCTGGCATCAGAGCTTCGCAGGTCCGCAAAGAGCCTGTATTCGGGGATGCGGACCGCCTCGACATCGATCGGGCTTTGCGACGGCTCCATTTTCGGAGGGTCATCCTTCCGGGAAAAGGCCACTGCGCCAAAGGCCGTCTCTCCATCCTTGTGGGCGAGATTGACCCCGGGAGCATCGTTCGCCGCGCGCAAACTATCCACGGTCCCGGAGCGCGTGTTGAGGGACACATGGTAGTTCAGGCCTGAGTAATCAATCATGGGTTTGAAGGTTGCAAGACTCCGAGGGGCGTGGGAAGCCTGCTCATGCGCATAGTCAGTAAGATATGCGCAAATCCGCTGTTGATTTTCACCCGGCTGGGGTCACTGTTTCTCCAAGAACTCTTCGCATGTTCCCCCGGCCTCCAGAAATTGAAATGCCGTGTCTTCGCGGAACCGTCCGGCATGCGCGTTCCGCAACTGCACGACGAGTGCGAATCCACGACGACATGAAAGTAAAAGGGGGGCATCAATCGTGAGAAATCCGCGGAAATCGTTGGATGTGAAACCGGGCAAGCGGACGGTGAAAAACAAATCGGATGGCCCCACGCATTCCCGCCCCCGTCGTCGTGCAAATGGAACGCCCATTCCCCGGGTAGCCCTGTGCATCAGATTGGACAGCACGTATGGAAGGGACAAGCTTAGCGGCATCCTTGCGTATTTGAGGCGCAATCCGCGCTGGGATATCCCGCTTGTTGTAAACAACATGCCTTGTATGTCACCTGGTGAATTGAAGCGATGGCGGGGGGACGGGGTCATCGGGGAATTTTACACGACCAGACAGGTGGAATCTGTGGCCGCATTGGGCATACCCATGGTTAACACGGTCGATGTCATCGCGTCTTCCCCGATTCCCGGGGTTTATATTGATGAGAGTAGCGTCGGAAAACTTGCCGCGGAGCATCTGTTGATCCTGCAGCGATCCGTTGTTTTGTATTTTGAGTGTAAAAACCTATATTATTCGAGGAAGCGGTATCATTGCTTTCAGGAGGAAATCCTATCCCGGGGAGGTCGTCTCGAGGTGCATTGGATGAAAGATCATCCCGATCTAGGGCAACTCACCGACCGATCCAGTTACCTTCAGGCGCTAAAACGCCACACGGAGCCGATTGCTGTTTTCGCCGCGACGGATCGAATCGCCCTAGAAGTTGTTCGCGCCTGCCATGAATTGAACCGAAAGATTCCCGAGGAAGTGGCCATCCTGGGATGCGGCAACGACGAGATCATCTGCCAAATTGCCCAACCGCAGTTGAGCAGCATCAATCTTAAAACCCAAGAGGTAGGGTTCCGCGCCGCCGAGTTGTTGGATCAGTTGATGGGCAGGGGGGCGCCAGGCGAAACGTCGTTACACTTCGCCGGCAATCAGGAGATTATTGTGCGGGGGTCATCGGATCGATACTCCCTTGTCAACAAAGATGTTGCCACGGCCATGCAGTACATCCGCGCCCACTCGAACGAGGCGATCTACGTTCCGGACGTGGTGCATGCCAGCGGCGTGTCGCGCAGGAAGTTGGAGGTGCTGTTCCACAAGCACGTGGGGCGGGGGATCTACCAAGAGATTCGGTCAAGCCACATTGCGATTGCGCGGCGTCTGCTCACAAGCACAACGCTCCCGCTTTCCGAGATATGCCGGAGAAGCGGATTTAACAATGTCTCCGCGCTTGAATGGGCGATCTCACAAAGTGAGGGCTGCACCGCCGGAGAATTGAGGGCGAAGCACGCGGCCCCGTGATGATCGCGCCTGGAAAAGGTGCTGCGCGATGAATTCGCCCTCTACGACGCGCGTCTGGTCGGGTGTCTCGAAGCCTGCGTGTATTCAAGCGATCTTGCGCAAAATCCAAATAGCCAACACGGCTTGGCCGCACGAAGATACGGCCATGAAAAACATGCATGATGCGCGCCGGTCGGGCTCGAATGTGTCGCGCGCTCGCACATCGCCCCCGTCCAGTAGAGTTGCTTTCCCACGGCCGGTGATACCGGCCGTCCGGACAGGCATCCATCCGGGATTTGCATTGGCATGCCTCGTGTCCCTGACGACCGCAACCTTGCCGGCGATGGAGGACCAGCCCAAACCAGCGGCGCAACCCAGCGTGCTCGAAGAGGGTGCTGCGCTGCTGCGCAACGATCAGAAAAGCACCATTGGCTACAAATTCACGGCCGCCCGCGATCTGCGAGTCGTCGGCCTCGGGGTATTGAATCTGGATGGCAAGGGTGGGGTGAAGGGCACTGGCCTGGACCAACCTGTCCGGGTGGGACTGTGGGATTCCGCAGGGGAGCTCCTTGCCTCCTCGACCATTTCCCAAGGCACGGGAGCAGGGGAAAAGATAGCATCCGAGACGATCGAGCCGGTATCCCTCAAAATGGATCACGAATATTACGTCGGCGCCCTGTTCGCGCCGCTTTCCGAGGATTATTTCCGAAATAGCGGCATGGAGACGGAGTCTCCCGTGTTCACCACGGATATTTTCGCCGTCTCTCCGGTCTACACTGAAAAAGAACCCGGCCTGATCTTCCCGGAGTTTATCGTGAACCAGCCCGGTCGGGCATACTTGGGTCCCGTCCTACTGTTTTCACCCCCGAATTGAGACTATTATTTTGTGCCGTCCGATTTTTACCCATGAACACTTTCCATACCGCAACCCTTCTGCTGTGTCTCTTGCTCCTCCCGCTGGTTCAGCCTCCAAGCGCTCGTTGCGAGCCTGACCCCGGGAGCGCTTCGCCTGATGCGGCCAAGGCTTTTTCGCTCGAGGGCTACGCCCCGTATACCCCCCGGATGGGATCGACGGGCATCGCCAATACCACATTCGAGGTGCCGGGCGCTTGGGCGCTGGGCGAGGGTTTCAAGATCGCCGCAGGCGAGGGTCAGTCCGGTCGTGGCGCTCTTTGTTATGAACGAAGCGACCCCGGCAAATATGGGTTCACATCCCAGCGTCTCAAGCTCGAACCTGCGCTGAAATACAAAGTGGGCGTCTGGATCCGGACCGAGGGGGTCACGGGGCCCGATCCCAATGAAACCGGGGCCACGATTGCCGTTGAGTTTACCGACTCCAGCGATCCCAACGCTTACCGGGGCGGTGATTATGCAACGGGGGTTCGCGGCACGCAGGGGTGGACCCACATCACGATGATCACGGGGCTCAGGGAGGCCAATGTCACCCCATCAATCCGTCTTTACATGCGTCCTGGAATGACCGGCAGGGCATGGTTCGACGGGGTGACCATCGAGCCTGTCGGAATTGCCGACTGGACGGTCTATCAGATCCTGCCTGAAATGCAGCGCCTTCCGCTCGACGGGGGCTCCGTTCTGCTGGGGTCGGAGGGGGGGATTCCCAAGGAGGTGGCCGATGCTTCGTGCCTCATCGAGGCGGAGCAAGGGGGTAAGACGAAAGGCTCCGTTCTACTCCCCGTTGCCTCAGGTCGCATCTCATTCAAACCTTCGGATCTCGGTGCCATCGAGCCGGGCCCGGTAAACATGAAACTGACTATGTTGAGCCCCTCCACGAAAGCGATCCTGGGGAAAAACTACATGGAGGCAACGGCAGTCGCGGGGAAGAGTGCCACGGATTCCTCCGCATGCACGATTGATGAGCATGGTAGGACCCTTGTCGGGGGGAAACCCTACATGCCCATCGGCTTATTCAACTTGGGGATTACACCGGCCGATCTCGCCCGGCTGAAGGATTCCCCGTTCAACACCGTGATGCCGTATCACAGTTTTTTTCTCAGCTCCACCCGCGAATACGGCCTCGGATCGGTCTGCGAAGTTCTCGATGAATGTCAGAAGAACGGAATCAAGGTGGTTTACTCGCTGAAGGACCTTCACGAGAATTATTTTGGCTATCCGGATGGCTATTTTTCCCCCAAGCAGGACCGGATTCTCGGCGAGGATCCCGGCAAGGGGTCCGACCATCTGGTGCGCCATGCCGTGAATTCGCTCAAGGACAAACCGGCGATCCTCGCGTGGTATACGGGGGACGAAATGGAGCTCAAATTCGCTTCCCAGTTGGATGCCCGCAGGAGGCTGATCAACACGCTGGATTCCAATCATCCGGTATGGGCGGTCTTCACGCACGTCACCGACCTGGCCAGGTTTGGATCCGCTGTCGATGTCATGGGGATCGATCGTTATCCGATCTTTAACGACAGCAGCAACGACCTGCCCAACATGAAGTTCTATCTTGACCAGCTATGGAGGGTATGGAACGCGCCGGGCACGGGTCCCTCGTGGGCGGTCATCCAGGCGCATGACACCGGCATCTATGATGCCAATCTCAAGAAGAGCATGAACCTCAGGGCCCCGACCGAGGAGGAAATCCGCAGCCTCGCCATCATGCACGCGATTGCCGGAGTGCGCGGCTTTTTCTTCTACAGTTACTTCGATCTCCAGCGTCAGGTGGACGGCAAATCCTTTGGTGAACGCTGGGAGATGATGGTGAGGATCGGAGCGATGCTGAAGGCCCTTGAACCCCTCATCATGTCAACGACGCCGATTCAACCGCTCCGGATTCCCTCAACCGAGGGAACCGTGTGTGGCGCCCTGCTCCGGGGGGAAAACGGTGAGGTTGCCGTGCTGCTCAGCGGTTACAACGGGCCCAGGGCCAAAGTGAAAATATCCGGTCTTCCCAAGCTGCATTCCCAATACGGATGCACGACGAAGGTCTCGGACGACGAGTATCTCTTCACGGGAAAAGGCTTCTGCTCCGACATCCTCACGATTTCCGAATGACAACCGCGGCGGTCCCCGAATCCATGACTGTTCATCTCATCCACGATTGCCTTGAACGTGCGGCGTCGGGAAACGATGAGGTATCTGCGGCCCTTTCACCCGAAATCATCGCGTCATTGCGCTCGCGCGAGGAGATCGCGAAATGGAATCACGCGGGACTAGGCGAGGGAGAGTCTTTTGATTTCCAAGATACGGACCTGTTGGGGGGCGAAGGGTGCGCGGCTTTCACCGCACGCAAATCCGGAGAGAGGTGGCCCTACGTGGAGCTTCTCTTGGACAAACCGGAGTCCTTCAATTGGTCCTTGCATGACGTCCTCAGTTTTGAAGTCCACAACCCTGGTGAAGATGCCATCGCCCTGGATGTGCTCGCCACGAACCGATGGGCGCGCGGTGGTTGCTTCGAGTGGCCGCAGGATGAGCGGGCGCCGGCCTGGGATTCCTCCTGCCGGATCTTTATTCCGCCGGGACGCACGACCATGCGCGTTCCGGTTGATGAGGCCGCCAGAACGCCGGAGGAGGTCAGGATATTCCGCTTCATGCTGGAAACCCCGCAGAAAGATCTGGTCATCTACCTTGCCGATGTGCGCTTGGAAAGCATCCGCCCCTCTCTCTTGGTTTCCGTTGCAAAGGAGAAACTTGAATGCTTGAGCCGTTCCATTGAGGACCGGGATTCAGCTTCCCTTCAGGCCCTCGCAACTGATTGCTCGAGTCTTCAGCAGGAACTCCTTCACCTGGATCGGTTGGCCGGCGCCATCGGGGATTCCCCCGATTGCCGTAGGGATCTCCTCCCTTTTCGCCATGCGCTCACCCTCTGGCATCGGCATCTTTGCGAAGTTGAGGAGCGTCTTCCCATCGCCTCCTTCAACTTCAAATTCCGGGAGAGAAAATGGGGATACGGCATCACCCACAGCCTGGACAAGGTGTTCAGGACCGGCGTCCCTTTCCAAGGAACGCTGGGGGGCGTTGTCGAGTTGGCGTTGGCCAAGAACGAAACCGGATCTTCCCAAGTTGTCCTCAGGTCAAGGGAGTCGATCACCGGCGTCACGGTATCGGCCTCCAACCTCGTCTCCGAAAGCGGCGAAGAAATCCCCCGCGCCCGCATCACATGCCATCCCGTCGGCTATGTGAACACCAATCCCTCCTACTACAAGGTGGATCGCTCGGGTTGGTGGCCTGATCCGATCTGCACTTATCTCGATTCCTTTGCGCTCGATGCCGAGGTCTGGCAGCCGGTCTGGGTGGATATCAGCATCCCTGCGGGTCAGAAGGGGGGCGTATACTCCGGTGAGATCGTGGTTTCGGCCGCAGGTCTGGAAGATTTGCGCGTTCCGGTCCGGCTGCGCGTTCTGGATTTCGCAATCCCGGTGGAGCGCCATTTCGAGAACGCATTCCATTTCCACCAATTTGACGAGACCTTGGCTGCCGCGCAGGAGGGAGATGCTCCCAGCCCGTTTTTGAACGGCCCATTCAACGGCCCCTACCGCCGGGATGCGAAGGAGTGGGATAAATACACCGCATATTGCAGGGATGAAATAGGTTTCGGGGAACTCGGGAACGGCGAGGCAAGACGGAACGCCGAAATCATGCTCCAAACCGTCGACCTGATGCTGGAGCACCGTATCAATCCCGATTTCTTCTATCATTCCTACCTGCCCCGCATCGACCTCATCAAGAAGCTGGCCAAGGAGGGCGTGTCGAAGGTCACGGTCCTGAACTACGGCGATCAGATCCACAAACCCGGATTCCTTGATCCTGAGACCGGCTTGATGAATCCCGAGACGAAGTCTCTGTTGCTCGACCGGCTTGAACGGAGGATGACGCTCCTGAAGGAACACGGCCTGGATCACATGGCGCGGGTTTACGGTTTTGACGAGGCCCCGGAAAAGTTCCATGCCGCGCTCTCGGATATCACCGCCCTGATGAAGGAGAGACATCCCGGGATCGAGATTGCGACCACGGCATACGATTCCTCTTACGGATTGGACGGCGGTTGCGATTCGGTGGATGTTTGGTGTCCGCTCGTTCCCCGTTTTGAGACGAACGCCGGCAATGTCTCCCGCGCGCGTGGCGCGGGAAAACGCCTCTGGTGGTATGTATGCCTCCATCCCCGCAGGCCGTTCCCGAACTTTTTGATCGAATACAGTGCCGCCGAAGCCCGCCTCCTTATGGGGATCATGCCGCACAAGTTTCAGGCGGACGGTTTTCTCTATTATTGCGTCAACATGTGGGGTCGGACTGTGCCGACCACCGATGATTCGGGAGTCAGGACCTTGAAATACACGGCCGAACACAGGCGGATGAACGACGGGCCGCTCACCAGCTTTAATGGAGCCTCCTTCCTCTGCTATAATGGGGATGGCCTGCTTATTTATCCCGGGGAAAAGGGAACCATCCCCACCATCAGGCTCAAGTCCATCCGCGACGGGCTTTATGATTACGAATACATCCGGATGCTCAAACAGCTCATGGATCAGGTGGGCCGCAACGAGTTCACAGCGCCCGCCGGATGGCTTGAACAAGCTCAAGCCCTCCTGGATCATGATCCGGAGCTGGTGGACGATCTCCGGCATTTTGACCGGAGTGGCAGACATGTGCTGGACTTCAGAAGCCGCATTGCCTCTGCCCTCCAAGCGATCCATTCCGGTGAGAATTCATAGGGTGACGCATCCTCATCGGGGGCGGACTCACTGAAGGTGAGTGACTTGGGTCTCTGTCGGTGGGGGCGCCGATACCACTCCCTTGAACCCGGGACAAGCGTTCGGCTCCTCAAGCAAGACGAATGAGAAGAACGCTCGGATGGCGACGGGCATGCCATGCAGCCTGTTCGCAATTTGTAAAAATCCTGCGCAATTCATCAATAGCCCCATGGCATCACCGGAGCTACCTTGTTCATGTCAAGCCATGACACCCGGTTGAGAATCAGGCGGGTAAGATTGGCATCACAACCAAAACAACCACTACATCCAAAACAATGAAAACCTCCCAGTTCGTCAAATCAACAATGGCCGGTCTTGCGGTCGCTCTGATCTCGGTCACTTCAGCCTCAGCGTCCATTCTCTACTCCTACGACTTCAGTGGCTCGGGAGACATGAATGGACAAGCCCTGAATGGGCAGACCTGGTATGGTAGCGGAATCAATGCCGACGGCAGCTACAGCACGGCAAATAATGCCACGGGCTACGAGTCGTTTGGCTTTCAGTTAGCGAACGGTAATGTCTACGACTATAAAGTCACGATCAACCAGAGCAGCGGCACTTATGCAGGGATAGGCATCGCGACCAGCTTTGGAATTTGGAACATGATCGGAGCCCCGACTGTCGCAGCATCGATCATCACCACGGGTGAAACGTGGGGCGGGGGAAGTTACCAAGGGGGTGGAGCCTCAGGTAGCGGGATCTACAGGATCAGCGTGGACACGACTGCTGCCAACTGGACAACCAGCTTCTTCAAGGATGATGTCCAGGTTGGGTCAACCCGAGTATGGAGTGGCCAGGCCCCATTCGGCCCCAGTGGTGGCACCTCTGGTTATGCGCTATTTGGATTGGCAACTTACGGCAACGGGTCAACCACCGCTGGAACTTTCAGCAATCTGGAGCTTTCCGTGGTACCCGAACCCTCCACCTACGCGATGGTTCTCGGTGGCATCGCCACCCTGCTGCTAATCCGCCGCCGCGTGCAGGATTAGGTCAGACCCGACGGATCAAGGCACTCCCTGAGAATTATCAAATACTCCGAGCGCCCCATGCACCTCCCTTCGGTGGGTTGGCATGGGGCGCTTCGTTTTTTGTGCCACGCAACGGGATCCGGCAACCTCATTCCGAATGCTGAGGGACGTAATGCGCATTTTGTCCATAAACTGCGCATTTTGTCGCTTGGTCGCCTTGAATGACGAGCTTTAGTTTAGCCGATATGGCATCCGTGATTCCAACTTCTACGCGACCCGGCAGGAGCGGGTTCACATTGATCGAGTTGATGGTCGTCATCGCGATTCTGGCGGTACTGGCGGCGCTGTTGTTTCCCGCTTTAAAAAACAGCATGAACGGTGCCAAAGCCGCTCAGTGCCTCTCCAACATGAAGTCTCTGGGCGGTGTTTTTTCAAGTTACATCTACGAGGGGAAGATCGTTCAGTATGAATACATGCCCGGGCAGTATGAAAGAAACTGGAAGTCCATCCTGATCAGCAGGGGTTATGCCAATCCCCTGACCCTGAACAAGATCACCTACTGCCCGTCCTGGAACCCCGATTTCTCAGTGTACCAAGGGAATCCCAATAATTGGTTCAGTTACGGGTTTGACGTCGGGGCGTTGCAGGTGAGTTATGACAGCGCATCCGGTTACACGACGGTGCAAAGCCCTGCTAACACGCAGGCCATCGAACAACCCTCCAAATACATTCTTCTAGCCGATAGCATTGCCAGGAATCCGGCGGCATGGACCTATGATAAACAGGATAAAAGAAAGAACTATCAGGTTGCTCAGATTTGCATTTCCGGACCCTACGGTTCATGGGACTCGGAAGGATGCCTTCATTTGAGGCATGCCAAGCGGGCCAACATCCTGTTTCTGGACGGACATGCTCAGGCCATGGTGCCGCAGGAGATCAGGAACATGTTGAACGATTACAACAGGTCCACGACGCCCTTTTACTATTGGGATGAGAATCTGAAGGATAACGTGCAGCGCTGACAACAATCGTTCAGTGGTTGCCGGGCCTTTTTGCGCAATTAGTATTGAGGCTTCTGGCGTAATGCCGCCTTGAGGCGACATTCCTGATTTTTCGATAATGACCATCCAACTCACTCAACAGGCATTTCACCTGCGTCCCTTCACCGAGCGCAAGCGACTCTCTGCCCCCCGCGTCAACCACGATGAGGAGATGTTTCCCTATCACCCCGCTCCGGGCGTGCCGAAGCATCTGCAACCGATCCACCGCAATCTCTGGACCTCGGCGTTTCCTTACAAGAAGGCGATGGATTATCCCGGCCACTTCGAGGTGAGGGAGTTGCCAGTCGTGCGCTTGGAAGATGAGTTCGCGCGGGTGACGGTGATGCCCTCGATCGCCGGTCGGGTGATGGAACTCTTCGACAAAAAGCTCAACCGCCAACTCCTCTGGACACCGCCCAGCCTGCCGCTCGCCAACCTGTCGCTCTCCGGCCCCTGGAGCATCGGAGGCATCGAGTTCAACCCCTTCCGCTACGGCCATAATGTCCATGGCATCTCGACCATCGAGACCCGCAGGGTGACGCTGGCGGACGGCCGCGAGGCGATCGCGATGGGCGCCTTTGACGAGCTCTTTGGCTGCGGTTGGGAAGTCATCCTCACGCTGGAACAAGGGACGCTGGTCTCTCGCATGACCATCACCAACGACTCCGGCAAGGATCAGCCGAGCCTCTACTGGTGGACCTGCATCGCGGTGCCGCAACAGTGGCGTGATCGGGTGATGATGGCGCCGGGAGATTTTTTGCATCACGCGATGTTCCGTCAGGGTTACGAATTCGACCAATGGCCAATGGTACATGGAGTCGATTGGTCCCAGTGGCTCCACCAGCACGAAGTGGTTTCGGGTTATTTGCCTAACACCGCCTCCGACTTCATGGGCTACACCAACGAGAAAGAGGGCTGGAGCTTTCTTCACCGCGCCGACCGCGACATCTGCAAGGGGCGCAAGCTCTGGTCGCTTGGCAGTCAGGGGGTGCACCAGACTTGGTGGCAGAGCATGGCCGAACCCAACTGGGTTCCCTACGCCGAGCTCCAATGCGGCCTGCTGCCGACCCAGCCAGACACCGGCATCCTCAAGGCGGGGCAGAGCATCAGCTGGACCGAATCGTTCTGCGGCGCGCAGGGCGCATCGACCGCCGCCGACTACACGGAGAACTTCGCCGCCTTCGAGCAGCGTGGCATCGGAAAAACCGGCAAGGACTGGGCCGCATGGAATGACGCTGCATTCTGGCGGATCACAAAATCCGAAATACTCATCGCCGAGGACGAACGGCTTGCGATTTCCAGGAAGCTCATCCTCACCGGCAAGCTCGACGAGAGCGAGATCTCCCGCGCGATCGAACTAGGTTGGGTCGGGGGCGACGAATGGATCCGCTTGCTTTCGGAAAAGGAAAACGACCTTGCCGACGAGGCGCGTCTCGCACTGGCCGTGGCCCTGATCAATGCGAACGAACCTGCCAAGGCTCGAGCCCTGCTCAGCGGTCTTGCCGGCATCGGTGGCGAGACTGCCGCCTACGCGAACCATTTCCTCGCCCTTCTTTCGGAGAATGAAGGCAAGGCCGCCGAGGCCTTCGAGCAAATCCTTCGCTCGGTCGGCGGCGGCTATGCCGACACCCATCTCATCGCCACGGCCGACCAGATGCTCTCCCGCATGGGCCGGCACGAGGAGCGCAAGGCCCTGTGGCAAAACGCCCCGGCCGAGACCCGCGCCACTGACGACTGCCGCCTCGCGCAGGCCAACCTCGCCCTGCTCGACGGCGATTGGAAGTCCGTGCGCACCCTGCTCAAGGAACCGCTGCTGAGCATCGCCGAAGGGGCGAGCGCGGCGTGGTTCCTCTACAAGGAATCGTTCTTCGGCGAGTTCTCGGAGCTTTGCGGCAAAGGGGAGTTTCAGGCCGCCCTCGACATCCTTGCACGTGGATCGGAATCCGCACCGCAGTTCGGCATCGGCCGCCAGGAAGAACGGCAGAATGTCGACTTCCTCTTTTACCGCTATCAACTCTGCAAGCAACAGGGGTGGGATTACCTTGCCGCCGCCTTCGCCAACATGATCCTGCTTGAGCCGGAATATCCCGGATCCAGCGAGGCCCTCTATGTCCTGCGCGTGGCACTCGCGGAGAACGATCCGACTGCCGCCGCACGCCGCGAAAAGATCGAGGCCTGGAATCGCGACGCCGATCCGCAGTGGGAGAAATACCAACCGCTGCGTTGGTCGCTCTCCCGCGATGTGCTCGACGGCTCGATGGACGGCTGGGAGATACTGCAATCGCATCCGATCTTCGGCATTCGAGCGGGATTTGAGTTGGGACAGTCCAGCAATCAAGATACCGCGCATAGCCGCAGAAAAGGAACCCTCTCGGATTCTCCCTGTGCATGAAGTCGCCATCGGGCAGTCTCCCGTTTTTTCTGCTAACCGGTGTGTCGGAGCACAACCGCCCTCACCATGCTCTGGGTGGATGCCAAGCCAGTAAGCTTCACGGGCCGCTTCTGGTGAAGCCATTAATATTCCTGTTCGCGACCGCCATTGCAGTGATGAGTGCTTTCGGCTCCCTGCCCACTTACCCTGTTTATCAATTTCCGCCCGGCACGAGGAAGACCTCTGCTCTCCCAGTTGCAGGGGATTGGAAGCCGATTTCCGCCGGTTTACTGCGCCATTCGATGGGGAACAGCCTTCGCCCGCTTCCGCGTGTTGCGTTCCGGATCGCTTACGATGCCGATGCGCTCTATCTTTTCTATAAGGTCAAGGAGTATGCCGTGCGGGCGGTGGCCAGGCATCACGGAGATATTGTGTGCGGTGACTCCTGCGTGGAGTTTTTCTTCTCACCTTCCGAAGACCTATCGGCCGGATATTTCAATCTTGAGATGAACTGTGGCGGCACAACGCTTCTTCACTATCATTTCTCCGACGGATCCCGGATCCACAAAACTACTGCCCGGGAATTCAGGGGAGCCACGGTATCGACATCGTTGCCGCACCTCGTTGATCCGGAGCGCAAGGGGCCGCTTGTTTGGACGCTCACGGCCCGTATTCCTTTCAAGGTGCTGCAAAGGGTCCATCCCTTTTCCACGCCGGTTAGCGGCACGGTGTGGAGGGCCAATTTCTTCAAATGCGGGGACAAAACCTCGCGCCCTCACTGGCTTGCCTGGGCGAAAGTGAACCGGACGGAGCCCGCATTTCATGTGCCGGAGGCCTTCGGGCGCATGGTATTTCAATAAAAAGACGGAAAACTTCCGTCGTGGGAGTCGAGGGGAACCCCCGCAATTAGTCGCACCGTCAGGACATAATTGAAGGGGCACCGGATCATCCGGCCCCCGGGGCGCGGCCTCACACCATCGATGGTATCAGGCCGACTTGGGAAGCGGGGCCTCGTACTGATAGGAGGGGTCTTTCAGCTGCCTGCGCAAAATCGCATCGATTTCTTTCCAGACCCCGACAAGCCCTTTGGGGGTCGGTGGGAGGTCGTGTTCGATCATCTTGTGCAGCTTTCCGAGGTTGTAGCACGGCACGGCGGCATACATGTGGTGCTCGATGTGGTAGTTCATCTGCCAGTAGAGGAAGCGGAAAATCGGATTCAGCGTGAAGGTGCGGCAGCAGAGGCGGAAGTCGTCGACGTTGTCCTTGAGGCCCACATGCTGGGTGTTGTTGCAGAGGAAGAAGAGCCATGTCCCATAGCACGGGCTGCAGAGGGTCATGACCGGGATGATCCACAGCCCCGAGGCGATCGATGCCGCGAGAATCACGGCGTGACCGAAGATCATGACACGCGCCCAGCGCACCGGAACCTTGCGGCTCGCGGGATCGGATGCCGGATAGAGGGTCAGCTCCCACTCACCCTCGAATTTTCCACTCGCGATGCGGAACACTTTCCTGATCTCATTCCAGAGGGCGGGCGGGTAGAAGAATCCTGTCTTGAGCACATGCCAGAGCATGAGCTTCACCGGGAGGACGACCTCCAGGTCATCCGGCGGGTGGAGCGTGTAGCGGTGGTGCCGGATATGGCTCGACTGGAAGGTCTCGTGGTTGATGAGACCGAGGAAGGCGAAGAGATGGCAGAAAAAGGCATTCAGCCACTTGGTCTTGAAGACGGTGCCGTGACCCAGTTCGTGAACTGCATTGATGAGGAAGGCTGCCACCATCCCGTACAGGAAGACAAATCCGGCCATGGCCCACCAGGCACGCTCGTGGAGGCAATAGAGCGCGAGAAGCGCGGGCAGGAGCAGGAGTGCGAGGTAGCCGAGGGTCTGGAAGCCCCCCTTGAGATCACTCTTGGCATGGAGCGACTTGACGGCTGCGGGGGTGAGCTTCGTGCGATACCACGAGATGGCGACATTCTTGCGGACGCTCTCGGTGAAGTCCTTGAGCGGGGGCTCCTGTCGGAGGATCGGGGAGTTTTCTTGGGTCATGCTCCCATTCAAGCGCAAAAACCGGGCCTTTGCTTTCGAGTTAGAACCGCAGTACGATCTCAAACATGTCCCTCACCCCCGAACTGCGCGCCCGGAGCCGGATCGTCTCCGACCTGCGACGGCACGGGCTTGGCTCGGTGCCGATGCTCGGACGCTACAACCTCACGCATGCCAGACCGGGTCTCCGCGATCACCGGCACCGGGGCGCCATCGAGATCTGCTATCTGGCGCGTGGGAGGCAGATCTACCATGTCGGCGGGAGCCGTTACTCCCTGCGCGGCGGGGATCTCTTCATCACCTTTCCCGACGAGGTTCACGGCACCGGGGGGGAGCCGGAGGAGAAGGGGCTCCTTTACTGGATGACCCTGCTCGACCCGGCCGGGAGGGAAGGAGGGCTCATGGGCCTGACGCCTCACCAAAGCCGTGCGCTCTGGAAAAACCTGACCGGATCCTCACTGCGGCACTTTCCGGGAACTCCTGACATGCAGGGCCAGCTCGACAGGGTGATCCTTGCGATCCATTCGGCTCCCTCATCCCTCTCGCGGACAAGGATCGCCAACGACCTCATCGCCTTCCTCCTTGCCGTGGTCGACGCGCGGGAGGCCTCGGCCCGGGGGAACGAGAGGAGGCGCTTCGGCAAGGTGCTGGATCATCTGCAGGCTCACCTCGACGAACCGGAGGAGCAGACCGTGGCCAGGATGGCGGAACTCACGGGACTGTCCGTCTCGCGATTCAAGGCCGCCTTCAAGCAGGAGATGGGGATCCCTCCGGCCGAGTATGCCCTGCGATGCCGGATCGAGGAGGCGGGCCGCCGTCTGGCCCGGCACGGCGCCACCGTCACGGGGGTGGCCTTCGACCTTGGATTTTCCTCCTCCCAGTACTTTGCCTCGGCCTTTAAGCGATTCACCAACGCAAACCCCAGCGAACTGCTCGGTGGAAAAGCTGAAAGCTGAGGGAAGGGGAGACACCCAATAGCCGAGGCCGCGGTAACGGGCGCGAAGCGACGGCGGGAAAAGTGAAAGGGTGCCAAAGCGTGGAAGTCAAAGGCGGGAAAAATCCAACCCGGTTTCCAACTCCCCCCTTGTCGGCTGAGGCCCCTGTTTGGGAGACTTCCGGCCATGCCCTCCAAAACGACAAGATCGGTTCTCGGACAGGAGACATCCCTGATCAAAACCCGCGATGTGGAAGCGGGCGTCACCACGCTTGGCGGCCACCTCTGGCCGGCGCGGTTCCGCGTCGGGAAACGGTGGGTTTCCCCCCTCTCCGCGGCCCCTTGGTCAATGGAGCAACCGGCCGTCCCAAACATCCTCAAGGTCCTGCGTGGGGATTTCTTCTGCATGCCCTTCGGTGGGAATGACTCGATCCACGCCGGAGAGCGGCATCCGGTGCACGGTGAGACCGCCAACGGCCGATGGAAAAGGGAGACCGCCACCGATCCCTTCTCGATGCGCTTCTCGCTCCGCACGCGGGTCTGCGCGGGGAGGGTTGAGAAGCAGGTTTCCCTCATCGAGGGGGATCCGGCCATCTACCAGCGCCACCTTGTTTCGGGCATGTCCGGCCGCATGCCGATCGGATACCACGCCATGCTCCGCATTCCGGGCGCGGGAGGGGCCCGCATCAGCACCAGCCCGTTCGTGCACGGACAGGTCTTCCCGGGTGAGTTCGAGGATCCCGCCCGGGGCGGTTACTCCTGCCTGAAAAAAGGGGCCCTCTTCCCGTCACTGCGCGCGGTGCCCCGTGCTGACGGCGGGACGGCCGATCTCTCCCTCTACCCGGCACGGGAGGGATTTGAGGATCTCGTCATGCTGGTCTCCGACCCGTCGCTCCCCTTCGCCTGGACCGCCGCGGTCGTGGCCGGGGAGGGGTGGGTCTGGTTCTCGCTCAGGGATCCCCGGGTCCTGCGCTCCACGATATTCTGGATGTCCAACGGGGGCCGCCATTACGCCCCCTGGAACGGTAGGCACCGGCACGTCATCGGCCTCGAGGATGTCACCTCCTACTTCCATCATGGTCATGCGGAATCCGTCCGACCCAACCCCCTCAGCAGGATGGGAATTCCCACGTGCATCGACCTGCACCCTGAGCACCCCGTCTCCGTCGCCTCCATCATGGCCGTGGCCCCGATTCCCCGCGGCTTTGACGAGGTCCGGGAGATCCGGGAGGGGAAAAGGGCCCGGACGGTCGAACTGGAATCCCGCTCCGGTAAAATCATCCGCGTGCCGCTGGATACCGGCTTTCTTGCCGGATATTAATACCATCTCCACTCTTATTCCGGTGGAATCAGCTGGTTCTTTCGGCGATGGGCGTTGTTGTCCTCCCTCGGGTTATCTTCAGATAGCCCTCGGTCTTCCGCCTAGCCCATCACCAAAATCCCTTCGCCAATTCCACCAGACTAATCGTATCAATGGTATAAGATCCGGCGAGCAAGACATCCCACGGGGAAGTGCCTTCGGCACTGCAACTCCCCGCCGGGTTTCCGACGCTCAATATCCCGAGCCCTGCGTTCAACGCAGTGATCTCATCGCGCTTCTCAGCGGGTCGGGCGACCGGGGGATAGGCGATACTCCTTCCCCGCCTGCGTCTCAAACTCGAGTATCGCGCCATTTACCTTCAAGACACGTGACGACGTGATTGCAACGGCCTTTCCCGGCCACGGGTTGGCGATCCGGCAGATTCCTCCGACGGTGCTGTGGAGACGCACCCGGTCGGGCTCGCCCTTTGCGTTGATCTCGACCGAGACAAGAAACCCGCCCTCGGTGCGCAGTTGCTCGAAGGAGGCGGAGATTCCCGACGGGAGCGAATATCCGATATGGATGACCCCGTTGATGGTTTGGAGCAGCATCTCGTTGACCGCTTGGACGGCGGCGAAATTCCCCTCCAGCGTGAAGGGCCGGTATTTGTAAACTGAGTAGCCGAGGTTCTTGAAATCGCCGTTGAGGTGGAAGCCGTTCGGCGAGACAAAGCCGTCGAGGTAGCGCTCCAGCATGGAGACCGCGCTACCCCCTCGTCCGATCCTGGCGCAGAGCCCCGCATACCAGGAGAAGCTGTAGCCCACCCACTCCCCTGTTCCGAGGAGGTCGATCTGGTGAAGGGTGTCGTCGATGAGCGACCCCTCGCGCTTCCCGTTGGCCGGATGGAGCAGGTTGAGGGGGTAGATCCCCATGAGGTGCGCGTGGTGCCGGTGCGAGCGGTCCAGGGGCATGCCTGGTGCGATGCCGAGCAACTCCCCTCGGATCAGTCCGTCGGGCGAGGGGACCTTGGAAAGGGCGGGGGATCCGAGCGATTTCGCATGGCGCTTCCATGCCGCGCTCTCCTTGCGGTGTCCGAGTGAGGCGGCCATCTCTTCCAGGTCGAGGAAGAGTTTCAGCATGAGGAAGTGATCGTAGTTGGAGTTGCCGGGAAGATACGACTGCGGGGTGTTGTCATGAATCTCCGCAGAGCTCGACATCGGGAGAACGAGCCGACCTGTTTTCGGATCAGGCTTGAGCCAATGAAGAAGAAACTCCGCCTGAGCCAGGCAATAGGGATAGGCCCGCTCGCGGAGAAAGTTTTCATCGCCGGTGAATTTCCAATGACGATGGTA
>JBIIGI010000036.1:0-23932 GCA_044236545.1 Chthoniobacterales bacterium
TCTCCGACGAGTGGATCACAGGAAAAATCTACCTCAACATGAACCCCATCGACTCTCCACTCCCTTAACCCATTTTACAGAAACATCTTTACGCAACCATCGGTTCTTTCAACGTCGGCACGACACCTCTCCAGTCTCATTCATTTCCTGAGTTCCTGAGTTCCTGATTCTTTCTCTCTTCTTCACCCTTTTTCAGAGCGTCAGAATAAATCAAAAATGCTCTAAACCCGGTCGCGGCCAAGTTTTCAGTCCCTGGTCTTGAGCTCGACCACGTCGTGGGGGGCCGCCTCACGCTGACCGGCCGGACTGACCCGGATGTAGCGCGCCTTTGCGCGGAGTTGCTCGAGATTTTCCGCGCCGAGATATCCCATGCCGCTCTGGATTCCTCCGATGAGGCTGGCCAGGACGCGGTCGAGAGGGCCTGATTCCTCCTTGAGGGCCTCGATCCCCTCGGCGGCCACCTTGCGGACGGAGTCGGCCTTGTCGTGTCCGTAGCGTGGAGCGCTGCCGGCCTTCATCGCGGAGAGACTGCCCATGATCCTGACAGGCTGGCACGGCATCACGAGAGATGACAACAATGCCCATCGCCGAAAGAACCAGCTGATTCCACCGGAATAAAAGTGGAGATGGCATTTGAAGCAGTGCGGCCCCGAATGCAACGATCGCCACGATCACAATGCCCGGTTGATTCGGCATAAGCGCCCTTTTCAACAAGGTAAAGAGAGTGAAAACTCCCCATTGCCCCTTGAGGATGAAGGCATACTTCACGCTGACAACCAGTATGACCCTCCAGATGATCAGGGAGGCAACGGCAACGGAATGCGATGATCCACTAAGACTGGCCGCCGTCAGGAATGCATGGAGAGGGCTCATCCCGACATCGCCGAATACCACTTACAATGCCACCAGCCAAACCTAGGAAAGCCGCTTGCCCAGTTCTTTGTTTATCGGGCCGAAGCTAGATGAAGGTGCGAAAAAAACCAGCCCGGGAATGGGTGCCGCAGCTGGGTAGGGCGATCCTCATGCCTCCATCCGGCCTTGGAGGGGAAGCATCCGCATGATTGAGGCGGGAGCGGTTCGTCTGGCCATCAGATCCGCCATCACTTTCATGTAGGGATCGACATGATTGAAAAACTTCCTGTAGCTGGCGCACAGATAGTTCAGCCCCTCCTCCCCGTCGGGTGTCTTCAGGAACCTATGTTTTGGGCACTCCCCATTGCAGGCGAAGCGGACCTCGCAATCATTGCAGTATTTTGGAAGACCGGCCGACTTTGACTGCCCGAAAAGGCGCTGACGGGTGGAGTTCACCAGATCGCCCAGTGAGGCGTTCATGATGTTTCCCAGCCGGTACTTGGGATAAACGAAGTGATCGCACGAGTAGAGGTCGCCGTTGTGCTCCAACGCCAATCCCTCGCCGCAATCCTTCAGGAACAGACAGAGCCCCGGGCCATGTCCTGACCAGATCCCGAGTGAAACGTCGAACATCTGGACGAAGACCTTGCCGACATCCCGCTTCACCCACTGGTCGAAAATCGTGATCAGAAAATCACCATAGGCGTCCCGGGGAACACTCCAACCGGTAACTGGCGAACCGGATTGCCCCGGTTCGGGAGGCTCCGCATGATCGTAACCGACACCCTCTTCCACAGGCGATGGAAGACGCTCCACGAGCGGGATGAACTGGATGTAGCCTGATCCCGACTCCCTCAGGAAGTCATAGACCTCAATCGCATGCTTGACGTTACTGGCGCTGACGACGGTCAGGGTATTGAACTCAACCTTGTGCTTCTTGAGCAGTTTCATCCCCCCCATGACACGTTCGAAGGTCGGCTTCCCTCCCCTGTCTACCCGGTAGGTGTCATGGAGCCTTTTGGGACCATCGATACTGAGTCCGATCAGAAAACCGTGCTCCCTGAAGAAGTGGCACCAGTCGTCATCGAGCAGGGTACCGTTGGTCTGGAGGGTGTTGTTGATCTTCCTTCCTCCGGAATGCTTCGACTGGAGCTCCACGACCTTCCGGTAATAGTCCAATCCCAGAAGTGTCGGCTCCCCTCCCTGCCAGGCGAAGGTGACCTCGGGGGTCTCCTGGGAGGCGATATACTGGCGGACATACTCCTCGAGCACTTCCGGGGACATCCGGAAATTCTCCCCCTTGGGAAAGAGCCTCTCCTTCTCAAGATAGTAGCAGTAGGTGCAGTCAAGGTTGCAGATCGGACCGATCGGCTTTGCCATCACGTGGTAATTCTTGGACTCGGGAGTGCTGGTGTTCATCCGCTCACCGAATAGAGCTTTACCCAAACCGGTGTGCAAAAGGTTTTTTTCGCAGGAAAACAATTTGCCGTACCGTCGGTTATTTCGGTTGCCATCATGAGGGTGTGGATGATTGCTTACGAACATGAACAACAATCATGTGTCGGGCGGCACCCCGGAGCAGGCGGGATCAGCTGATTTCCTCAGGCGTGACTTCCTCAAGATGGTCGGCGGAGCATGCGCTGTCATGGCAGCGGAGGGAGCCGTGAACCTCTGGCCTCTTCAGGCCGCACCGGCCGCACCCCAGAGAAATGTCATCATTTTCCTGACCGACCAGCAGCGCGCGCTTCAGTGGTTTCCCGCCGGATGGGCGGCGGCGAACCTTCCCTTCCAATCGGCGCTGGCCGCCACCGGGGTGACCTTCAACAGGGCCTATACCAACACCGCGATGTGCACGCCGGCCAGGACGACCCTCTTCACCGGCCTCTATCCAGCGCAGCATCTCTCCGCCAACACGCTGAGCGAGGGGAATGTCCAGTCCGAGGAGGAGCATCAGCTCAACCCTACCTATCCGAACGTCGGATCCGTCCTCACCGCAGCCGGTTACGAGGTCGCCTACATCGGCAAGTATCACCTCAGCAAGGGGATCATCCAGGAGAACGGGGTGAATATCTGGGATGACATCGAGCGTTACAGCTTCTCTCAGTGGGATCCGCCCGATGCCGGACGCAACACGGCGCTTGGCGACTACGGCGGCGGCTTCGCCGATCATGACGCGCGCTACATCCAGGATGCGCTCGCCTTCCTGCAGAACCGGATCAACAACCCCGGAGGCAAGCCCTTCTGCCTGGTTATTTCGCTGGTAAATCCGCACGACGTACTCGGTTACCCGCTGAACCTTGCCAACGGCGGTTACATTCCATCCCAGAATCCAGACTGGGAGGGGAGCCAATGGCTCGCTGACAAGCAGGGTGTCAGCATCAACGATGCCGACTGGACCGCCGATACGGTTCCCCCGATCGAACTGCCCCCCACCGTTGGCGAGGATCTCTCCACGAATTTCAAGCCGACAGTTCAGGAGGCCTATCTCCAGTCGTGTGCGGGCCTCGGACCCCTCCCGACTCCGGATGACAAGAGGAAGTATCTAAACTTCTACGGTAATCTCATGAGTTACACGGATTACCAGTTCAACAAGATCCTTCAACTCCTTGACTCCTCTCCCGCTGGAATCGCCCTTCGGGCAAACACCTGGATGATCAGGACCTCCGATCACGGCGAATATGGAATGGCCCACGGGGGATTGAGGCAGAAATCCTTCACGATCTACGAGGAGGCGTTGCGCGTCCCCCTGATCTGGTCTAACCCCACCGATTACCCCTTTGGTTCCGGCCAGCAATGCAACCAACTGGTGGGACATGTCGACTTCCTTCCCACGCTCTGCTCCATGCTCGGGATCAACCCGAAGCAGTACCGCTTCTCGGGAACAGACTACAGCTCGCTGATCAGTAATCCGGGCACCGCTCCCGCGGTGCAGGACTACATCCTCTTCACCTACGATGACATCTGGTGCGGCCAGAACGCCCAGGGGAATCCCAACGGCATCGTGCCCGCCCCGAACAGGATCCGCGCGATCCGCGAGCTTGGTTACGCCTACGCCTACTACTTCGACGGCCAAGGTGTCGAGAAGCCCCAGACCGAGTTCTACGACCTTAGGAACAGCGCCCAGGGTGGGACGGACTGCGACCCAAGGACGGGTGAGCCCGTCGAAATGAAAAATCTCTCGACATGGGCCTACCAGCAGGGTCAGACGGCACCGATCACCAGGGATCAGGTCGCCAAGCGCACCTCGATGGCCAACAAACTCCAGCAGGCGGTCCAGACCAAGCTGAAACCCCTTCCCGTCCAACCGGCCGTTCCGCCCCAGAACTTCACGATCGGCCAGGTGAACTGGACCGACGAGTACGGACAGCAGGCGGGGATCCAGATCACCTGGATCTCGCGCTCCTCGACCATCTACGAACTGCAGATGTCGACCGATAACACCCGTTGGACGACGGTCGGCGCACCCATCACCGGCAACAACGGGCCCATCATCATCACCCAGCCGCTGACCGGACTCAACGTCTCGTACCGCTTGGCCTGGCGCCCCAATCCGAACAAGGGATTCATCGTGGAACCCTCCAAGGTGTCTTGAGACCTCCATTCTAACATTCCATGCAAAAACATATTTTCCTCGCCGGTTTTCTGGCTTTCGGATGCCTCCATGCGGCACCGGCTCGGCAGTCGGGAGTCACCGCGCCCTCGGTTGCCAACCAATACATCTACATTGAACCGGGCAACACCACCTGCGTGGCTCCGCAGTATCTCTACACGGGAGCGGGACTCCTGACTCAGGTGGGCGTCACCACCAACGTGATCTACGGCACCAACAACAACCAAGTGGTGACCGAGCAGGTCACCAACGGTCAGATCGCCACGCTCTCCTTTTCCAACAACTACGCCACGGGGGGAAACTTCACGGTGACGGCGGTGACCCAGACCAATGCGGGGGGATCACTTGTCTACAACCTGAAGCTTGCCGGAAATCCTCCGAAAACCGCGGGGGGAGTCCCCCTGAAACCGAACCAGTATTCCTATGTTGCCGGCGTCCAGCCGGTGACCTACTACGCGTTGGTGACGGCCGGCGCCCTGAAGGGTGATTTCTTTACCGTCCAGGGCAACACAGCCAACTCCCTTCTCATCGATCCGGAGGGACTTCCGATCGCTTCCAGGGAGATCACGGCCGTCAGCCTTCTTCCCTACTGGTCGCTTTCCTCGCTCTTCCCACCCAGTCAGGCAACCATCTCCTTCATTCCCACCACCAACCCGTCCAATGTGATGACCAAGGTGGTCATTTCACCTCCCGTGACCTACGGAACCCAGCAACCCCAGGATGCCGGACAATCCTACTACTTCAACGCCGATCTGACCAACTGGGTCTCCGCGACGAATCCCACGGTGCCTGCGGGCGATGCTGTGATTCCTCCCGGGGCGTACGTCTATGTCCAGAACACGGGGAGCAACAACTATCCCCTTCACGAATTCATCTCCGGATCCGTTTTGACCAATCAGTTCAACCTCTTCTTCACCTCCTCGAGAACCTCGAGTGTGATCAGCTATTTCTCCCTTCCCCGTAATTCCAGCTACCCGATCGGTCAGATCGGCTTCAATAACTCGAACTTTACCCAGAGCACCGGCATGGGACTAGCCCAGCGCAATGACCAACTCATCATCGACAACGGCCACGGAGGGGTTTCCGCCATTTACTACCGCTTCAAGAACCAATGGTATAACACGGACAACGCCGTGCCAACCAACCCAGTCTTTCCTGCGGGAACGGTTTTCGGACTCAAGAAACCCTCCTCCCCGCGCGGGGGCACTTCGCTCCTGATCAATAACTCAAACATCAGGTAATAGCACATGGGGAACGATCGTTTCCCCGATTTTTGCCATTTGCCCCCCCACGCAGATCCCTCCTCCACCCTACGCGTTTCTCCCGGAGAAGGCCAAAAAGGGAGCGAGCGGTTTTCTATCCGTGCGGGAGGATGAATGGAGAATGCCCCGCGGAATCAGTCCCTGGTCTTGAGCTCGACCACGTCGTGGGGGGCCGCCTCACGCTGGCCGGCCGGACTGACACGGATGTAGCGCGCTTTTTCGCGGAGTTGCTCGAGATTTTCCGCGCCGAGATAGCCCATGCCGCTCTGGATCCCGCCGATAAGGCTGGCTAGGACGCGGTCGAGAGGGCCTGATTCCTCCTTGAGAGCCTCGATCCCCTCGGCGGCCACCTTGCGGACGGAGTCGGCCTTGTCGTGTCCGTAGCGTGCTGCGCTGCCGGCCTTCATCGCGGAGAGACTGCCCATGCCGCGGTACTGCTTGTAAAGTTTGCCGCCGATCTCGATGACCTCGCCTGGCGACTCGGTGCATCCGGCAAGGATGCCGCCGCAGATCACCCCGTGGGCGATGGTGAGCGCCTTGACGATGTCTCCCGACTTGGTGATGCCGCCGTCGGCGAGGATGGAGACCTTTTTTGCGGCCGCCGCCTTCGAACAGACATGGAGGGCGGTCATCTGCGGGATGCCGACACCGGCGACGATGCGGGTCGTGCAGATCGAGCCGGGACCCTGACCGACCTTGATCACGCTGGCCCCGCATTCGGCGAGGTATTCAACCCCCGAGGCGCTCGTGACATTGCCCGCGATGATCGGAAGAGACGGAAATGCGTCGCGGAGCACCCGGACAGTGTCGCCCACCCCCTTGGTGTGGCCGTGGGCGGTGGAAACCGCGACGACGTCGAGCCCGCGCTCAACGAGCGCAGCGACATGACCAAGGATGCGCTCCCGGTCGAGTTCGCCGAAGGCGTTGCGGGTAGCGGAGACCGCCGCGCCGCAGACCAGACGGAACTGGGAGTCGCGCGCGGGTTTGAACTGGGCCTTCCGCTCCTGGGTGATCTTCTCCACATCGCTCATGGTGATGAGGCCGTGGAGGTGGTCTTCGTCGTCGACGACGAGCAGTTTGTGGATGCCTACATGCTCGGTGAAGAACTTGTCGGCCAGGGCGATCGGGTCGTTGCCGAGTTCCTTTCTGGTCACGGTGTGCACCTGGGCGCGGGGAGTCATTGCCTCGGCGACCGTCTTGGCGGCGTAGCGAGGCTTGACCACGTGACCCGAGAGGAGTCCCACTAGTTTCCCCTGAGCATCCACGACCGGGAAGGTGCCGAAACCAAACTTCTTCTCCTCGATGAGCTCGAGCACGTCGCCGATGTGCAGGTCAGGGGAGACCTTGATCGGATCCTGGATGAGCCCCTGGACATGGTATTTCACGCGGCTAACCTGTTTGAGCTGCTCGCTCTCGGGCATGTTATAATGGATGAGTCCGAGGCCGCCGTTGAGAGCCATGGCAATCGCCATCCGGGACTCGGTCACCGTGTCCATGTCGGAGGAGATGACCGGGATATTAAGCTGAAGCCCGTCGGTCAGCCGTGAATCGAGCCTCGTCTGGGCCGGAAGGATCTCCGAGTAGAGGGTGGCGAGGGTGACGTCGTCGTAGGTCAGCCCGATGTCTGCGTTGGCCGTGAAAAAGGAATCGGCCCCGCGGTAGAAGGTCTCGTCGAGATTGTGATGACTCGTTGCTGCCATGAAGGAAATTGCCCGTCAGTCAGCTGCTTTGGCAAGAATTTTCACCCAACACGCCCGCTGCGCCAATCCCAAGGGGCGGGTTTCAAGGTTTCGGACGACTCGGCCCAGAGAGGTTCAGGAGAATCCAGCCCACGATGGCGAGATGGATCGCCACGGCGCTACTCAATCCAAGCATGTGGTACCCGATCGTGACCGATCCCGATTTCATGACGGCCGCAAGGGCCAATCCCCCCACGGGAAGGAAGAGAATGACCGCAGTGATGAGGCCGGGGTTATAGCGCCTTAGCCGAACTGCCTGGGCCAGATGGACTAACCCATTGATCAGGGTGAGGTAGACAGCGATCAGCCCGAACCCCAGATCGAGTGAAAAGGCCAACAGGATGGAGAGGAGATTCACCCCCCAGACCCCCGGAACATTGATCACGAAAACCGCCCCACGGGAGAGCACCTCGCGACCTCCCCCGATCAGGTCGTTGATGAAGCGGCGGAAGCGGTCGTCATCATGTTCCTCAAGCTGGTGGAGCATGTAGACCGGCAACTGGAGAAACACAAGGATCAGCGGAAGCTCCCAGGTGCAGGTGAAAGCCGGCATCAGGCCGAGCAGGAGAAACGCCGCTAGGAAGCCCCCGTAGACCCAGTAGGAAAAGAACCGGTTCATCATCGGTGGCATCTTGTACCCCAGGAGCTGCCGGTCAAGGAGGGAACGTGCGCCGATATCCGATCACACTCAATCACGGATGGGGAAACAATCCGCGCCGCTACTTCTCGCTTCCAGCCGCGACGATGGCCTGAGCGTCGGTCTTGGTGTAGGCTAGGTAGACGATGAGACGTTGGGGAGGGATTCCCATGAAGTTCACGAGGAAGCCGACATTCCTGAGAAGGAATGAGAAGATATTCCTCTGCCACGCAGGCATCGATCCCCCGTCCGAGGAGGGAAACTCCTTGGGGAAGATATAAAAGGTATCTTCAGGATCGAAGGTAAAGGCCCCTCCGCTGGCCTCCGCAGCCGCCCGGAGGCTCTCGGGGGCATCCGCCTCGACCATGTATCCGTGCGGAACGGTGATCTCCCAGAGCCCCCCCTCGTGACGGTTGACCACGGGATCCCCGATGACCTGGTACGGGTCGGACCAGTTGGAGGGAAGCATGAGGATCACCACATTGTCGGCGACGGACTTGGTTCTTCGCTGAAACTCCAGAATCGAGCCCACCGAGTGCTCGGGCGTGCGCTCACGGGTGAGATAGACCCTTGTCCCCCCGACACGTGGCAGATTGCCCGATGCCAGTTGCTTTCCGAGTTCCCCGGGCGAGATGAAGCCGGCCTTCATCGCCTCATGAATGAGCTTCTTCCCACGGTACCATGAGAACATCAGCGCCATGATTCCGATCGCGAGGAGGAAGGGAATGAAACCACGGCTCAGGAACTTGGTCATGCAGGAGAGGAACAACGCCAGGTCCAGAACCAGCAACGCACAGAGTATCAGGGAGGTTTTCCACCTGGCGACGCCGGGCCGCGAAAACATCACGGCTCCCCAGAGAATCGAGGTGACCACCATAGCCCCCGTCACCGCGACACCGTAAGCGTTCGCCAGAGAGGACCCCGTGCGGAAGATCGCGATCAGCATGATGCAGCAGGTCCCCAGCAGAAAATTGACCGCGGGGATGTAGATCTGTTCCCTCACACCCGGGTTGGTGTGCCTGCTGACGAAGGGAGGAAGGATGTCGAGCGACTTGCCCTGACGCACCAGTGTGAAGACTGCGCTGATCAGGGCCTGCGAGGCGATGACGGTGGCGGTGGTGGCCAGCAGTACGAGCGGCACGCGCAATGCCATCGGGCAGAGGAGGAAGAAGAGTCCCGTATTGGATGCGGCGGAGGGATTGACCTCCAGGTAGGCCGCCTGGCCAAGGTAGTTGAGAAGGAGTGCGGGGAGCGCGATGCCATACCATGCCGTGAGGATCGGACCCTTGCCGAAATTGGCCAGATCCGCATAGAGGGCCTCGGCACCGGTGACGGCAAGCGCGACGGCACCCATGATGGCGAAACCGTGCCAGCCGGATTGGGCGAGCAATCCAAGCCCCGGCAAAGGGTCGAGCGCCCGGAGCACCGAAGGATGCCGCACGATCTGCAGGGTCCCGGTGAGGGCGATGCCCAGAAACCAAAGAAGCATGACGGGACCGAAAACAGCCCCGAGCTTTCCGGTTCCAAAGCGTTGGATCCCGAAGAGCACGATCAGGATGGCAATGGCCGCACCAGGGGCATACCCGGAGAGGGAGGGATGGATCGTCACAATTCCCTCGACGGCACTCAGCACCGAAATAGCGGGCGTCAGGGTGCCATCGCTGAGCAGGAGTGCCGCGCCGAACGCCACCACCGCAAGGATTCCGAATCCCACGGGTTTCGGGGCTCGGGCCGCTTTCAGAAGCGCAAAGAGGGCAAAAACGCCCCCCTGCCCCTTGTAATCCTCCCTCATCAGGATGAAGGCATACTTCACGCTGACAACCAGGATCACCGTCCAGATGATCAGGGAGGCGACCGCAATGCCATGCGCCGCGCCGGTCAGACCCACCGCGGTTTGGAAGGCGTAGAGAGGGCTCGTCCCGATATCACCGAAGACCACCCCGAGCGCCGCCAACCAAAGGAGCGAGTTCTTTTGGTTGGGTGCGGAGCTCATCGTCTGTCCCGGATGGAAATGAAGGTCTCTTTCCCCGGTGAAAGAGCCGGCGTCAGATCGCCTTGGCCACCGCGTCACCCATCGCCGCAGTGCCGACCTTGGTCGTCCCTTCGGACCAGATGTCGCCCGTTCGGAGACCGGAGGCGATGACCTTGCGGACGGCCGCGTCGATCGCGTCGGCGGCGGCAACCTCATTGAGCGAATAACGCAGAAGCATCCCGGCACTCAGGATCTGGGCGATCGGATTGGCGATCCCCTTGCCGGCGATGTCGGGAGCGGTGCCGCCGCTCGGCTCGTACATGCCGAAGCGGCGCGACTCGCCCTTCGACTGTCCGAGGCTGGCGCTTGGGAGCATGCCGAGGGATCCCGCGATCATGGCCATCTCGTCGCTCAGGATGTCGCCGAAGAGATTCTCGGCAAGCACCACGTCGAACTGCTTCGGGTTCTTGATGAGCTGCATCGCGGCGTTGTCGACGTAGAGGTGCGAGAGGGCCACATCGGGGTATTCCTTCGCGATTTCGGTCACCGTGCGGCGCCAGAGGATGCCGTTCTGAAGGACATTGGCCTTGTCGATCGAGGTGAGCTTTTTCCCACGGCCTCGTGCGGCCTCGAATGCGACGCGGGCGATCCGCTCGATCTCGCTCTTCTTGTAGACCATCGTGTCGACAGCGATCGGATCAGCCTCGTTTTCACCGGTATCTTTCAGGAACTTCGGCTCGCCGAAATAGAGACCGCCAGTGAGTTCGCGCACGCAGAGGACATCCACCCCGCCGGCGACCGACTCGGGACGCAGGGGCGAGGCATGGGCCAACTCGGGCAGACAAATGCAGGGACGGAGATTGGCAAAGAGGCCGAAGTGCTTGCGAAGCGGAAGCAGGGCGGCGCGCTCGGGTTGCTCATTCGGGGGGAGGGCCTCCCACTTGGGACCGCCGACAGAGCCGAAGAGGATCGCGTCGCTCTCTTCGCAGACCTTGAGGGTCTCGGCCGGAAGCGCCTTGCCGGTGGCATCGATCGCGGCCCCTCCCACGGGCATGGGAGTCTCCTCAAGGGTGAAGCCGAACTTCTTCTCGACGGCCCGGAGAACCTTGGCGGCCTCTGCCATGACTTCGGGTCCGATGCCGTCTCCGGCCAACACTGCAATGCGGTAGGTCTTGCTCATAAAGTCCGGTGATTTAAGCGGCAGACATGCCATGGTGCAAGTCGGCGTCTACCTGCGTCAGAATCCGTATCTTGTCCTCCGTGCTGGATCTTTTTCCTTTAACCCAAAATCTGCACTAGGGAAGCTTGCGTAGTCATGCTACGCAGACCAAGCAGCAAGGCCGCCCAGCGCCAAAATCCCAAGCCTTACTGAACCTTCAGGAGTTCGATGTCGAAAATCAGGGTCGAGTCAGGCGGAATCACTCCCCCCGCTCCGCGCGATCCATAGGCCAGATTCGACGGGATAAAGAGCTGGATCTTGCCGCCCTCCTTCATGAGTTGGACACCCTCGGTCCATCCGGGGATGACGCCGTTAAGAGGGAAGGAGATCGGTTCGTTGCGCTTGTAGGAACTGTCAAACTCGGCACCGTCGATCGTGGTGCCGCGGTAGTGGACGAGCACGGTGTCGGTGGCCTTGGGGTGCTTTCCGTGACCCTCGGTAACGACCTTGTACTGGAGGCCGCTGGGAGTGGTCTTCACACCCGGTTGGATGGAGTTCTGCTTCAGGAAGGCCTGGCCGAGGGCAAGGTTATCGGATGGGTTGGATTGTGCCATAAGATGCGAGGGGTTAAGGATGAGGGTTGCGGCCACGGCACAGGCCGTGAGAAGTGTTATGGGATTCATGGGAGCGCGGGGTTATCCCTCGAAGGAGCGGACGACAACGCAGGAGTTGTGACCACCGAAGCCGAAGGAGTTGCTGAGAGCTACCTTGATCCTGGCCTCGCGGGCTTTATGCGGGACAAAGTCGAGGTCGCACTCGGGATCCGGGTTGTCGAGGTTAATGGTTGGCGGGATGATCCCATCACGCATGGCCAGGGCACAGGCGGCCAACTCGATACCACCGGCGGCACCGAGCAGATGGCCGGTCATCGACTTGGTGGAGCTGATGGGAACCTTGTAGGCCACATCCCCGAAGGCATCCTTGATCGCCTTGGTTTCGCAGATATCACCGATCGGCGTGGAAGTGCCGTGGGCGTTGATGTAGTCGACCTCGGCCGGAGTGACCTTGGCGTGCTTCATCGCGATCTGCATGCAGCGACTGGCTCCCTCCCCCTCGGGACGGGGGGCGGTCATGTGGTAGGCATCGGCGGTGGCGCCGTAGCCGACAAGTTCGCAATAGATCCTGGCTCCGCGCTTCTTGGCATGCTCAAGCTCCTCGAGCACGACAATACCGGCGCCCTCACCCATGACGAATCCGTCACGGTCCTTGTCAAACGGGCGGGATGCCTTCTGCGGTTCGTCGTTCCGGGTGCTGAGTGCCCGCATGCAGGAGAATCCGGCCACGCCAAGCGGAGTGATGGTCGCCTCGGCACCGCCGGCAATGAATGCGTCGGCGTCCCCGAACTTGATGATGCGCCAAGCTTCGCCAATCGAGTTGTTGGCAGTGGCGCAGGCGGTGACGATCGCCATGTTCGGGCCACTGAGCCCGTACTCCATGGAGATCAGACCGCTCGCCATGTTGCTGATGATCATCGGGATGGTGAAGGGGGAGAGCTTGGTGGGCCCCCTCTCGATGAGCTTGCGAGCCTCGTTCTCCAGACTCTGAAAACCTCCAATGCCACTCCCCACGATGACACCGAATCTTTCCCTCTCCGTTGTTTCGGGATCAAGACCTGCATCGTTGAGGGCAAGTTTGGCCCCAGCCATCGCAAAATGGGCAAACCTGTCGGCCCTGCGGGCATCCTTCGGAGTCTTGAACCACTGGGCTCCCTCGAAACCCCTCACTTCGCCCGCGATCAGGCAATCGAATCCGACGGGATCGAATGACTGGTAATGAGAAATGCCGGAATGCCCTTCGGTCAGGTTTTTCCAGAAAGTAGCAAGATCAGAACCAACGGGACTAATGACTCCGATACCAGTGATAACAACTCTGCGTTCGCTCATAGAAAGAAGGGTGTGCCGAGAATGGCGTCTGGAAAGTCAACCGAAGGGAGGCCTCCTTGGCAACCATGAAGCAAGGCAAAAGGCAAAATGAAGAAGGAAAATCGAATGCCTGAATTCAGAATTCCCGTTTTTTCATTCTTCATTCTTCCTCCCCCTCTTCCCGAGAGGGGTCAACTTGTGCCTTGCGAAACGGGCGGGTCGGATGTCTCTTTGATCCATGGACACCCCCCCTCCCCTGAACCGCCCGGAAGATTCCCAGCCGACCATTGAGATGGTACCGGCCTCTTCCTCGGAATCGGCCCGCTCCTGGTGCATCGGGCTCCATCTCTCGGGCCTCTCGGGACTGATCCTGAGCTTCGCCCTCGCCCATATCGTGGTGCCGCTGGTGATCTGGCTCGTGAAGAGGGCCGACAGTCCGGAGATCGACTCGACCGGCAAGGAGGTGCTCAACTTCCAGATCTCCTACACGATCTACAGCCTGATAGCCGGGGCCCTCTGCTTCGTGCTGATCGGCTTCCTGATCCTGCCGATTGTGCTCATTGTCTGGCTTGTCTGCATCATCATCGCCGCGGTGAAGACCAGCAACGGGGAGAGTTACCGCTACCCGGCCACGATCCGCTTCCTTCAATAAAACAAACGAGCGACCCCCCTTCGGACCAATCCCTGATTGTGCTTCATCGCGGTTCCCACCGCTCGATGTTCTTCAAGCTGTCTTGAAGTTTTAAAAGGGGACAATCCGGCCCGGTAACCCACGGCCGAGAACGACCGGCCTGTTGCCTCGCCTCCCCGGTCTATGCCCCCTCAGCCTAGGATGGGCTCCGGATTATTCTCGGTGGTAACATTCAGCCCTGTCTCTTTCTCTTCCTCATTTTCTTGCTTGGCCGTTGCTTCGCACCCGCTGCAAAATCTGGGATTAATCAGCGCTTCCCTTGTGCCCCGGTGGCATTTGTGCGTAGACTGAATGACCGGAAACGGTATGGCGGGGTAGCCAAGTGGTAAGGCCGGGCTCTGCAAAAGCCCCATGCGACGGTTCGATTCCGTCCCCCGCCTCCATTCCATCCCCTTTACACCTTCGCAAAGGAAATGTGCGGGGCCCCAAGGGGGCCGACCCTCTTGACTCGTGCGTTCCCCCAACGTCATCGCGTCCGCCTTCCTTACTCTCCCCATGACACCCCACGGCCCCGTTGCCCGTTTCCCACTTCAGTTCACTTTGCCGGCAATCTCCTCGGCCGGGTAAGTCCAGATTTCTGAAAGGGTCGGATGGTAGTGGGGGATCTCAGCCAACTGCGCGGCCGTGGCATGAAAGGCCATGGCCACCACGATCTCATGGATGAGTTCCGAGGCCTCGGGGCCAACCACAGCGCCGCCGAGAATACGCCCGTCGGAGGCATCGGCGATGAGCTTCACGAACCCGTCGGTCTCCCCCATGACGATCGACTTGCCATGATCGGCAAAGGGATAACTGGCGGAGATCGCATGGATGCCCGAACCGCGCGCCTCCTGCTCGGTCATCCCGCAGGAGGCCATCTGGGGCTCGCTGAAGCAGGCGAAGAGCTTGAGTCGGTAATCGAGCGACCGCGGTTCTCCTCCCTTGAGCAGCGCGAGCGCATTCCTTGCCGCCGTCTCTCCCTGGGTGATGGCGATGTGGACCACCTCATGCGGACCGCAGCAGTCGCCCGCCGCAAAAAGATGACGCGCCGTGGTGCGCTGCTCGAGATCCGTGCAGACGGCAGGCCCGGCAAGCGCGACCCCGGCCTTCTCCAGCCCCACCCTCTCAACAGCGGGCCGTCGCCCCAGGGCGTTGAAGATGATCCCGGCCTCCACCGACTCCTCGCCATCCCCGTGCTCGAACACCGCGCGCATTCCGCCAGCGGTCTTCTCGATCCGTTTCAGCTGCGTTCCGCAATGCACGGCCATCCCCCGGTTGCGGAAGGCCGTGGCGACAGCCTCGGCGACATCCCGGTCGCTTCCGGTCAAAAGTTGCGTATTGCGCTGGAGGATGGTGACCTTTGTTCCAAGCGCCTCAAGATAGTGCGCCATTTCCAAGGCAACGGGGCCTCCGCCGAGAACCACGGCGGAAACCGGGAGGGCGACGAGATCAAGCAGATTGTCACTACAGAGGCAGAGTTCCACTCCGGGTATCCCAGGCCTGTTGATCACGGATCCAGTGGCGATGCAGCCGCTCTTGAGGGCGATCACTTCTTCCCTGCCGTCGCGCAGATGCACCTTGAGGCGGTGGGGGTCCAGAAATTCGGCGCGGCCGCGCAGAAAATCAAACCCTCCACCCTCCAACTGCTGCCTGCGGTAATCGGCGAATTCCCCGATCAGGCGCCGTTTCCTCGCGATGATCCTTTCCCCATCGAATCCGATTGATCCGGCACTCAAGCCGAATTCGGAGGCATGACGCAGCGTCCTGTAGCGGTTTGCGGACTCGATCAGCGTCTTGCTCGGCATGCATCCCCGGAGAATGCAAAGCCCTCCGACTTCATCCCCTCCCTCGATCACCACGGTCGAGAGCCCCCCTGACGAGGCCGTCCGCGCGGCGGCGTAACCGCCGCTCCCTCCCCCGATGACCGCGAAATCATACACTTTCATGACGGGATCGTGACGCCGGCTCATCGTTTTGAAAAGATCCTAACCCATCATGACCGCAGGGCCCGAATGGCGGTTGAAGAGGAATTTTTTCCAGCGCTTGCTCCTCTCACCCCCTCAGCGCCGCTATCGCGCCGTGAAGATCACCGCTCCGCCCTCCTCCCGGCGCTTCACCGCGACACCGAGAATCTCCCCGATCATGTGCTCTTCCATCGCGGCCGCGTCGGGATACCGCCTGAAGAGCGCGGCCAGGGGATTGTGAAACTCCCGGATTTCCCAACGTTCCCCCTGCAGCAGGGAACTCATCCTCCCATCCCTCTCGCGCAGGCGCACCAGGGCCAGGGCACGCTCCGTGGTTCCCCCGCCCGTGATCCTCTCGCGATAGGCCGCGGATTGGGATCGGAAGAACATGACGAGGAGTTTTTGCGGGGCCGTCGCGCCGAAGAGGCCGGCGGCTTCCTTCAGGATGCCAAGGCCGAGTTCCTCCTCCGACTCCGCGAAGAGCCGTTCTCCGGGTTCGGCCAACCTGTAAAGCATCAGGGGCCTTCCCCTCGTGGAGGGACGCCTCCAGGTGGTCAGATATCCCGCCGCGGTCAACGCGACGCAGTGGGCCTTCACGCCCATGTAACTCATCCCCAACTCGGCCGCGAGTTCCTTCACGCCGAGGCCCTCGCCGGAGCGCTTGATCAGCTCCAATACGGTAAGACGCGGACCTCGTCCCGCCCCCAGGATCAGGTTGGTCCTCATCGGAAAAGCTCGCCTTGGGTGGGGGATGGAAGCTGGATGCCGGTGACTGGAGGCATCCTGGCGAGATCCTCCCCGCTCCCTCGGCCGCGTTGTTCCCTCCCGTGAACACCCGCCCCGTGATGACCGGTTTCGGGTACCCGTGCATCGGGAACACCGGTCGGCGAAGCCCCGCCGATCCCCCGTGCCTCGCGCTCCACCTCCGCGGTCAGGGATCGGAATTCGCATTTATTCAATGCCGAGATCAGCTCGGGGTAGCGCGGCGACACCTTCATCTCACTGATGGGAAGGGGGAGCGGAAGATCAAGGTCCAGGGCCACCATCTGCCTGTTCTGCTCGATCAGGCGCCGTGAAGCCTCGATCTTCTGACTCACCTTGGGGTCGAGGGATGTCGATTCGAGGATTGCGGCGAGGGAACCGTATCGTGCGATCCACTTTGCCGCGGTCTTGCCACCCACTCCCGGGACCCCGGGGATATTGTCGGCGGAGTCGCCCGTGAGGGCCAGCACATCGGCGATGAGCGACGGTTTCACCCCCCATTTTGCAGTCACCTCGGGGACGCCGAGCAACTTGAATCCTCCGCCATCCCCGATGTCGGCCTTTGCCGTCGAGTAGATCGAGACACCATCCCGGACGAGTTGCAGGATATCCTTGTCGTTTGTCGCCACCACGCACTCGATCATCCCCCGGCGGGCTTCCTCGACATAGGAGGCGATCAGGTCGTCCGCCTCCGTGTTTTCCATGAAGAGACTGGCCACCCCGAGCAGCGGGACGATCCGTTGGATCGGCTCCTGCTGGACTTCCAGTTCATCGGGCATCTCGTCACGGTGCTGTTTGTAATCGGGCTGCAGTTGCGTTCGTCGCTCGGGGAGTCCCGCATCCCAGATCACCGCGGCGTAATCGGGTTTCACGTCGGCGAGCATCCTGCGCAGCGCCTTCACGAATCCGAAGATCGCATTGGTCGGCTCCCCTCGGGAATTCGAGAGACCCCGGATCGCGAAGAACGAACGGTAGAGATAATAGTGCCCGTCGACCAGAAGCAGGCGTGTTGGGCGGGAGGACATACCCCGAAGTTAAAAGCGGTCCGATGAAAGGGGGAAGGGGAAAAGGCATCGGCGTGATGCCGGGCACATACCCCCACTGTTTCCAACGCCTCAACGCCTCAACGCCTCAACGCCCCGGCAGTTCCCGATATCGGTTCATATGCCTCAAGGATTCGCCGTGCGGCCACCTCCGCCGTCATGCCGTATTTCTCGCGGAGGATTGGAACGGATCCGTGCTCGATGAACTGATCGGGCCATCCCACCCTCACCAGCGGGGTGGTGATGCCGGCATCCGAGAGATGCTCGGCAACCGCGGAACCGAATCCTCCGGTCACGGCATGATCCTCCATGGTGCAGAGAACCTTGGCGCCACGGGCAAAGAACTCAATCGTTCCGGTGTCGAGGGGTTTGATCCACCGTGGATTGATCACCGCGGCCCTGATGCCCCGGCGCTCGAGGAGATCGGCGGTTTCAAGGGCCACCTGGCAGAAATTGCCCAATCCGAAGAGGGCCACGTCGGCGCCGTGGCGGATCACCTCGGCCTTCCCGATTTCCATCAGTCGCGGGGATGTCTTGGGAACGGCTCCGGTGCCTGCACCCCGGGGATAGCGGATCGCGATGGGCCCTTCATGATGGTTGGCCATGGTCCAGAGCATGTCGACGAACTCTTCCTCATCCCTGGGTTGCATCGCGACGATGCCGGGAATGGAACGGAGATAGGCGATGTCGAAGAGGCCGTGGTGGGTCGGGCCATCATCGCCCGAGAGGCCGGCCCGGTCCATGCAGAGGGCGACATTGAGGTTCTGGAGCGCGATGTCGTGGACGATCATGTCGAAGGCGCGCTGCATGAAGGTCGAATAAATCGCCAGAAAGGGCTTCATCCCGCGCGTCGCCATGCCGGCGGCGAAGAGGGCGGCATGCTCCTCGGCGATCCCGACATCATGAAAGCGGTCCCGGTGCCTGGCGGCAAACTGGTTGAGCCCCGTCCCGTTGGGCATCGCCGCGGTGATGGCGACGATCTTTCGGTTGTGATCGGCGAAATCGGCAAGCGTCTTCCCGAAGATCTCGGAGTAGGTGGGGGCCGACGCGGCGGCGGTCTCACCGGTGTCGCGTCGGTATTTGCCCAGGCCGTGGAACTTGTCGGGTTTGGCCAGTGCCGGAGCGTATCCCTTGCCCTTCTTGGTCAGGATATGGAGGATGACCGGCTCATTCTGGGTCTTGAGGAACTCGAAGGTGCGGATCAGGAGAGGGATGTCATGCCCGTCGATCGGACCGTAATAGCGCAGGCCAAGGTCCTCGAAGATCACGCCGGGGAGCAGGATCTGCTTCACGCCCGCCTCGATCTTGTGGGCGAGATGACGCGCGGTCTTGCCCCCGATCCACTCGACGAACTTCGCGGCCTGCTCGTGCAGATGGGCGTAGGCCGGACTGGTGGCGATGCGGTTGAGGTGCGCGGCAATGGCCCCGGTGTTCCTAGCGATCGACCACTCGTTGTCATTGAGTACCACGATGAATTTCCGCGTGGTCTCGGCGACATTGTTGAGCGCCTCGTAACTCACGCCGCAGGTGAAGGCCGCGTCACCGGCCACGGCGACGACATGCTCGCTCCCCCCGTTCATGTCGCGCGCGGCGGCCATCCCCAGCGCCGCCGAAAGGGCGGTGCCGGCATGACCCGCTCCGTAGCAGTCGTGCTCGCTCTCGGTGCGCAACAGGAACCCGTTGAGTCCGCCATGCTGGCGCATCGTCGCAAGACGTTCACGGCGACCCGTCAGGATCTTGTGGATGTAGCCCTGGTGGCTGACATCGAAGAGGATCCGGTCCGCGGGGGTCTCGAAGACGCGGTGCAGGGCTATGGTGAGTTCGACCACCCCGAGATTTGGACCGAGATGTCCACCTGTCTCGGCAAGCGTGGCGATGAGTTCCTCGCGGATCTCAAGCGCAAGGCGGGGGAGATCCTTTTCGGGAAGCTTCCTGAGATCGTCGGGCGAGTTGATCCCGTCGAGCAGTCGGAGGGAACTCACGATTCGGGGAAGGGTTCAAGCGAGGCGGCGCCCCGGTTGGTGCGCGTGATGATCTCGATGCGCCTCTCGGCCGCGTCGAGTTTTTCCCGGCAGATCCCGAGCAGGGCCATCCCCTCCTCGTAGCGCTCGATCAGCGTCTCGAGCGCGGGGGGATTCCTCTCGATCTCCTCCACGATCGCCTCAAGACGTCCGAGCGAGGATTCGATCGACGCGGCTTCGGGGGAAGCGGCTTTGGAGGACGAGGCCGTCATGAAGGTTATTTATCCGCCTTGGCCGACCAGCGGGGGGTGTCGGAGTAGATCACGCACTCGCCGTCGATCGGGAGGGGGGTGAAGCTTTTCAAGAGAAAGTTATTCAGATTGGCGGTCCTCATGATGAGCGGCCCCCACTCCTTGGAGGGCCCCTTGATGATGGAGAGGAACTCCTGGCGGCCAGACACCGGTGTCAGATAGAGCCCGACGATGGGGGTTCCCAGGGTTCCGTAGTCGGAGATCTCGTTGAAGGCGCGGAGGGTCTCCGGGAGCAGGAGGCACTTGCGGTTGGCATACCAGGCAACCGCCCATGGCATATCGGAACAGAGGAGTTCCTGAGGCTTGTACCATGTTTGTAACACCGCAATGAACGGGGGCACATAAGGGGGCCATTGGATCCTGCTCGTCCCGCCGATGATGATGGTGATGAGCATCGGTGTGCCGGCAAGCAGGAAGACCGCGGAGAGGAAGGCAATGCGTAGCGGCTTGAAACTGATGTTGAGCCTGTTCCAGAGAACCAGCAGGAATGCCGCGCCGTAGAGGAGGAAAAGCGGCAGGAAGACCACATGGAGTTGATTGCCAGAGATGACTTCCTTCACGCCGAAAAGGGCCATCCCCAATGTGGCTCCAGTCCACATAAGCACCACGGACCAGCGCCAGAGGGAGGTGGCGGGATTGCGGAACGGGTGGAGAACGGAGGTCAGGAAGAAGACCGCCACGATGTTGATGCCGAGGTACTCCCAAAGATGCGCCGCCTGATCCAGAATACTGTTCCGGAGTTTGCTGGCCATCCCGGCGCCCAAGTTGATCTCAGTGCTGACGCCCCTCATCAAGGAACTCTCGGTAACGCCGGACCCGGCGAGCGCCACATAGCTGGAAAGCCCCAGCGGATTTCCGCAGACCATGTAGTTACGGAACAACCACGGAAAGACGCAGAGCAGGTAGACGGCCAACGGGATCAGGATGGCCGGAACCCGGGATTGGAAGCCGAAGTAACAGAAGAGAAGGAATCCGGGGAGCAGGAAAGCGGTGACGCCATGGGTGAGCGACATGAGCCCCAACCCCAGTCCGGCTGCGGCAAGCCAGAGCAGGGTTGGAAGGGATTTCTCCTCCTCGTCCGACTGACGTGCCTTGAGGGCGGATAGGGTGACAAGTCCCAGCAGCAGGATCAGCAGTTGCTGCGGAAGTCCCGAGATGGCGTACTGCCACATCAGGTCGGTGACCAGAAGCAGCCCCGCCGCCAGCAGGGCAACGGTCCTGTCAAACAGCCTGAGCCCCGCAAAGTACCAGACAAGGACCGAAGCCAGGAGAAGGAAAATACCCAGGAAGGCGATCGCGCGGTCGCCCGTGCCGATCATCTCGGAGACATCCATTGTGAGTCGCTTTTTGACCGGAAAAAGGGCTGCCGCCTCCAGGATCGGATGGAGCGGAGCATGGGTGAAATCAGGAAATCCTCCCGAGGGAATCTCCTTTTCCGCGCCTTTGAGCTGGCTGATGGCCAGGGGGCGGATGTAGCGGGTGGAGAACCCCTCGCCCGAGACCAGGGAGCGGGCGATCTGGGCCTGATCCATCGCCTGCTCGGTGCCAAGCCCCTTGAACTGATAAAGGAAATAGAGGACGCAGAGACCGGCCAGGATCACCGCGATCATTCCGATCTTGATGAACCGACCCAGCTTTCCCGAGTCGATGTCGCGAAGAACTGCCTGAAGAGCCATAGGTTTATGCGGGGGGTTTGGTGATTCCCATGTGGGCAAGGTGACGATGAAGCGTCCGGCGGCTGATGCCGAGCTTTTTTGCGGCTTTCGTCCTGTTCTCACCGCACTCCGAAAGCGCCTTGCGGATCATCGCCGCCTCCACCTCAGCCAGGTTGAGTCCGGCGGCGACCGAGTGGTCCGCTTCGGAGAGCCGAAGTGATGCGGGAAGGTCGGCCGGCGTCAGTTCACCGCCGACACCCAGCACCACGGCATGCTCCACGGCGGCGCGCAACTCGCGGATATTGCCGGGCCAGCCGTAGGATTCCAGAATACTCATCGCCTCGCCGGAAAACCTCCGCGTCGGCTTTCCGTGCTCCTTGGCCATCTCCCTGAGGAAGGCGTCGGCCAGCAGGGGGATGTCCTCGCGGTGATCTCGCAGCGGAGGCATTTCGAGGGGGACGACATGGAGGCGGAAATAAAGGTCCTCCCGGAACTTCCCTTGGGCCACCATCGCCGCGAGATCACGGTTCGTGGCGGCGATGATACGCACATCCGCCCCCAGCGTCTGGTTCCCTCCGACACGCTCAAAGGTCTTTTCACCCAGCACCCTGAGGATCTTGACCTGCACGGTCGGGTCGATCTCCCCGATTTCATCCAGGAAGAGCGTTCCACCGGCCGCCTGCTCAAAGCGTCCTATCCTCCGCTCCCCGGCCCCGGTGAAGGCCCCCTTCTCGTGGCCGAAGAGTTCGCTCTCGAGAAGCTGGGGCGAAAGCGCGGCGCAGTGAACCGCGATGAACGGCTTTTCGGCACGGGGGCTCAGGGCATGGATCGCCTTGGCGGCGACCTCCTTGCCGGTACCGCTTTCACCCTGGATGAGCACGGTCGCCTTGCTCGGGGCAACCTGCCGGATGGTCTCGAAGACCGATTCCATGACGGGCGCGCGGCCGATCATCCGGTCAGGCGCGCGGCTCTTGCCGACCTCGCGGCGAAGTTCCACGTTCTCCTCCTGCACCGCGCGCTCCCGCAGGGCGCGGCGGACCAGCATTTCAAGCCGGTCGATATTCACCGGCTTGGTCACGAAATCGTAGGCCCCGCGGCGCATCGCCTCCACGGCCGTGTCGACCGAGCCGTAGGCAGTCATCATGATGCAGACCGGCGGGTCCGCGCGTTTCAGGATCCGCTCCATCAGGGACATCCCGTCCTCCGTCCCGATCTTCAGGTCGGTGATGACCAAGTCGGCGGGATCGGCCTCGAAGGTTGCCAGCGCGCCGGCAATATCACCCGCCACGGACACATCGTAGTCCTCCTCAAGCACCGCGCGTAGTCCATCGCGCGTGTGCTTCTCGTCATCAACGATGAGAACGGTTTTTTTCATCCCGGTAGCGACAGGATGGCTCAACTTACACGCGGACGCCAACTTTTCTCTTATCAGACCGATCCGAAGGATGAAATCAACTGAGGCAATGCGTCCCGGTAGCTGGGGAATTGGGGGCGCCATCCCGTTCCACGCAACGCCGCATTGGCGACCCTCTTGGAGGTCCAACCCCTCTTCCTGTTCATGTCGGCAGGGCCTTCCGGGGGGAGGTGCTTGTTGAAAAAACCGGCCATCCATCCGTAAACCTCGCGCTGCGTTGCCGGCGTGTCGTCGGAGACATTGAAGAGACCGGCCTCCGTGCCGGGTTCGCCGAGGTGAACAAGGGCTGAAGCTGCGTCATCCCGGTGGATCTGGTTAATCCAACGATGCCCCCCCTCTTCCAGCACCGCCTCTCCGGTAAGGAACTTCCTGAGGAGCACCGAACGCCCCGGACCATAGATTCCGGAGAGCCTCGCCACGCTTCCTCCGGCGGCAAGGGCGATCTCCTCGGCCTCCAGCAGGATGCGGCCCGTCTCCCGGTCTGGCCGGGCCGTTGACTCCTCACTGACCCAGGATCCGTCGGTCTGTCCGTAGACCGATGTGCTGCTGACAAAGACCAGCCTCCCTGGGCTCCATGACTCCAGCACGCGGCGCAACCCCTCGAGGTAGACGGCGGCGTAGGTCTCGGCACCGCCCCGCCCGGAACTGACCGCATAAACGGCAAGAGGAACCCCGTGCAGGCGCTCTCCCAGGGCATCCACCATACCGGGATCAGTGACATCGCAGGCGGCCGAAGCGAATGGACGACCGGACAGCGCATCCAGTGAAGCGGGGCTCCTGACCAGACCCAGCACACGCCTGCCACGCGCCGAAAAAAGTTCGGCTGCGGCCTCCCCGAGGAAGCCGCAGCCGATGATAAGAACTTCTGGATTCACTCCGTGGAGTGGAAAATCAGTTCAGGACAAAGCGTACTTTGGCCTTAGCGCGCTTCGCGTTGGCCTTGGCCTTGCGCTTCGTGCGCTGGGTCGGGGTCTCGAAGGCACGAAGACGACGCACCTC
>JBIIGI010000005.1:0-62724 GCA_044236545.1 Chthoniobacterales bacterium
CGAGGGTGGCTCCCACCGCGTAGCTCTCGCCTGTCACGGCCGTGAGTTCGTGGAGAATGCCGCCGCAGGGAGCGGTGACTCCCATCACGGCCTTGTTGGTCTCCACCTCGAGGAGGTCGGTGTCGGCTTCCACGCGGTCTCCGACGGCGAAAGCCGCGCGCACGATGGTCGCCTCGGCGATGGACTCGCCGAGTTGCGGCATGATGATCGGGAGGAGGTTCTTGGAATCGGGTGAAGGGAACATGGCGAGGGATCGTGTTGGAAAATCGCGGGATTAAAGTTCCAGGAGTTGACGGAGCGAGTTGGCGACGGAGGAGGCGGTGGGCCGGTGGGTCCCCCAGAGCGCGGGATGATAGGGAACCGGAGTTTCCTTAGCGTTGAGCCGCTGAGGCGGTGCGTCGAGGAGTCCGAAGCCCTCGGCGGCGACGCGGGTGATCACCTCGGCGGCGACGCCGCCCCAGGGCCACGCCTCCCCGACCACCAGCAGGCGTCCTGTCCGGGCGACGGAGGCGAGGATTGTGTCGGTGTCGATCGGGCGGACCGTGCGGAGGTCGACCACCTCGATCTCGTAACCGTCGTTGGCAAGTTCCTCGGCGGCGGCAACGGCCTCATGGACCATGGCGCCGTATGCCACGACGGTGGCGTCCCTTCCTGGGAGCGTGATCCTGGCCTTCCCGAAGGGAAGAGCCTCCGCGGGAAGTTTGTCAGCCTTGAGGTGATAGTAGAGGAACTTGTGCTCGCAGAAGATGACGGGATCGTCGAGGGCGACCGCCTCCAGCAGCATCGTGTAGGCGTCCTCCACGGTGGCCGGGGTCATGACGATGAGACCCGGATAGTGGGCATAGATCGCCTCCATGCTCTGGCTGTGAAAGGGGCCGCTTCCCGGCGTCCCCCCGCTCGGAAGGCGGAGCACCAGCGGGCAGGGGGTGCCCGTCCGGTAATGAAGGGTGGCCGCCTGGTTGACGATCTGGTTGAAGCCGCAGGTCGAGAAATCGGCGAACTGCATCTCCACGATGGGGCGCATCCCCTCGATGGCGGCTCCGATGGCGAGCCCCACCATCGCATCCTCGCTGATCGGCGAATCCAGGACGCGGCCAGGGAATTCCTTGGCGAGATTCTTGGTCGCCTTGAAGGCCCCGCCGAACCCGCCTATGTCCTGGCCGTAGATGAAGACACGCGGGTCCTCGGCAAGGGCGCGCTGCTGCGCCAGACGGATTGCCTCGAGATAGGTGATGCTGCTCATCGGATGGCCTCCCCGTTCCTGCCAAGCGCCGCGAAGGCGTTCCAATCCTCCTCGGAGGGGTCGGGGGCCGGCTCGCGGAGAACCTTGGAGGAAGTCTCCTCGACCTCCCTCTCGACCTCCACGCGCCATGCGGCCGCCTCGTCCGCGGTGATCCATCCCTTGTCGAGCAGGGTCTCCAAGGCGATCTCCAGGCAGTCACGGCCAAGCGGGGATTTTTTCAGGGCGGCCGGAATGTAGGAGGCGTCGTCATGCTCCCCGTGACCGACGAGTCGAAGGAGGTCGGCCACCACGAGCTGCGGCCCATCGCCGGCGCGGGCTGCGGTCACGGCATCACCGATGACCCCGAGACAGTCCGCCAGATCATTCCCGACGGCGCGTCGGCCGGTCACTCCGTATCCTGCCGCGCGCGCCATCAGATCGGCGCAGGCGAACTGGCGGTCGTTGGGTGTCGAGTAGGAGAACTGGTTGTTGGCGACCACGACCACGAGCGGCAGCTTCTCCACGGCGGCCATGTTCATCCCCTCGTGGAAGCTTCCCGTGGAGGTTCCCCCCTCGCCGATGCAGGTGGCGCCGACGGCCCCTGTCTCGCCGCGGAAGCGTTTGGCCATGAGGCTGCCGCAGACGGTGGAGACCATCGCCCCGAGATGACTGATCATGGCATGATATCCCTCGGAGGGGCGGCCGCGATGAATGTTCCCGTCGCGTCCCCTCATCGGGCCGAGCGCGGAGCCGAGATAGGTGCGCAGCGTGTCGAGGATGGTGTCGCCGAAGGCAAGGCGCCCCGCCTGATCGCGGATGAGAGGGGCGTAGACGTCTCCCCTGCGGAGATGAACTCCGAGCGCCGCGCTCAGGGCCTCCTGACCACGCCCCAGAAAAACGCCGCCGACGATCTTGCCGGAGCGGTAGAGGGCCGCGAGCTTCTCCTCAAGCAGGCGCGCCTCGAGCATCGTGCGGTACGCGCGGCGGGCCAACTCGCGGGATCCTCCGCCGGCGCCCCCCCCGGAACGGCCTCTTTTCGGCGCGGCGGTCGGACTCTTGCTCATCGGTTGAAGCTAGCGGGTCGGGGAAGAAAAATGGAGCACTTTATTGCGCATTTCCACGCCCCGCAAAAAACCGGAGGACGTCGGGAAGAGGAGAGCTCCGCTACGGGAGGGATTTCCAGAGCAACATCAGGATCACCGCCAGCACAGCGCAGAGGAAGAGGAACTGAAGTCTCGCGGAACGCTCCTCGGGGCGTGTCATGCGGCGCTGGGAGGAGGCGGCGCGGCCCGTGGGCCGTCCCGGGGAGTGGCGCTTGTCACGGGGTCTTCCGAAGACATCGTCCGTGGCCGTCGCCAGGGCGCGCAACCGGATCATCTCCCGCTGCCTGCGCTCCCGTTCCTCGATCTGTTTCGGAAGGTCGGCCACACGGCGCTCCATCTCCTCCTGCTTTTTGCGAAGCTCCGTCTCGCGCAGTTGTATCTCCTCCAGTTCGCGGCTCAGGCGCGCGCGGTCGTCATCCAGCGGCGCCCTCGATGGGTTCCTGCCCGCGCGCGGCGAGCGCCGTCCGAAAGGGGAGGGAAGCGGCATGCCTGATCTCGGAGATGGACTACCGCGGCGCGGCGGTCATGAGTTGCCAGACCCAGAAAAAGAGGGCGATGGTTCCGAGAATCAGGAGAGGCAGCGTGAATGCCAGTCCGCTGCGCAGCCAGTAGGCGAATCCTTGGTCGGCCGCGTCGGAAAAGAACGAGGAGGTCTCCGCCGCAAGGGCTACATCACCCTCGGGGGCGGGGGCGATCTTCGCGTGGGAACGCGCGTAGGCCGAGCGGGCCTCGTCCACGGCTCCGAGAGCACGGGTCAGTTCGCGGGGCAGTTCGCGTCCGTTCCACGACTTGGGATCGATCTCCTCGAGGTTGCGGAGATGCTCGGCAAAGGAATCCTGAACGGTGTTGAGTTGCTCGAGGCGGCGCTGTGCCTCCTCGGTTTCCCGCTGCACCATGACGATGGCCCGGGTGAGCTTGTCGGCCATCTCGTTGCGGCCCCGCTCGAGTTCCTCCTGCCTGCGGGTCAGTTCCTCAAGACGCTGTTTCTCCTTCTCGATCTGATCCTGCCTGCGGCGCAGTTCCATGAGCTCCGTCTGGGCCCGCTCTACCTGATGCTGAAGCTCTTCGGCCGAGGGGGCTTCTGCTTCTTCGAGATCCAACAACTCGTCATGTTCGTTTTTAAAGTCCGACATGGACACAATGGGTAGCGTAGATGGCTCCTTTTGACCCGTAAAATCTTCCATAAGGCGGATTTTTTACACTCCGTCGAAAATCGCCGATCCAACCCTTACCAGCGTCGCCCCCTCCTCAACCGCCACCTCGAAGTCGCCGCTCATGCCCATGGAGAGGACCCCGAACGGGATGCCTGCGTGCGCCGCCATCCGGTCGCGAAGCTCCCGCAACCCTGCGAAGAAGGGTCTTGCCGCCTCCGCTTCGGGGGCCAGCGGGGCCATGGTCATGAATCCCTCCACCTGCAGGCGAGGCAGCGCGAGCAGTGTCTCCAGATCACGCTCCAACTGCTCCGGACGGAAGCCATGCTTGCTCCCCTCGCCGGAGACATTCACCTCCAGGAGCACGCGGGGAAAGAGGCCCATCTCGCCGGCGATCCGGTCGATCTCTCCCGCCAACTCCGCCGAGTCCACCGAGTGGATCAGCTCGAAGAGCGGCAGCGCCTTGCGAATCTTGTTCGACTGGAGGTGACCCACGAGGTGCCACCGGAGCGATCCCGGAAGGGAGGGGATCTTCACCATCGCCTCCTGCACCCGGTTCTCCCCGAAGAGGAGCTGGCCTGCATCGACCGCCTCGCGGATCAGCTCGGCGGACTGCTTCTTGGAGACGGCCACCAGTTCCACTTCCCCCGGATTGCGACCCGCGCGTCGCGCGGCCTTTGCGATCCGGTCGCGGACCCCGGAGAATCTTTCCTGGATCGTCTCCATCAGCGTCGGGTTCCGGGGATTGTCCGGATGATGTTTTGCCTTGGGATCATGGGATGGATGAGTGCAGACTCTGCACCATGCACATCGAGGGCTTCAAGGTCTTCTGCGATCTCTGCGACACCAGCAGCTTCTCTCGGGCGGCGGAGGCGAGCGGCATCACGCAGAGCGCGGTGAGCCAGCAGATCCGCGCCGTGGAGAGGCGCTTCGGTGTCCCGCTCCTTGAGCGGGGCCGGAACTCCTTCACCCTCACCCCCGAGGGGCGTGTTTATCTCGAAGCCTGCCGCGACATCCTCGCCCGCTTCGAGAGCCTCGGAACCCGCTTCAGGATCGCCCGCGGTGAGTTGGGCGGGGAACTGCGCGTCGCAAGCGTCATCAGCATCGCCCTGCATGACCTCCCCCCGCTGTTGCGGCGGTTCCGCAAGACGCACCCCGGCGTCGATGTCACAGTCGATTACCGCAAGGGCGATGAAATCTACGACGCTGTTGGGGACGGGCGGGCCGATCTTGGACTCGTCGCCTATCCCAAGGCGCGCCCCGGACTCCGCGCCATCACATGCTGGCAGGAGCGCCTCGTCCTGGTGATGCCCCCCGGTCACCCGCTCAACGGAAAGCAACCCATCGCCCTCGGGCAGTTGGAAGGTCACCGCTTTGCCGGACTCACCCCCGACATTCCGACGCGCCGCCATCTCGACAAGGTTCTTCGTCGGGCAGGCGTCCGGGTTCACTATGTTGCCGAACTCGACAACATCGAGACCGTCAAGGCGGCCGTTGAGGCCGAGGGGGCCGTCTCGATCATTCCCGAAACCTCCGTGAGGCAGGAAATCCGGCAGGGAAGTCTCACCTCGCGGGAAATCGAGGCCGACCGGATGTGGCGACCCATGGGGGTCATCACACGCCGTCCCATTCCCTCGAAGGCCTCCCTCCTGGAGTTCCTCAGCCTCCTCGCCCCCCGGGCCAAGGCGCTGATCCCGACGGATTAGGGAACCGTTGATTAAACCCAACATTTGCATTGGGATCACGGAATTGAGAGAGGTTAAAAGGGTTGGAACGTTACAGAGTTAAAATGATTACCGCGAGAGCCCAGGCTCTGGAGTCCCGGAGGAAACATCCGTAGCAACGAAGCGAAGTGCCGAGCAGAGACTAGAATAAAAAAGGGCTCCTCGCTGTTTTCAGTGGGTAAAAAAGGAAGACAGGGGAAAATCTGGAACTCAAGAACTCAGGAAAAGAAACGGAGGGAAGTAGGATTTGTACCACGGAGGACCGCCGAGTGGCGGGAGGCACGGTTTAGCCTGCGCGGTAGCACAGCCCTTCAGGGCGAGGTGAGCGGGAGCGAGGCCCATCAAAGGATCTGAAAAAGAGAGGGACCGGAGATCAAGGAATGGCATTCCAGATCCGTCCAGACCTAGCCAATGACTCCTCTGCCCCGATCTCCTCTGCATTTCGTGAATTTTCCATCTACTCTCTTCCTGATTTCTTGAGTTCCTGAGTTCCAGATTATTTACCTTTTCCCTCGGATCCCTCTGGGGTCAAAGGGCACCCACTCAAAATAGCGAAGAACCTAAAAAAGGCAGTTTCAGCACCTTGTAACATTTTAACGTTTGAACTTTTTAACTCCCTGAGCCCCCACCATCCGGGTGAACCATCCACACCAGTTGATGCCGCTCTATTGCAAAATCCGGGTTAAAGAGCATAGAGGCCGTTGCGGGAAGCCGTAGCGGATGCGAAGCAAGAACCGGTCAAGCCATGGACCGCGGGCGCTGCGCTGCCATTCCGAATATCCCCGAGCCCATTACTTCGCGGAAGAGGCCGCCGGCAACCCTCCGACCACGCTGCCAGCCATCACTCCGCGCCTGCCGAACCATCCCTGCGGCACCTCGATTGCATAGACAACGGCCTCCGAGGCGCTGGGGACGGGGGTCTCGTCGAAGGGCTTGAGATCGTGGATCTCGAAGATCCTGCCCGAGGGGCCGACATAGGCGATCGAGAGCGGGACGGGGGTGTCCTTCATCCAGAAGGCGACGGGTTGCGGCCGGGGGAAGACAAAGAGCATCGCCTCGTTCTCGGCAAGGTTGGTGCGGGACATGAGGCCGCGCTCGCGGGATGAGTCGTCGTCGGCGATCTGGGCGTCCAGGGAATTCGTGCCGAGGGTCAGCGTGGCCTTGGGCAGGTCGAACTGCGGCTTCGGCGCCGCTTGGAGAGGCAATGCCGATAAAAAAACTGAAAGCAGAAGCGGGAGCATGTTTCTCATAGGGACGCCGTAGAATGCTTCTCGATCATAGGGGCATGGGGAAAATATGGAACCCAGGAACTCAGGAAGAGACCTGCAACCATTAAGATGCATCCTGTGTCTTTTGAAGGCGTTCTTATGCAAGAGGCCATGCCCCAACCCAGCTGCTTTACTCAGGGCGTTCGACAATTTGATTCATTCATTTCCTGATTTCCTGAGTTCCATATTCAATTCTTTTCCCGTTTTTCTGCGGCAAATTTCTTGCCTTTGGGCGCCGAATTCCTACTCTGTTCCGGCCTGCGAATTCCTCCATCCGGGCGTCTCATACCACCCGAATGTCGAATTTCTTTCCCAGATGGGCCAATTGGCTCCCGCTACAGCTGCTGGTCTGTGGGCTGGTTGTCGGCGCCCCCATCACGCTCGGGGTCTGGTATTACTTCACGCCGAAATACACCCGGGTCGGCTACCAACCCGACCAGCCGGTTCCCTTCTCCCACGCCCTCCACGTGAAGCAGCTCGGAATGGACTGCCGCTACTGCCACAGCTTCGTCGAGGTGGCCGGCCACTCGAATCTCCCCGCCACCCAGACCTGCATCAACTGCCACGGCGAGGGCAAGATCCTCTCCAACAGCCCCCGCCTCGCCCCGGTCCGCGAGAGCTGGAAGACCGGCCAGCCGATCCCCTGGGTGCAGATCCATCGCCTGCCCGATTACGCCTACTTCAACCACGCTGTCCACGTGAACCGCGGGGTCAGCTGCTACAGCTGCCACGGAGCGGTCAACGAGATGAGCGTGGTCTACGAGGCCGAGTCCCTGAGCATGAAGTGGTGCCTCGACTGCCATCGCTCCCCCGAGAACTTCCTCCGTCCTCCCTCGGAGATCTTCAACATGGACTGGCACCCCTCCTCGGCCGCCGAGCAGCGTGAGCTGGGCGCCAGGTTCAAGGAGGAGTGGAAGGTCAACCCACCCGTCAATTGCGGAGGCTGCCACCGATGAAAAAGATTTTCCAACATCCCGCGCGTGACGCGAAGCCGACCCTCTGGAGGACCAGCGGAGAGCTCGAGAATTCCGCGGAGTTCAACGAGTCGCTCGCACGCGAGTTCACCGATGCGGCCTCGGGCCGTGAATCAAGCGAGGGTCTCTCCCGTCGTGATTTCGTCCGCCTCATGGGAGCCGCCACCGCGCTGACCGGCGTGGGGCTGACCGGTTGCCGCCGTCCCGAGGCGCACCTCGTTCCCTTTGCCAAGAGCGCCGAGTGGACGGTTCCCGGGAAGTTCCTCTTCTACGCGAGCGCCATGCCGACACCGGCGGGCGCCGTTCCGCTCATCGTCACCACCAGCGATGGTCGCCCCACCAAGATCGAGGGGAATCCCCTCCACCCGCTCAGCAACGGCTCGACCGATGCCTTTGCCCAGGCCTCCGTCCTCGATCTCTACGACCCGAACCGTTCCAAGGAGATCAAGCACGACTCGCTGACCGTCGGTCGCGGCGATCTCGACAACCTGCTGGCCAAGATCCGCGCCACCGCGGGATCCAATGCCGGCGACGGCCTCGCGATCCTCGTAGGCAGGGAGAACTCCCCCACCGTCGAGCGTCTCCGGGCCGCACTGGTCCAGCAGTTCCCCAAGATCCTCTGGGTGCAGGACGAGGCGATTTCTTCTCGCGGCGCGGAGGAGGCCTTCGACGTCCTGTTCGGCGCGGGAGCCCGTCCCGCGTGCGATGTGGCCAGGGCTGATGTCATCCTCTCGATCGGCAGCGATTTCCTGAACCCCGCCGAGAGCGGCTTCGGTTTCGCCAACGGCTTTGCCAAGCGCCGCGATCCCAAGGGGTCGATGAATCGTCTCTACGTGGCGGAGAACCACTTCTCCCTCACCGGCGGCATGGCCGACCACCGCCTCCGCGTCCGGGCCTCGGAATACGGCGACTTCGCCGCCGCGGTCGCCTCCGCTGTCGCCGCCAAGACCGGGGATGCCGGCCTCAATGCCCTTTCCTCGGCTTACAAGGGCACCGGTGTCACCTTTGATCCAGCCTGGATCAAGGGAGTGGCCGACGATCTCCTCTCCGCGAAGGGGAAGAGCCTTGTCCTTGTCGGCGCGCAGCAGCCTGCCGCGGTCCGAGCCCTCGTCATCGGGATCAATGCCGCCCTTGGCAATCTCGGCACGACCATTTCCGTTCGCCAGACTGGCGCCAAGCCCGCCGCGAAGCTTTCCGATCTCTGCGCCGCGATCAAGGCCGGCTCGGTCAAGACCCTCCTGATCCTCGGCGGCAATCCGGCTCACACCGCCCCCGCCGGCCTCGACTTCGCGAACCTTCTGGCACACGTCCCCGAGACGCTCCATCTCTCGCTCTTCACCGACGAGACGAGCAAGGTGACCCACTGGCAGGTGCCCGCGGCCCATTATCTGGAGAGCTGGGGCGATGCCCGTTCCCTCGACGGCACGGTCTGCTCCGTCCAGCCGATGATCCTTCCGCTCTGGAACGGAATCTCCGCGATCGAGATCCTCGCGTCGCTGGCCGGCGAGAAGATCGACGGCCCCTCCGCAGTCCGCGCCACCTTCGCCTCCTACTCCAAGGATGCCTCCGACGCCGCCTGGCAGACCTTCCTGAAGAACGGCTTCGCCGCGGGAACCGCGTGGCCCCTCTCGGCACCGGCCTTCAACCAGGGTGCCGCCCTCGCTGCCGTCCAGTCGGCCAAGGGGAGTGCCTCCGGGGAGTTTGAGGTGGTCTTCCTCCGCAGTTCGAGCGTCGACGACGGCCGCTACGCTAACAATTCCTGGCTCCAGGAGACCCCCGATTTCGTTACCAAGCTCGTCTGGGACAATGCCGCCCTTGTCAGCCCCGCCGACGCCAAGGCTCTCGGCATCAAGGATGGCGACTGGCTCCGGATCACCGCCGGCGACCGATACATCGATGCCGCCGCCCTGATCGCTCCCGGCCATGCCGACCGCTCGGTCAGCATCGCCCTCGGCTACGGCCGCAACGGCGTCTCCCACGTGATGGAGAAGGTCGGATTCGACGCCTACCCGCTCCGCGATTCCACCACGCTCGGATACCGTGCCGGTGTCGCCGTGAAGGCCCTGCCCAAGGATGCATACGTCTTTGCCCGCACGCAGGAGCACGAGAACATGGAGGGGCGCGACATCGCCCGCGAGGGGACGCTCGAGCAGTTCAGGGAGGAGCCGAACTTCGCCTCTGAGATGGATGGCGAACTCCCCAAGCCCGTTTCCATCTACCCGAATCCCCCGCTCACCGGCGATCTCCAGTGGGGTCTCTCGGTCGATCTGAATTCCTGCATCGGCTGCAATGCCTGCCTCGTCGCCTGCCGCGCCGAGAACAACGTCCCCGTCGTCGGCAAGGACCAGGTCCGCCGCGGCCGCGACATGGCCTGGATCCGCATCGACCGCTGGTTCGCGAGCGCCGATCACAGGGAGGAATCCCTCGAGATGATCCCGATGGCGGTGATGTGCCAGCATTGCGAGAGCGCCCCGTGCGAGGCGGTCTGCCCGGCCAACGCCACCGTCCACAGCGAGGAGGGTCTCAACCTGATGGCCTACAACCGCTGCATCGGCACCCGCTACTGCGCCAACAACTGCCCCTGGAAGGTGCGCCGCTTCAACTGGTTCGACTACAACGAGCGCCCCCTCGACCAGCTCTACTACGGCCCGCTTGCGCCGAAGGGAATGGCCGACAGCCTCAAGATGGCCAAGAACCCGAACGTCACCGTCCGCATGCGCGGCGTGATGGAGAAGTGCACCTTCTGCATCCAGCGCATCGAGGAGGCCAGGATCGGCCGCGCGGTGAAGGCCGGCGCCAGCGACGTCACCAAGACTCCGCTCCCCGCCTTCAAGTCCGCCTGCCAGCAGGCCTGCCCCTCCGAATCGATCGTCTTCGGCAACATCAACGACCCCGAGAGCCCGGTCTCCAAGGCCAAGGCCGACGCCCGCACCTACTCCTCGCTCGCCTACCTCAATACGCGTCCGCGCGTCACCTACATGGCGAGGGTCCGCAATCCCAACCCGGCGATGCCCGGAGCCGATCTCGTCGGTGCCGCCAATCGTCGTAACGAGCACGCCACCCACTCCCACTAACAGGTATGGACGCGACCACTTCCAACGAGACCGCCGCTCCCGACCTGAGCGCCATCGCCCGCCCGCCGCAGGTGCTCAACAACCGCGGCCCGCTCTGGGTGACCGACGCGGTCTGCTCGATCGTCGAGGGGAAGACCCCGCTCTGGTGGTATGCCGCCATCTCCGTCTCCGGCACCTTCGCCGCGATCGGCGGAGCCTGCATCCTCTACATGATCGTGACAGGCGTCGGCGTCTGGGGTTCCAACAGCCCCTGCTTCTGGGCCTGGGACATCACGAACTTCATCTTCTGGGTCTCCATGGCCCATGCCGGATCACTCATCTCCGCGCTCCTCTTCCTGACCCGCCAGAAGTGGAGCATCTCGATCTCCCGCGCCGCCGAGGCGATGACCGTCTTTGCCATCGTCTGCGCCGGCGTCTATCCCGCGATCCATATCGGGCGCGTCTGGTTCGTCTGGTTCCTCTTCCCCGTGCCCAACAGCTACGGCATGTGGCCGAACTTCTCGAGCCCTCTGCTCTGGGACGTCTTCGCGGTGACCAGCTACCTGACCGTCTCCTCGCTCTTCTGGTTCGCCGGCATGATCCCCGATCTCGCCGTCCTCCGCGACCGCGCCACGACGAAGATCCGCAAGTTCGCCTACGGCCTTGTCTCCCTCGGTTGGCTTGGTACCGCCCGCCAGTGGCGTCACTACGAGATGATGTATGTCCTGCTGGCGGGACTCACCTCGGTCCTCGTCGTCACCGTCACCACGATCGTGGCCAGCGACTGCGCCACGTCGGTCGTCCCCGGTTGGCACGCCACCATCTTCCCCTTCTACTTCATGGTCGGCGCCGTCTACAGCGGAAGCGCCACCATCCTGACCCTGCTCATCCCGCTCCGCGCGATCTATCCCCAGCTCAAGGAACTGATCACCCCGTCCCACCTCGACAAAGTCTGCAAGCTCCTCCTCATGATGGGCTCCTGCGTGGGCTACGTCTACGTCTTCGAGCTTTTCAATGCCTGGTACAGCGCGAACCCCTTCGAGCGCGGAGCCTTCTGGGAGCGCTTCACCGGCAGCTACAGCTGGTATGCGATCACCTGTCTCTCGATCAACCTGACGATCCCCCAGCTCTTCTGGTTCAAGGCGGTTCGCCGATGCCTGCCGCTTGTCGTCATCCTGGCGCTCCTCTGCAATGTCGGCATGTGGTTCGAGCGCTTCATGATCGTGACCACCACGCTCACCCACGATTTCCTACCCTCCTCCTGGGGGAATTTCCACGCGACGATCGTCGACATCCTGACCGCTACGGGAACGGTCGGCATCTTCTTCACGCTCTTCCTGCTCTTCATCCGCTTCGTCCCGATCATCAACATGAGCGAGCTCAAGGCCGCGCTTCCGGAATCCCAGCCCCATGGAGATTCAGGGCACTCAACCGGGGAGGGACGCTGAAGATGAGCCATCACCTTCCCATCTGCGGATCCAAGGACGAGCCGCTCCACGCGATCGGAGCACGGTTCGACACCCCCGACCAGCTTGTGGCCGCGGTGAACCGCCTGCGTGCCGAGGGCTACTCCGCCTACGAATGCTTCACACCTTATCCGGTTCACGGACTCGCCGAGGCGATGCGCCTGCCCAAGTCCCTCCTCAGCTTCCTCGTGCTGGGCGGCGGTCTCACGGCCATCCTGATCGCCTTCTCGATGGAGCTTATCCCGAGCACCCTGATCTACCCGCTCGTCGTGGACGGCAAGCCCCTCAATCTCCTTGCCCTGCCCCAGTATGTGCCGATCGTCGTGGCACTCACGCTGATGATCGGCGCCATCGCCGCGGTGAAGGGAATGATCATCCTCGGTGGCATGCCCCGCCTGAACAACCCGATGTTCGCCTGGGACCTCTTCGCCAAGGATGCCTCGCGAGGCTTCTTCCTCGCGATCGAGGCCGATGACAAAAAATTCACCACGACCGGAGTGACCGAGCTTCTCGATCAACTCGGAGCCGGCGATGTCACCGCCATCCATCTCGAGGAGGAATCCAAGTAACGCCATGAGCCTCATCCGCTACTTCATCCTTCTCCTGACCCTGCTGGTCATCCTGGTGGTCTCCATCGCGGGACTGCGCGGCTGCAAGACCAAGCGCCCGCCGATCGAGATCTTCCCCGACATGGTACGCCAGCCCAAGGTGAAGGCCCAGGTTCCGAGCGGATTCTTCGCCGACGGACGCGGCTCCCGCGAGCCGGTCGCCGGGACGGTTCCCGTTGGCTACAGCGAGCCTGTAAAGCCGTCCGCCGCATCATCGGCATCCACTGCGTCGAATGGATCAAATGGCGCCGTCATGAGCGGCCCCTACGAGGTCGTCATTTTCTCCGGCAAGGAAGGCTACGCCGACACCGGAAAGAACGGCACCAACTGGGGCAACGGACTTCCCTTCAACGCCACCATGGCGACCCTCGAGCGCGGCCGTGAGCGTTACCAGATCCAGTGCGCCGTCTGCCACGGGGAGACCGGGGCCGGCAACGGCATCGCCACGAAGTACGGTCTTGTCGGCGTCGCAAGCCTCCACCAGCAGCGCCTCCGCGAGATGACCGACGGCGAGATCTACAACACGATCGCCAATGGGAAGAACACGATGCTCGGATACGGATCGGTGATCCAGGTGCCCGATCGCTGGGCAATCGTCGCCTACATCCGCGCCCTGCAGCGCTCGCAGAACGCGACGATCAACGACGTCCCCGCAGCCGAGCGTGCGGCCCTGCAGGGAACCAACTCCGCCTCCACCCCTGCCAAGCCCTGACCGATGAGCAACGAGCAGACATCACTACCGGCCCCGGAGACCTTTGACTACAAGCATGTCGGGGGCCGCTTCGTCGGCCTCTGCCTGACGGCGGTCGTCACCCTCGTCATCTCCCTGGTGCTCGGCTTGGGTGACCCGAAGCAGTTCGCCTTCTCCTGGCTCTTCGCCGGAAGCTTTTTCTTCACCCTCCTGATCGGCTCCCTCTTCTGGGTCGTGGTCCATCACGCTGTCGACAGCGCCTGGAGCGTCGGGATCCGCCGCCAACTCGAGAACATCTCCTGCCTGCTGCCGCTGCTGGCCCTGCTGCTTGTGCCGCTCTTTTTCGTGGCGCCTCTCGTCTGGACCTGGATGGCATCGGATCCCGCCCACGACCATGAGCTGGCCGAGAAATCCGCCTACCTGAACGTCAACTTCTTCTGGCTGCGCACGGCCTTCTACTTCCTGCTCTTCGGCATCGTGGCCGCGCTCCTGCGCCGCAACTCGATCGCGCAGGACAAGGACGGGGCCGCCATCCACACGATCCGCAACCGCCGCGTGGCCTTCTTCATCATCCCCGTCGGTGCCATCGCGCTGACCTTCTGGTCGTTTGACTGGATCATGGGCCTGAACATCCGCTGGTATTCCACGATCTTCGGTATCTACCTCTTTGCCGGATCCGCCCTCGCGGCGCTCTGCCTCATCATCCTTCTTGCCAACGCGCTACGCTCCGCCGGTTACCTCGGGCGGGTCCTGACCGCCCAGCACAACTTCGCCTTCGGCAAGCTGCTGCTCGCCTTCACGCTCTTCTGGTCCTGGATCGCCTACGTCCAGTACATGCTCATCTGGTATGCGAACATCCCCGAGGAGACCGCCTACTATGTCCTCCGCTCGACGGGCTCCTGGAAGGTGCTCGGCATCGTCCTTGTGGTCGGCCACTTCCTCATCCCCTTCACGCTTCTCATCTTCCGTGCGCCGAAGGCGAGCGCCGGCTTCCTCGGGTTGGTTGCGGGGTGGATCCTGGTAATGCACCTGCTCGACCTCTACACCATGATCCTTCCCGTGCTCCACCCGGAGGGATTCCACCCCGCCGTCCTGGACATCGCGGCAGTCATCGCCATCGGCAGCACCCTGGGAGCCGTCTTCCTCAAGAAACTGGGCGATTCCCCGCTCTGGCCCTCCCGTGACCCGCGCCTCGCCGAGGCCGCCAATTACAACGACTGATGACACACCATCACGAGACATCCCATGAGAGCGCGACCGCATCGCGCGGTCCCGGCATCCTGCTCGGCGTGGCCGTGCTGATCCTGCTCCTGATCGCCGCCGCCGGCGCCCTCTGGATCAACCGCTCCGGTTCCGCCACCGAACTCGAGGATGCGACGCGCGCCGCCGAGCGGACGAAGAACCTCGCGGAACTTCAGGCGGCCGACAAGGCGGCCCTCACCACCTACGGATGGAACGACAAGGCCAAGGGTGTTGTCCGCATTCCGATCACTCGCGCGATGGAACTGGTCCTCCCGACGCTGAAAACCGCCGCCAAGCCTTCCCAGCAATGATCGAGAACATCTTTCCCCATCATCACGCCGAAGAGGATCGCGGAACCGCCGCGACGCGCGCCGTCGACGCCTCCGTGCGCCTCCCGGTGCTGGTTCTTTTCGGCAATGCCGTCCATTGGCTGGTCGTCGCCTCGCTGATCTCCTTCATCCTCTCGGTGAAGTTGATCGCCCCCGGATTCCTCGGCGGCGTCAGTTTCCTCACCTACGGCCGTCTCGCGCCGATGGCGCGGGATCTCTTCCTCTACGGATGGGCTTCCCAGGCCGCGCTTGCCGCCGGCATCTGGCTGATGGCCCGCCTCAGCGGACGGCCTCTCGGGGGGATTCTGCATTCCACGCTCTTGGTCAGCGCCACGGTCCTCTGGAACGTCGCCATCCTGCTCGGCACGCTTGCGATCTTCGCCGGTTACAGCACCGGGGTGGAATGGCTCGAGTACCCGAACTGGGCCTCGGCGATGCTGCTCCTCTCCTTCCTGCTCATCGGCATCTGGGCGGTGCTCCAGTTCGACCGCCGCACCAACGAGCGCGCCGAGGTCGCCCAGTGGTTCCTTGTCGCTGCCTTCTGCTGGTTCCCCTGGGTCTACGGCACAGCGAACCTTCTGCTCACCTGGAAGCCCGTTCAGGCCTCCGCGCAGGGACCGATCCAGTCGTGGTATTGCGGAAGCCTGCTTGCTCTCTGGCTTCTGCCGGTGGCCATCGCCGCCCTCTACGCCTTGATGCCCCGCCTGCTCGGTTGCCATCTGAACCGCCGCAATCTGGCGACCCTCGGATTCTGGATGCTGCTCCTGCTCGGGGGATGGAACGGCATGGAGCGACTCATCGGCGGCCCTGTTCCCGCCTGGATTACCTCGGCCGGCGTCGTGGCAGGAGTCCTCTTCCTGATCCCGGTGGTGATCGTCGCGATCAATCTCCTCGGCATGAGCGCTGATAAGAAAACCGATGTGGAGGAGGGTGTGGTGATTCGTTTTCTGAAGAGCGGGATCTACGCGATGCTTTCGGTCGGAATCCTGGGAGCCCTCTGCGCGCTGCCGGAGATCAGCGGTGCTCTCCGCTTCACTGCCGTCACCGAGGCCAAGACCCAGCTCTGGATTCTCGGGGCGATTTCCTTCCCGCTCTTCGCGGTGCTCTACGAGTCGTGCCCCGCCCTGCTGGGTCGCGACTGCTGGTGCTCCTCCCTCTCCGCCCGCCACTACTGGTTCACCTTCTCGGGGCTCTGGCTGCTGGTCGGACTGATGCTCTTCGGAGGTCTCTTCACCGGACTCGCGCTGAACGACCCGACCGTCTCCTTCCTCAACATCACCTCCTACTCCTATCCCTTCCATGTCCTGGAGTGCGCGGCACAGCTCCTGCTTCTTGCCGCCGCGGTGATCCTCGGACTCAATCTCTCACGCGCCCTTGCGTGGGATTACCTCTTCCCGAAGAAGAAATAACATGCACCGCCTACCGACACTGCTCAGCGGTATCTTCCTGGTCTTCCTGACCTCCTGGCTCGGGTTGGTCGCCTATCCCGTGCTCGGATTGGGCCGTCTGGCCCCGGTGGCCGATGCCGATACCGGCGGCACCCTTCCTCCCGTCTACGGCGGTCAGGCGGTGGCGGGACAACGCGTCTACGCGACCGAGGGGTGCATCTCCTGCCACAGCCAGCAGGTCCGCCAGACAAGCATCACGCAGACCGACATCGAGCGCGGTTGGGGCGTGCGTCCCTCGGTGGCTCGCGACTATCTGCGCGACAGCACCTCCTTCCTCGGTTCCCGCCGGCTCGGCCAGGATCTCTCGAATGTCGGCGTGCGTCTTCCCGACGCCGCCTGGCACTACAAGCATCTCTACCATCCCTCCTCCGTCTGCGAGGGGTCGCTGATGCCCTCCTACAGCCACCTCTTCAGCCTCCGCAAGATCCAGGGACAGCGCTCCGACGAGGCGCTCAACCTGACCGGTGTGGATGCCCCGAAGCAGGGTTACGAAGTGGTTCCGACGGCGGAGGCGAAGAACCTCGTCGCCTATCTCCTCTCCCTGCGTCATGATTATCCCCTGCCCGAGGCTCCCGTGAAGAAAGCGGCTGCCGGGCCGGCCAAGTAAAACGATCCAGAACGATCAGCCGTGAATCACGATCAACACAATCACAAGCAGGAGTGCGGTGGAGGGGAATCCTCCGCGAACTCCGGCGCGCCCCTCTCCCCCTGGCTCGTCGGGGCCTTCATTGTCGCAATCTTCTGGGGTGGCTTCTACCTCGCCTTCAACAGCGGCGGGTTCCGCCAGGATGTCTACGAGTCCAACGCGGTGAGTTGGGCCGGCGGCGGCACGCAGGCCGCCGCGCCCGTCGATCCCAAGGTCGTCGGCAAGCGCCTCTACAGCCAGAACTGCGTCGTCTGCCACCAGGCCAACGGACAGGGTGTGGCCGGTCAGTTTCCTCCCCTTGCCGGAAGCGAATGGGTCAACGGCGGCGACAAGCAGGGTGAGAACCATCTCGTCCTGCTGATGCTCCACGGCCATCAGGGGCCGATGCAGGTCATGGGTGCCAACTACAACAATGCCATGCCGCAGTGGAAGCAGCTCAGCGACGACCAGATCGCCTCGATCCTCACCTACATCCGCTCGGATTGGGGGAACAAGGCCTCCGCCGTCGACCCGGCTTTCGTCGCGAGCCTCCGCAAGGAGCACGCGGCCCAGAGCGAGGCCTGGACCCAGGCCCAGTTGCTGGCCATCCCTCCCGTCAAAGGCACCCAGGCCCCCGCCAAATAAGTTCACACGATGAGAGAGTTTTCCTTCCGCCGCCCGTTCACCCGGATCCTCTCCGGGGCGTTCCTGCTGCTGCCGGTGCTGGCGGCCTCCTCGCTCATGGCGGAGCAGCGCTCCGGCAATGTCTACCTCCTTCCTCCCTGCGTCACGACAGTCGGCGAGCAGATCGACGACCTGATCAAGATCATCTTCTGGCTCTGCGCCGCGATCTTCGTGCTGACCCAGGTCACCTACGTCTACTACCTCATCAAGTACCGCCGCCGTCCCGGAGTTCCCGCCCACTACAGCCACGGGAACAACACGCTGGAGATCATCTGGACCACCGCCCCGACCCTCGTCTTCCTGGCGCTCGCGATCTACGGCAACCGCATCTGGGAGAATATCCACCGTCCCGCGCCCGAGAACTCGCTCGTCATCGATGTCTCCAGCTACCAGTTCGGCTGGGACATGCGCTATCCCGGCATCAGCGGGAAACTCGCCCCCATGGATGTCCGCAAGATCGGCCCCGAGAACCGCTTCGGAACTGATCCGGAAAACCCGCTCACCGCGCAGGATGTGGTGGCGCCCGAACTGGTCATTCCGGTCGGCAGGCCCGTCCATCTCCTGCTCCACGCCCGCGACGTGATCCACTCCTTCTACGTTCCCGAGTTCCGCCTCTATCAGGACTGCGTTCCGGGCCGCACGATCGGCTGGGTCTGGTTCCAGGCCACCCGCACGGGCGAGTTCCAGCTGGCCTGCAACCAACTCTGTGGAACCGGTCACTACAACATGAAGGCGCCGATCCGTGTGGTCACCGAAGAGGAGTTCCAGAAATGGCTGACCCCCCGTCAGCAGAAGAACGCCGGCCCGGCACAGCCTGCTCCTTCAGCGCCTTCAGCCCCCCAGGCCGCTTCCACGGCTCCAAAGGCCGCCACCTTGACCGCATCTCCCGCAAAGAATACCCTCTAAGCCCATGAGCGCTTCCGTCACCGCCGACAGTCACGCAGCCCACGCCCACCATGGCGATGACCATGGCCACGGCAAGCCCGGGATCATGCACTGGATCTGGAACACCGACCACAAGGTGATCGCGATGCAGTTCCTCGTCTCGGCTGTCTTTTTCCTGCTCATCGGCGGGGCCATGGCCGTGGCGATGCGCTGGCAGTTGGGTTTCCCGGGTCATCCGATCCCCGTTCTCGGACATCTTCTTCCCTCCGGCATCGTCAATGACGAGGGAGCGATCATGCCCAGCGGCTACAACGTGCTCGTGACCATGCACGGGACGATCCTCGTCTTCTTTGTCGCGATGCCTCTCCTCATCGGCGTCTTCGGCAACTTCCTCATCCCGCTCAAGATCGGCGCCGGTGACATGGCATTTCCCGCCCTCAACGAGTTGAGCTACTGGCTCTTCGCGCTCTCCGGCGTGATCATGATGGCCTCCTTCTGGGTGCCGGGCGGCGCTCCCGGCACGGGTTGGACCGGCTATGCCCCTCTCAGTAGTGTGGCCGCCTACAACCAGACCCCGATGGGACAGACGCTCTGGTGCGTGGCTCTCTTCATCAACGGACTCTCCTCGCTGACCGGAGCCGTCAACTACATCACCACCGTGATCACGATGCGCGCCCCCGGGATGACGATGTTCCGGATGCCGCTTCCTGTCTGGGCGATCTTCCTGACAGCGATCCTGCTCATCCTCGCGATCCCCGTCCTCTCTGCTGCGGCCGCACTCATCATCTTCGACCTGAATCTCGGAACCAGCTTCTACAGGCCCCAGGGTGGCGGGCAGCCGCTGCTCTGGCAGCATCTCTTCTGGTTCTTCGGCCACCCCGAGGTCTACATCCTGATCCTCCCGGCGATGGGTCTGACCTCCGAGATCCTCTCGGTGAACTCCCGCAAGCCGGTCTTCGGCTACAAGGCGATGGTCTGGGCGATGATCGCGATCGGCGTCCTCGGCTTCATCGTCTGGGGACACCACATGTATGTCAGCGGCATGAACCTGACCCTCAGCGCCGCCTTCTCCGTCTCGACGATGGTCATCGCGGTGCCGAGCGCCATCAAGACCTTCAACTGGATGGGCACCATCTGGCGCGGATCGATCCACTACACCGTCCCGATGGCCTTTGCGGTCGCCTTCGTCTCGATGTTCGTGATCGGCGGCCTCTCCGGCATCTTCATGGCCTCCACGCCGGTCGACCTCTTCGTACACCACACCTACTTCATTGTCGCCCACTTCCACTACGTCCTCTTCGGCGGATCGATGTTCGCGATCTTCTCGGCGGTCTACTTCTGGTTCCCCAAGATGACGGGCAGGATGTTCGACAACACCCTCGGTTGGATCCACTTCTGGATGACCTTTGTCTTCTTCAACCTCACCTTCTTCCCGATGCACAACCTCGGCCTCGGCGGCATGATGCGCCGCATCGCCGACCCGACCGTCTACGACTGCCTGCGCCAGCTTCAGCCGCTCAACGTGGTCTGCACGATCGGCGCGATCGGACTCGGATTGGCAACGATCCCCTTTGTGGTGAATCTCGTCATGAGCCTCCGCAAGGCTCCCGACGCGCCGGCCAATCCCTGGAACTCGACCACCCTCGAGTGGACGCTCTCCCATCCGATCCAGCATGGGAACTTCCCAGTCACGCCGACCGTCTACCACGGCCCCTACGAGTACAGCGTGCCCGGTCTTCAGAAGGACTTCCTCCCGCAGAACGAGAAGGCTCCCGCCCACGTCACGCTGGAGGCCCACTGAGTCCCGCCATGGGCCCGGGCACCGTGGAAGCCACGAACTCCGGCGCCGGGAACCCGCGCCTGACGGGATCCCGGGCGGTTCACCGCATCGCGCTATTCGGCGCACTGAGCACCTTCCTGCTCATCGTCGTGGGGGGACTCGTCACCTCAAAGGGAGTCGGCATGTCGGTGCCCGACTGGCCGACCACCTACGGCTACAACATGTTCCTCTATCCCTACTCGAAGTGGGTGGGGGGCATCTTCTGGGAACACTCCCACCGTCTCATCGCCTCGGGCGTGGGGTTGATCGCCCTCATCCTTGCCGCCGTCGCTCTCTGGAAAGAAGGACGCACCTGGGTCAAGTGGCTCACGATCGCCGCCGTGATCCTGGTATGCCTGCAGGGGCTCCTGGGTGGGCTGCGAGTGACACTCTACAAGGATCAGATCGGGATCTTCCACGCGCTGCTGGCCCAGAGCTTCTTCGGTCTGCTGCTGATCATCACCGCCGTCACCGGCCGTGGCTTCCTGGCCGGAAAGTGGACGCGTGATCCGGCGTCCGGATCACTCCGGTGGCTCTGCGTGGCGGCCCTGCTGCTCACCTACTTCCAGTTGGGTGTCGCCGCGACCATCCGTCATCAGCACGCACCGCTTGCGATCCGTGACTTTCCCGCCGCCTACGGCACGCTGATCCCTGCTACCGATTCCGCCTCCTTGGCGACGATCAATGCACAGCGTGCCGCCGACCGGATCGCTCCCGTCAGCGCAGGGCAGATCCACCTCCAGCTTATCCACCGCGCCGGGGCCGTTGTCCTCTTTATCGTCGTCCTGATTTTCTCGGCCAAGGCCCTGCAGGTGACGCCGCTCGGTCACTGGCTTCGCGGATGGAGTCTCCTCTGGGTCGGCGCGATCCTGCTCCAGATCCTGCTGGGCGGAATGACCATCTGGTTCAACAAGGCGGCCGATGTCGCCACGACACACATGGCGCTCGGTGCACTGCTCACGGGATTTGTCATCCTGCTCACCTTCCGGCTTTTCTGCTCCGCGGAGGGGCACACCCGCCCCGTCACGGCATGAGTGCTGATTCCACCACCCCCGCCACCAACGAGGCCAAGCAGGCCACGATCCTTTCCGATCTCGGGGAGCTCTCCAAGGCGCGCCTCTCCCTGCTGGTCCTGCTGACAACTCTGGTCGGCTTCCTGCTCGGATGGCACGGCCCGATGGATTACATCCTCCTGGGCGCCACGCTGATCGGGACGGCCCTCAGCGCCGCCGGTGCCTCCGCGCTCAATCAGTGGCTCGAGCGCGACCTCGATGCCCTGATGCCGCGCACCCTCGACCGGCCGCTTCCCGCGCGCAGGATGCATCCCTCCGATGCCTTGCTCTTCGGCCTGCTCTGCTCAGGCAGCGGGGTGGCCCTGCTGGCCCTGATGGTCAATCCGATCACGGCGTTCCTCTCCTTCCTGACCATTCTAATATACGCCGCCCTCTACACGCCGCTCAAGCGCGTGAGCGAGCTCAATACGCTGCTCGGGGCGGTGCCGGGAGCCCTGCCTCCGCTCCTCGGATGGACTGCCGCCACGGGCCACACGGGACTCGGCGGATGGTTGCTTTTCCTGATCCTCTGGTTCTGGCAGATGCCCCATTTTCTTGCGATCGCCTGGCTCTATCGCGACCAGTATGCCGCCGCGGGATTCCGGATGCTCAGCACGCGCGATCCCGAGGGTTGGGCCACTTCCTGGCAGTCGCTCATCTATGCCGCCGCCCTGCTTGCGGTCTCCCTCCTTCCGGGACTCTTCGGGTATGCCTCCCCGTGGTATTTCTTCGCGGCCCTGGCCCTGGGGGCGGCGATGCTCTTCCTGGCGGGGGATTTCGTGAGAACACGGACGGCCGCATCGGCGCGGAGGTTGTTTTTCGCCTCGATCATCTACCTCCCGCTCCTCCTCGGAGCCCTCGTCGCCTTCCGACTCTAAGATACCACTGATTTCATCCCATGACCGCACCGAGACGACGTCACCAATACCTGATCCTGGCCGGATTGTTGCTTTTTGCGCTCGCCCTCTGTGCCCTGGTCGTGGTCATGATGTTACGCCGCGGCCCAGCCGTGGCTTATTGATTTCCGATCGATTTTTCCCAAGATGAACCAAGCCGCCTACAACGACGCTTCCCTCTTCCACGCACCGCAGCCCGAGGCGCATGACGATCATGCCCACGCGCACCCGCCGACACCCCCCTCGATCTGCAAGCTCGGCACGATCATCTTCCTCTGCTCCGAGGCGATGCTCTTCGGCGGGCTCATCTCCGCCTACCTCGTCCTGAGGCAGGCTGCGGGATGCTGGCCCCCCGATTTCGGCGACGGCATCCATCTTCCTCCGATGCCCAAGCTCCTCACCGGCATCAACACGGTGATTCTCGTCGGCAGTTCCTTCGCCTACCACTTCGCCGAAGTGGCGGTGAAGAAGGGCAAGTCCGGCGCGGGTTGGATTCTTACCGCGGCGCTCATGGGTGCGACCTTTGTCGGCATCCAGTGCATCGAGTGGACCGAGCTCTACCACGAGGGGCTCTGGTTCAACAAGGGGGGCATCTACGGATCGACCTTCTTTGCCCTCACCGGATTCCATGGCGCCCACGTCTGCATCGGCGTGCTGCTGATCCTCTGGTGCTTCTATCTTCAGGTCACCAAGCGCTTCTTCACGCCGCAGCGCCACGTCGCCCTCGAGAATGTCGGTCTCTACTGGCACTTCGTCGATGTGGTCTGGGTCTTCCTCTACGTGATCCTCTATCTCGTCTGATCAGGGACATCCCGTGAGCAAGCAACCGCAGCGCCTGCCTCTCACGGCATGGGTCGTTGCGTTTCTGGTGGCGGTCGTGCTGATCACGGCGGCCGCAAGGATTTTCAAGGCCTCCGAGCGCCGGGACATCGAGGAGACGGCCCCGCTCGGGAATGTGCCCGAGTTCCGCTTCACCACCCAGGAGGGGAAGCCGCTGACCCGCGCCGACCTGCTAGGGAAGGTCTGGGTCGTCGACTTCTTCTTCACCCGCTGCCCCGGCCCCTGCCCGGTGATGACTTCCCGCATGGCGGAGGTTTCCCGGGCCCTGAACAAGACCAAGGATGTGCGCCTTGTCTCCGTGTCGATTGATCCGACCCACGACACCCCCGAAGTGCTGGCGCAGTACGCTTCACGCCTGAATGCCGATCCCGGGCGCTGGATCTTCCTGACCGGCCCGCAGAAGGAGATCGAGGACTTCACCCAGCGCGGGATGCTTCAGGTGCTGGCCAAGGATCCCAACAACGTCCCGACCCACTCGACCCGCTTCCTCGTGATCGACCGCGAGGGGAGGATCCGCAAGAGCCGGAACCTCGATGAGCCCGAACTGGTCCAGAAGCTTTTCATGGACATCGGGGGACTGCTCAGGGAACCTATCTCAGGAACCGCTTCCCCGAAATAACCCCGGGGACGCACGCTTGCCATGAACCTCGCCAAGATTCTCACTGCCGCTCTCTGGTTCGCCGCCATCACGGTGGCGGGTGCCTGCCCTGATTGCGCCCTCAAGAGTTCAGGCGGCCTGATCGAGCCGCAGACCATGACCTCCAAGATGGCTTTCTCCTCCAGCACGCTGCTCCTGCTCGGCCTCGTTTTTACGGTGATCGGACTCATGGTCGCCTACCTGATCAGCTATTGCCGTCAGTACGATCGCTTCCGTGAGTATGAGGCCCGGCGGGAGGCGCGGGCCGACGCATGAACGTCAACAATCTCCCGGCGGTCAACGCCACGCTCAACAGCCTCAGCACCCTGCTGATCCTGACCGGCTGGGTCATGATCCGGACGGAACGGAAGGTGGCCCACGCCGCCTGCATGATCGGGGCGATCCTTACCTCGGCCGCCTTCCTGGCCTGCTATCTGGTCTATCATTTCCTGAAGGCGGGACATGTCACCCACTTCGCCTACCCGGGTTGGCCCAAGGCCCTCTACTTCTTCATCCTGGGGACCCACACGCCCCTAGCGATCATTGCACTCCCCCTGATCATCCTGACCGTGATCCCCGCGATCCGTCGCCGTTTCGAGGCCCACAAGCGGATGGCCCGCTGGACGCTTCCCGTCTGGCTCTACGTCTCGGTGACCGGGGTTCTCGTCTACTTCATGCTCTACGTATGGTTTCCATCCGCGAAGATCTGACCGGGCAGAACCGCCCGCCTGCGGGATCGGGTATCGAGCGCACGGGGATGCTCGATGCCTTCGCCCATGACACCCGCGAGGATATCCTCGTCCTCGCCATGTTTGAGACGCGTCCCTGGGAGCATGGTGAGCGCCAGTTATGGCAGCTCCAGGAGAAGCTCAATGCCTACGTTTCGTTCATCCTCGACGGCGAGATGAAGGAGAACTTCCCCCACCTTGCGGGGAAACCCGTCCGCATCGAACTGCGCACCTCCCACGAACCCTCGGAGCGGGCTCTCGGTTTCCTTGGGCGCGCCCGGGACCAGCTTGGACTCCAGCAGATCGGCCTCGAGGTCGTCCTGATCGGGGAGCAGGTCGAGGGCTGCTGCGGAGGAGGAGCCTCCCAAGGCGGCTGCTGCGGGGGTGGTTCTTCCGGGCAGGAGTCCGAAGTTCATGATCAGGGCGGTTGTTGCGGCGGCGCATCCGCCCCGTCATCCGAAACCCGCCGACCCGAGGGTGGGTGCTGCGGCGGCCACTGAGTGGAAGGAAAAAGGCAGAATGAATAAGGAAAAAACGGGCGCCGCCGATATCTTCCCCGTGCATCCAGCACGAACCCCTTCCCAGCTCCTGAGCGCCTGAGTTTCGTCATCATTTCAATCCCGTCATGGAACTGAGCACAACAACGACGCGTCCCAGGGATGTCGACTGGAAGAGGGCGGCGGCGATCCTTTACGGCGACTGGGGAACGAGCAAGGCCTACGTCATCGGTCTGGCCTTCGCGGTGGCCGGTTACAGCTCCCCGTGGCTGATCGGGGCGATGTGCCTGCTGACGGCGCTGGTTGCCTATAACTACATCATCATCTGCCGCCATCATCCCAACGGGGCAGGAGTCTACGCCACCGTGCGTGACCGTTCGGAGATCATCTCGATTGTCGGTGCTTTCCTTCTGGTTGCCGATTATGTGGTGACCGCTGCCGTCAGCGCGCTGGCAGCCTTTCTTTACCTTGGCTTTCCTCACCCCGAATGGTTTGCCGCAGGTTCGATCCTCCTCATCGGCGCCCTGAACTTCTTCGGTCCCAAGCATACCGGAGGCCTTGCGGTGCTGGTCTCGGTGCCGACCGCCATCGTTGTCATTCTCCTTGGAATCCTTGCGATTCCTCACCTTGGCGAGGCTGTGGCAAACACCCAGCCTCTTCACGGCGGTTTTGCTCATAATTGGGCGGCGTTCGTCGGTATTGTTCTCGCTCTGTCCGGAATCGAGTCGATCGCCAACGCCACCAGCGTGATGCAACTCGATCCGGGAAGCACCTTTGCAAAGCCGAGTGTTTCCAAGACCGCCACCAAGGCCCTGGTGCTTGTGATGATCGAGGTCTGTCTTTTCACCGCCCTGCTCGGCCTGGCCATGGCCGCATTGCCCGGCATGGTGGTCTCTCATGGAGAGGTGAACGCTCCCGGATCCGAGGGTGTGCGCGACTACATGCTCCGCTACATGGGTCAGGTCTTTGCCGGGAATGTCTTCGGCTCCGCAGTCGGTAACATTTTCGGGTGGGTGATCAGCGGTGTCTTTGCCTTTCTTCTGCTCTCCGCAGTGAGCACAGCGATGATGGCGCTCAGTTCGATTTCCTTTCTGATGGCGCGCGACAAGGAGCTGCCGCCGATCTTTTCCAAACTGAACTCCTTTGGAGTGCCAAGAGTGGGGCTCCTGTTTGCGATGCTGATTCCGGCAGGCCTAGTGCTGGCCGTCAGTGACATGGCCGGATTGGCGGATCTTTACGCAGTTGGCGTGGTCGGCGCGATGGCGACGAACCTCTGGGCCAACAGCACCAACAAGAAACTCCCGCTCAAGACAGCCGAGCGCTCGCTGATGCTCTTCACGTTCTTGGTGATGGCGGCGATCGAGATTTCCCTTTTGGTGGACAAGCCGAATGCCAGGATCTTCGCGTTCACGGTGCTCGCCATGGGTCTCATCCTGCGCGGTCTTGCCAAGGAGAGCGCAGAGAGGAAGCGCAAGGCCTCCGAGGCCGCCGCCATGGAGGCGGCCGTTCTTGCCGTGGAACGTGCCGCCAGGGAGCGTGCTGCTGAGACGCCGGAACCCGCCGCGCGCCTCCATGCTCCTCCACAGCCGGTCGTCCGCACCTACAGCGGGCCGATCCTCACCGCGGTTCGTGGCATGGGCCGGACCCTCGATTTTGCCGTCAAGGAGGCGCAGGAGAATGGACAGCCGCTCTACGTTCTCTTTGTGAGGGAACAGACCGTGATCGCCCCCGGCGACCGCAGGAAGAAATGGACCGAGGACAAGCAGGCGCGTGAGATCTTCGAGTCACTCCGCGACAAGGGCCTCGGCGAGACCATCATCCCCTGCTATGCAGTCAGCGACGCCCCCGCACACACCATCGCCGACCTCGCCTCCACCATCGGTGCCGAACGAGTTCTGCTGGGCGCACCTCAGCGCAGTGCCCTCATCCACATCCTCCGCGGAAATATCATCCGCGAAGTGGCCGGGTTGCTCCCCGACGATATTACCCTCCTCGTTTGTGTTTAGGTGAGGAAGGCTTGAGATATTGGCGGATAGCGGCGTTGCCGCTCGTTCGCAGTAGTCCACTACAGCGTCACTCGCGCGCCTTGCTCTCCATCCAATCTTTCAAGCCTTACGGACAAACCTATTTCCACTTCAGGTAGGCGACGGCCCAGATCCGGGTGAGCGTGGCTGCCAAAGGCAGTCCAACCTGCTCCCGCCAGTCGCAGGTTTTTCGCGCCCCGCTGTGTTCTGCTACGCTCGCAACGCCGAGTGCTGGGAAGCACGGAATAGCCGATGCGAAGCATAGCCCCGAAAGGGGCGAGGCCGTCGGGAGACGGCGAGGCAATATGATTCACACAGCTTCGCTTGCAGGCCTTGCGGTGCATCGAAACTTCCGAACCCTTGGAAGGATAGTTCATTACAGGTTTACTGGACCGCCTGGCTCTGGCCTCAAATTCCCGTCACACAAACCATCGCCTCTTTCCTGAGTTCCATATTAACCCGGATTGCGCAATTGAGCGGTGTTGACAGGTTTGAGCGGTTCACCCGGATGGTGAGTCCCTGGAAGGGTTAAAAGCGTTACACCGTTAAAAGGTTACAAGGGGCTGAAGTCCTAGGCCGAATGGAACTCATGCAGGCATCTTTTGACGACGCTTTCCCTGACATTCCCCTCCCGAATCTTGGGTCAGGGAACTCCCGGATCCACGTTGTAACATTTTCACTTTTTAACTCTTTTAACGCGGCCTCCCATGATCTCAGCAATTCCCAATGCAAATTCTGGGATCAAGGCATCTCTTCACATCCTCAATCCCTGCTGAGTTCGCAGGAGTGGGCGGCGAAGCCTGCTCCGAAGGCGGTGAGCCATATGTTGCGGGCTGGAGTCTTCAAGGCCTCCTGCAGGGCGACGAGAACGCTCGGGCTGCTGATGTTGCCGTAATGCCTGAGGACTTCACGGGTTTCGGTCAACAGATGATCCGGAAGTGCCGCCTCAAGCGCTTCCACGACATCGCGTCCCCCGGTGTGGGCGATGACTTTATCGGGATCACGCGACCGGAGTTCGTAGAGTTCCTTCACAGCCTCGGCGGCCAAGGAAGGAACGGATCGGTGGAGTTGGTTTTTGAGTTTTCCGTTTGCATTCACGAAACGGATTTTCTCCCGATGCTCCGGCTTGTGGAGTGTGCGGAAATTCGAGAATCGGAATTGATTGCCGCGGCTTTCAGGACGCCAGAGGCATGCGGCGGCACCATCTCCAAAAAGACAAAGGCTGATCAGGACACCCGGGTCGTCATCCACATAAAAGGCCGCCGAGGAGATCTCGACTGCTATCGTGGCGATCAAAGCGCCTGGTTTTGCAGCGGCTATCCCGCGGGCCGCCTCCAGCATCGGCAGGGCCGCCCCGCAACCCAGACCGAGGAGGTCCTGAAGGAGGGCGTCCGCACGCATCCCTAGTTTTTCCGAGACGTGGCTGGAAAGACCCGGACAGAGGTAGCCGGTGCAGGTGCAGATCAGGAGTGCGTCGATTTCGGAGGGTTTGACCCCTGCCTTCTCACACGCCTTTTGCAGGGCCTGAGCGGCCAGACGGGGTGCGTGTTCTTCAAAGATCCGGTGCAATCCCCCTGCATCCTCTCCCAGCACATCCGCGATGCGCGGGGGGGAGAGACGGCGTGTCTCGATGCCCGAATCCCCGCAGAGAACCTTCTCCAGAATCTGGCGGGATCGGGGCTTGATGGCCTCCATTGCCTCGGAGGAGGAGAGGATCCGAAAGCACTCCTGCTGGGTGTATTCGTGTTCTGGAAAAGCGGTCGCGAGGGATTGGAGGTACATGGGGAGAGTTAGAGCGATTTCTGTTTATTCAGTCGTATTCCAAAATGAGAAGTAATCACCGAGAGGCCGCCGTGGGCAGTTAATCAGGAACTCAGGAACTCAGGAAAAATCAAACCTATGAAGATAGTGACGAGGTAAGGAGTTGAATTCCTCTAACGGAACTGTGCTGAAAGAAGATATGCCCATTCAACCCGTATGCAGAGGTGTTCTGCGATCAACCCGCATCGCTGTCCCAAATGCTGCGTTTCTCCTGAGTCACCTTTCCTGAGTTCTTGAGTTCCATATTGATGATGCAGTCTCTCCTGAAGCGACAGATTCAACGCAAGAGATTATCTAAAATCATAGAGTTAAATGTTCTTTACCGCAGGAGTCGATAGAGGGCTCCGTAGGGGAGCAGGTGTGCCGAGGCGGCCATCTCCAGAAGCTTCAGGCCGGAGCGACTTGTCATCACGGGATGGATCAGGGAGGCAAAGCTCATGCGGCGCCGGAAATGCCTCCGCTGGGCCGCGGCGCTTCGCGCCGATGCATTGTCCCAAGAAATCTTTCCCTCCGCGTAATCCATGGCTGGTTGGATGGCCTGATCCGCCGCTTCCAGAGCCATGCTCATTCCGTTGCCGGTGAATGGTGGAATCATCAGGGCGGCATCCCCGATAGAGAACGCAGCCGACGCAGTCCTGCCGAAGCGAAACCCAGCCACTCCGCAGAAGCTCTCGGGATCGGGAAGGGCGCCGCCGATCCGCTTGGCCAGGCGGTCAAGGCCCCCTGCCCGGAGGCATTCGAGCAGGAGATTGATTCCCTTACCGGAAGCAGATCCGGCATGAAAGAGCCCGCAGAGATTCACCGATCCTCCTTCGACCCGCGCGAGTCCGGCATAACCCAAAGTCCCGACATGCATCTCTAGATCATGGGTCAGTTCCAGATTTCTCACATGGCATTTCAGTCCGATCCACGGCGAGGATTGCCGCACACGACCCGCGGCCCAGACGACGCCTTCTCCTTGCTGGATGCGTGACTCGGTCACAAGGGTGCCGCCCAAGCGCGTGAATCTTTTCTGTAGGCGGTCATCGAGTAGTCGGCGGGAAATCCCCCTCCCCGAAACGCCGATCTCACCCAATTGTCGGGAGTTATTTCTCCAGCAGGAACTGTTCAGCGCAATGGCATCGGCCAGATCCTCTGAAATACCGAGGCGTTCCAGAGTTCCATCGCTTACCCCACTCAGGAATTCCCCGCAGACCCGGTGGCGGGGATAGCTTCCGGCTTCGTGGAGCGTGACGGCAACGCCACGATTTCTGAGGGCGATCCCGAGGGAGAGGCCCGCAAGTCCGCCCCCGGCAATCGTGATGTGACGCTTCACGTGCGCGAGGCTATCAGTCGCAGGCTTCCCCGTCGCGACTCCTTTTCCTCCCACTTCCAGAGGCTTGGATCAAGAGCGAGCAATAGGGGGAGTTCCCCTTTGCGGAAACCCGAACGGATGCTCGCCGGCATGTCATGTCGGGTCACTTCTCCCGCTAGCGGGAGAACCAGATGTGCCAGAGCCAGTGGCAGGGGAGCGCGGAGTGGTTCGCTGAAGATGAGAAGCCGGAAGCGTTGAAGCAATGCGCCGAGAGAGACGAGGCCCGCCGCGTCAAAATGATGCAGGATCAGATTGCCGATGCAGGCATCGCCCTCGGTCTCCAAAAGGGTCTGGGAAAAATCCCCCTGGACCCACCCGACGCTCGCGGGGAGATTGTCGGGTCGCGGTGCCAGATCGAGGCCGGTTGCCCTGGTCATGGGGAGGGAGTTGAAAATCCGCCGGGTCAGATGCCCCTCCCCGGCGCCCAACTCGATCACTCCCTCAGAAAGGCGTCGCTGGGCGGCAAGTTGCCTAACGATCCAGCGTTCATTGCCGAGGAAGGCATTGATGAGCCTCAGGTCGCGCCTGCTTCGTATTGCCCGTGGATCCGATGCCTTAATCGAGTCCAGTAACTCGGGAACAAGTCGGCGTGTATGCATGGGTTCTGGCGGTCTCGGCGAGGCGGCGCTCTGAGGGTATCAGTGATGACCTCACCATACTACTTGGCGCGGACCGGGCCGCCGTTGCAATTCTTTCCGGACTTCCCGTTCCGGGAGATGGAGTCATCGTTTGCCACGCCTTAGCATCTTGCGCTCGTGCAGGGATTGGATCCTTCTCGAGGCAACGTAAAAGATGATCCCCGACGAAACCGAGATCAGGAGATTCAGGATGATGTGGGCCATGGTTGTTGGACATGGCGTGGAGAGGCTCCGTTCAATCCAAAGTCCCCGGGGGTGGCAGGCAGGTTTTCGCCCCAAGGGCTTCGCCGAGCCTTTCCAGATATTCCTCTCTCGGGATTTCGCGGGCGCCGAACTGTGCCAGATGGGGCGTGTTCCACTGGGTGTCGAGCAGGGTGAATCCGCCCGCCCGCAGGATCCGGACGAGATGCCAGAGAGCGACCTTGGAGGCGTCGGTGACCCGATGGAACATCGATTCTCCGAAGAAGGCGCCTCCGAGCGCGACACCGTAGAGCCCCCCTGCAAGCTTCCCCCCATGCCAGACCTCAACGGAATGTGCGTGGCCGCTTTCAAAGAGCTTCCCGTAACTGGCAGCGATCGCCTCGGTGATCCAGGTCGACTCCCGGTCGGCGCATGCGCTCACCACTTCGGGAAAATCCGAATCGATCCGGATCTCCCATCCCGTCCTCCTGAGCGCCCTGCGCAGCCCGTGCGGCGTTTGAAAACCCTCCAGGGGAAGAATCCCCCTGGGATCGGGTGAGAACCATCCGATCTTCCCGTCCGGCATCCCCATGGGGAATATTCCCGAGGCATACGCCTCCAACAGGAGTTCGGGATGGAGGGAATCCTTCATGACGGGCATCAGGTTATCGAAAAAGTCGGAAGGAAAAATGAAGAAGGAAAAATGAGGGAAGGTGCCGAACTCATCAACTCGGAACGGGATCAACCCGTTGGGGGCGAGTAGCCCAACAGTCTAACAGCCTAAACTCCCATCTCCCCGCCTTCCTGTATTGCCTTCTCGTCCGGATCTTCTAGGTTCGTCGGGTGAAACTGCTCCGCAGAATTTTTCTCCCCTCCATTGCACTGATCCCGCTTCTTGCGCTGGGCGGTTGCGCCAGCGCCGAGATGGACATGGACGACGTCGCCAACACGGCCGTCCAGGGACTTGAGGGCAAGGGCCATCTGTATACCGAAAAAGTGATGAAGGATCAGATCGGCAACGATTTCCAATAAATAAGCACCGACTTCCACCATGCCAAGCCGCGCCAGCAAGAAGACATCCACACCCGGCAAGAAAGCCTCCGGCCAAGCCAGATCCTCCTCCGCCCGGATCACGAAAGCCTCCTCCAAGATTGTCATCCTTGATTTCGGATCGCAGTACACGCAGGTGATCGCCCGCCGCGTGCGCGAGTGCCGCGTCTTCTCCGAGATCGTTCCTCACACCACCAAGGCCGCCGAGATCATGGCCGATGGCACGGTGAAGGGGATCATCCTCTCGGGCGGTCCGGCCAGCGTCTACGCCCCTAAGGCCCCGAAGGTCGATCCCGCGATCTACGAACTCGGCCTCCCGATCCTCGGCATCTGCTACGGCATGCAGCTTCTCTCGCGCGATCTCGGCGGTTCCGTCGCCCGCTCCACCCACCGCGAGTATGGCAAGGGAGTTCTCGCGACCATCGGATCCTCACCGCTCTTCAAGGGGCTGCCGAAGAAGCTCGATGTCTGGAACAGTCACGGCGACCGCGTCGAGAAACTCCCCAAGGGCTTCGCCGCCATCGGAACCACGGAGAACGCGCCTCACGCCGTCATCGCCGACGCGAAGAGAAAGATCTACGGGATGCAGTTCCATCCCGAGGTGCACCACACCCCCAAGGGCAAGGCAATCCTGCAAAACTTTCTTCACGCTATCTGCGGCTGCAAGAGCGACTGGACCATGGGCTCCTTCATCGAGCGCATCTGCGCCCAGATCCGGCAACAGGTGGGCGATGGACGCGTGATCCTTGGCCTGAGCGGCGGCGTCGATTCCTCCGTGGCTGCCGCACTCATCCACAAGGCCATCGGTGACCAACTCACCTGCATCTTCGTGGACAACGGCCTTCTCCGTTTCGGCGAGCGCGATGCGGTCGACAAGCTCTTCGGACGCAACTTCAAGATCCGCCTCAAGATTGTCGATGGAACCAAGCGCTTCCTGGGAGGTCTCAAGGGAGTCACCGATCCTGAGAAGAAGCGCAAGATCATCGGCGCCGAATTCATCCGCATCTTCGAGCAGGCGGCGGAGGATCTCCGGAAGTCGGCCAAGGGGTCGAAACACCCCTTCAAGTTCCTCGCTCAAGGAACCCTCTATCCCGACGTCATCGAGAGCGTGCCGATCGCGGGTAATCCCGCCTCCCTCATCAAGAGCCACCACAATGTCGGAGGCCTCCCCAAGGACATGAAGTTCGAGCTCGTCGAGCCGCTCCGTCAGCTTTTCAAGGACGAGGTGCGCGAGGTCGGCCGCGAACTGGGACTTCCCCGCGAGGTGGTGGACCGCCAGCCCTTCCCGGGTCCCGGTCTTGCTGTCCGCATCGTGGGCGCCATCACCCCGGAGCGACTCCGCATCGTACGTGACGCTGACCGCATTGTCCTCGAGGAGATGAAGAACTCGGGCTGGTACTTCAAGGTTTGGCAGTCCTTCGCAGTCCTCCTGCCCGTCCAGTCTGTGGGAGTCATGGGCGACGAGCGCACCTACGACTACACGATCGCCCTCCGCGTCGTGGAGAGTCAGGACGGCATGACGGCCGACTGGGTGCGCCTCCCATACGACCTGCTCGGCAAGATCTCCAGCCGCATCATCAACGAGGTCAAGGGCGTGAACCGCTGCGTGCTCGACGTCTCGAGCAAGCCGCCCGCCACCATTGAGTGGGAATAACCCGTTCCATGAGCCGTCGCCGCGCGATCTATCCGGGAAGCTTCGATCCGGTGACCAATGGTCATCTTGACCTGATCTCCCGGTCCCTCGGACTCTTCGACGAGGTGATCATCGGGGTGGCCGACAACGAGGCGAAGAGCCCGCTCTTCGCCACGGAGGAACGCGTCGATCTGATCCGCCGAAGTGTCGGCGATCAGCCTGGCCTCTCCGTGGAGCCGCTCAACGGCTTGTTGGTAGATTTCTGCCGCCGCCGGGAATCCTTCGTCGTCATCCGGGGACTGAGGGCCGTCTCCGACTTCGAGTTCGAGTTCCAGATGGCACTGACCAACCGCCGCCTCGAACCGAAGATCGAGACGATCTTCCTGACACCGCGCGAGGATTGCATCTTCCTGAGTTCGCGGCTGGTGAAGGAGGTCGCGCGTCTGGGCGGGGACGTCTCCCCGTTTGTCTCCGATCCCGTGCTTGGTGCCCTGACCGAAAAATTTCCCAAGGACTGAGGAAACTGGAGTGACGGTTAGAAAGGTTAAAATCGTTAAAAGGGTTAAAACGGAAGGGAGAATTCGAAACCCTTCGGCATTCAGTCACCTTGCAACCCTTGTAACGTTTCACGGTTCAACCCAGATTTTTCATTAGGGCCAGGATTACGGGAGCGGGGAAAGGGGTTAAAAAAGTTAGCCGTAACGCAGGCCGTCAGGCCGAGGCCGGGCTAGCAAAGTTGAAGCGTTACAAAGTGGATCCAAACAGCCCTGATCTGAGAATCGAGATGGCGAATTCAGAGAACTCGTCATAGCAGAAAGGGCCGGAGAGTCGAATCAGGGTTTCCAATTCAGTCCCTTGTAACCCTTTTAACGGTTCAACGTTTTTAACTCCCTGAGGGCCACCATCCGTGCGAGCCATCCACACCAGTTGATGCCGCTCTATTGCAAAATCCAGGTTCAACTTTCACCATCCCTTCCATCCCTGTGAATCTTGGGCTAGGGTATCTCCATGAAAGTCCATCTTCGCCAGATCCCCCAGGGAGAAACCCTTCACCTGGAGGGTGAGGAGGATTCCGCCCCCCTCGGGCTTGAGGAGGCTGGGGCCGAAGCTATCGGCCCCTTGGAGTTTTCGCTCGATGTCGGCATCTCCGACGGGGGCCTCTTTGCCACGGGTCGCCTCCATCAGCGGGTCCGGATGACTTGCGTCTCCTGCCTCGAAGCCTTCGAACAGGACCTTGATTCCGATCCCTTTGCCACCCAGATCGAACTTGGGGGAGGGGAATCAGTGGACTTGACCCCCGAGGTCCGGGAGGATATTCATCTCCTTCTGCCCGCGCATCCCCGATGCGATCAGGGTGGAGAAAAGACCTGCCCCGCCCACTACCCCGCGGCCGCCCGACCCTCCTTGAATGATTCAGGGGATACGGCACGCCCGGCCATCTGGGCAGCGCTCGACCAACTCAAAACACCACCGTCCGATGGGAGTCCCTAAACGCAAAACTTCAAAGATGCGCCTTCGCACCCGCAAGGCCGCCAACCGCTGGCACGCGCCGAAGCTCGGCAAATGCACCCAATGCGGAGCACCGCTCCGCTCGCACACCGCCTGCCCCGCCTGCGGAACCTACCGCGGCCGACAGGTCCTCGATGTCGAGGTGGCGTAACCCCCACCGCTTCTTCCGATCAGGAAGCGGAAAGCTCCAACCCGGTCTCCAGTAGCATCATGAGGATCGCCCTCGACGCCATGGGGGGTGACTACGCCCCGCAGAACACGGTGGCCGGCGCGGTTATGGCGCTTCGCGAATATTCCAAAATCACCCGCCTCTACCTGACGGGTGACGAGAAGGCGATCCGTGCGGAACTGGCAAAGCTCGGATGCAGCGATCCCAGGATCGAGATCGTCCACACCACCCAGGTCGTCGAGATGAGCGACGCGGCCGTCGAGGCCGTGCGTCGCAAGAAGGACTCCTCCGTCTCCCGCGCCGTTGATCTTGTCAAGGCGGGGGATGCCGACGCCGTTGTCAGCGCGGGCCACACCGGTGCCGCGGTCGCCGCGACCACCATCAAGCTCCGCACCCTCGAGGGGGTCGAACGCCCCGGTATCGCCTCTTACCTTCCGACCGAAAAGAACGTCTGCGTCCTCATTGATGCCGGTGCCAACATCGACGCCAAGCCCGTCCACCTTCTCCAGTACGCCATCATGGGATCGGTCCTCTCCAGGCAGGTGCTCGGATACGCGAATCCCGAGATCGGCCTCATGTCGATCGGCGGGGAGGACGTCAAGGGAAGCGAGTTCACCAAGGAGGTTTTCAAGCTCCTGAAATCCAGCACCCTCAATTTCCGCGGCAACATCGAGGGGCACGACCTCTTTGAGCACCCCGTCGAGGTCATCCTCTGCGACGGATTCACCGGCAATGTCGTCCTCAAGACCGCCGAGGCCACTGCCGGGGCCGTCTTCCACTGGCTTAAGCACGAGCTGATGAAGACCAAGTTGCGCATGCTGGGGGCCTGGATCGCCCGCAACGCCTTCCGCGCCATCCGCCGCCGCACCAACTACGAGAACTACGGTGGCAGCCCCCTGCTTGGTGTCAACGGCATCTGCATCATCGCCCACGGGTCAAGCTCCCCGCTCGCCATCAAGAACGCGATCCGCGTCGCCGCGGAGTTCATCGAGCAGCAGGTGAACCCCCGCATCGTCGAGGCGATCCGGGCCTATAACGAAAAGAACCCGGCCGTCGGCCCCTCTCCCCTTCAGGAACCCCATGCAGCCTGACCTCACCGCCTCCATCATCGGAACCGGTAGCTATGTTCCGGATCGCGTGATGACCAACGCGGAACTCGAGAAGCTTGTCGAGACCAGCGACGAGTGGATACGAAGCCGGACCGGCATCCGGGAGCGCCGCATCGCCGGGCCGGAGATGCCGACCAGCGAGATGGCTGCGCGCGCCGCGCAGGCCGCCATCGGGAATGCCGGGATCACCGCCGGGGAGATCGACCTCATCATCTGCGCCACCGTCACGCCCGACATGTTCTTCCCGAGCACCGCCTGCTTTGTGCAGACCAAGATCGGAGCGGTGAAAGCGGCTTGCTTCGACCTCTCCGCAGCCTGCTCCGGCTTCCTCTTCGGCGTCGAGACCGCACGCCAATTCATCGCCTCGGGCACATACCGGACCATCCTCGTGATTGGCGCCGACAAGCTCTCCGGCATCGTCGACTGGACCGACCGCAACACCTGCGTCCTCTTCGGCGACGGCGCCGGGGCGGCCATCCTCAGGCACCGCGAGGGATCCGAGGGAGTCATGGCCACCCGCATGGGAAGCAATGGAGCCCTCGCCGACATCCTCTACATTCCCGGCGGTTGCAGCGCGCATCCCCCCACGTCGGAGGATGCGGTTGAATATCCCTCCACCATCCGCATGAACGGCCGCGAGACCTACAAGCACGCCGTGACCGCCATGGTCGAGGCCTCGGAGGGAGTCCTGGCCGACGCCGGGGTCTCCGCGTCCGAGATCGCCTGCTTCATTCCGCATCAGGCGAACCTCCGCATCATCGAGGCCATCGCGAGCCGCCTGGACGTCTCCATGGACCGCTTCCACATCAACCTGGACCGCTACGGCAACACCTCTGCGGCCGCCGTCGCGATCGCCCTCGACGAGGCCGCCCGCACCGGACGCTTCAAGCGTGGCGAGAAGATCCTGATGGTGGTCTTCGGCGGGGGGCTGACTTGGGCCTCGACCGTCGTCGAGTGGTAATTGGGTAGGCTTGGGATTGAACTCGGGCGTGCCCACGCCGCTTACCCCTAGAGGGGCTGCCTGCGGCATTTCTACCTCCTACCGCCAGTCAGAGGTTTTTGGCGCGGGGCGTTGTTGCCCTACGCTCGAGCGAATGGAAAATTCCATGCTGCACGAGCATCTCGGCTCGCTGCTCGATGGAAAACTCAAGGGTTGAAAACAGCTTCCTCCGGCCGCACTCTAGGGGAATGATCACGACGTTAGCCTTCGGCCTGCCGGCCGCCCCCGAGTGGATCTTCATCGCCATCCTGGCGCTTGTGCTCTTCGGACCCAAGAAGATCCCCGAGTTGGCCCGCGGGATCGGCAAGGCGCTCGGTGAGTTGCAGCGTGCCAAGGAGGACTTTCACCGTGAGATCACGGGGGTCCCCAAGCTGCCCAAGATCCAGTCGTCCGAGGGGCTTGAGTCGGTGGCCTACCCTGATCCTGCCGCTAAGGATGACGCATCCAAACCGGCCGATCGTTAATCAGCGGTTCCCTTAGTGCTGCGATTCCGATGACTGGGGATGCTACCTGCTTGATACATTCCTGAACCAGTTCAGGGAGTTGCTCAAGCGTCTTGGGTAGCTTGGACCGATTACGCGGTTCAGTGCATTTTTTCACATGGAACCTGCCCCGTTCGCTCCGTGATAGGGGACGGAAAATAGGGGCCCGGAACGGATCATTCATGACCGCTTTTCCAGGTCCATATGATCCTGCTTGTCTGGCCCCGTATTTACTTCAATCTGACCTCTTAACAATCTATGGGATCCGCAGAAAACAGAGCAACCCCCGTAGCAAAGTCTCTCGATTTTCTCGGGAAGATCGCCCTTGAAATGGCGTTTATCACGCCCGATGAGGATGCGGGACTGCTCCCGCTCAACAGCCTTCTGATGGATCTGGAGGAACTCACGGGAAAAGAAACTCCGCCGAGGTTGGTCTCCGCCCTTTCTACCGCGCGGGGTTGGATGGACCTGATTCTGGATGGAACCGGCAAGTTTACCCCCGATTCAATCAGCAAGTTTAACCAGTGGCATTCCTGGATGAGCACGGCGCTCACGGATTGGGAAAGGGGAGTGGAAATTTCTCCCCTGCCGGTGGCTTGGGGAGGAAAGAGTGATCCCTCCAGTGTCCCGGCGGCTGCGATGACCCCTTCGGCGTCGGCGCCACAAATCCCCGCTGCGCCACCTGTTCTTGCTCCGGTAAAGTTGGCCTCGGCACCCGCCGCGCAGGTCTCCTCCGGCGAGGAGGAAGCCGCCATCATGCTGAAGATTGCGGAGGACGCCGAACTGCTGCACGAGTTTTACGGGGAGTCGCTGGAACTTCTGCAGAATATCGAGCAGGGCGTCCTGGTCCTGGAGGAGAATCCCACGGACGCGGAGACGATCAATTCCATCTTCCGCGCCTTTCATACCTTCAAGGGAGGGGCGGGATTCCTGCACCTTAAGGCCCTGCAGGACCTGGCGCACGAACTGGAGTCCGTGCTCGACGCGGCACGGCAGTCAAAGCTCCGGATCACCTCGGACACCATTGACCTGATTCTCGCCGGTGCCGATGCACTCAAGCAGTTCACCCAGGGAATCGGGCGTCAGTTGCAGGGAACGGGTGCCGGCGAGCCGATCGTGGTCCCCACCAGCGAGTTGATCCGCCGCTCGCAAGCTGCTCTCAGGGGGGAGAAGATGACTGCCTCGACTCCCTCCGCGTTTGCCCTCACGCCCATGGATACGGTCACCGAGGTCATTCTTGTCGACGCTCACTCCCGGTCCTTGCACGAGGTGGAGCCGCTCCACGGAACCTTGCCTCAAGCCGTTGCAAAAAGCTCTTCGCGTCAATCCCTTGCCGCCGCCGACGCGTCCTCGGGGTTCGTGAAGCTCGAGACCTGGAAGCTGGACAACCTTGTCGATCTCGTTGGAGAGCTTGTCATCGCCCAGTCGATGGTGGTGCAGGATCCCGATGTACGAAATCTTATCAGCCGTAACCTGGAGCGCAGTCTTCGCCAACTCAGCCGCACAACCTCGGAGCTTCAGCGTAACGCCATGACCCTGCGCATGGTTCCCATCCGCGGGGCTTTCCAGAAGATGAGCCGCCTCGTGCGCGATATCTCGGCACAGCAGAACAAGCAGGTTCAGCTCCTCATGGACGGAGAGGAGACCGAACTCGACCGCAACATCGTGGAAAAGCTCGGTGATCCTCTCATCCACATGATCCGCAACTCGATCGATCACGGGATCGAGTCTCCCGACGAGCGTGAGGCATGCGGCAAGCCGGCGCTCGGCACGATCAGGCTCACGGCATCCCACCAGCGAGGCGGCATCGTCATCCGGATCCGGGATGACGGGAAGGGCCTCAACGCGCAGCGCATCCTGGCCAAAGGGGTCGAGCGCGGCCTTGTCGCCCCGAACGCAGAGCTGACGGAACCCGAGATCTTCAACCTCATCTTCATGCCGGGCTTCTCCACCGCCGAGGCCGTCACCGACCTTTCCGGCCGGGGGGTCGGAATGGATGTGGTGCGGCGCAATATCGAGGCACTGCGCGGCAAGATCGAGATCCAGTCGCTTCCGGGTGAAGGCACCACCTTCACCATCATCCTCCCTCTCACCCTTGCAATCATCGATGGCCTGCTCGTCGGTGTCGGCAGCGACCGCTACATCCTCCCAACGATGTCCGTCAGGGAATCCTTCCGCCCGCGGCCCGGGATGGTCACGACCGTTCATGAGCGGGGCGAGGTTGTCAGCGTTCGCGGCAGGCAGACGCCGATCCTCCGGCTTGGAAAATACCTCGGAACCGAGGGCAAGGCCAGGGAACCCGAGGATGGGATCCTCGTCGTGGTGGAGTCTGGAGAGGCCACCCGAGCCATCCTTGTGGACGAACTCATCGGAAAGCAGGAGGTCGTCATCAAGAGTCTCGGCGAGACGTTCAGCAAGCAGAACCTCCTTGCCGGTGCCGCAGTCCTGGGTGACGGCCGTGTCGCCATCATCCTTGATGTGGACACGCTGGTGCGACTGGAACAACCGGCCTCCGTTTAGCATCCCCCCTACCACCCACCAATCCATGAGCACATCCATCCCTCCAACGATACAAACCGCGGCCAAAGAGGGCCGCTTCCTCACCTTCTCTCTCGGCAATGAATCGTACGGACTTCCTGTTCTCAAAGTCCGCGAAATCATCCGGATCTGCCCGATCACGCCCGTTCCCACGATGCCGACCCATATCAAGGGTGTTATCAACCTGCGTGGTACGGTCATCGCCGTGGTCGACCTGAGGGCAAAGTTCCAGCTTTCCGAGGGTGACTACGGTGAGCGTGCCTGCATCATCGTCGTCCAACTCACCGGCCCTGCGGGCAACAAGATCCTCATGGGCGCCATCGTCGATGCCGTCGAGGAAGTGATCCAAATCGCCCAGGAGACGATCGAACCGGCCCCTGACTTCGGAGGGGCTCCCGACACCCAATACATCCTGGGTGTGGCAACGGCCCAGGGTGGCGTGAAGACACTGCTCAACATAGAGCGGATCTTCCTTCAGGAGGCCGCGATGCAGCCTTCCCTCGAGGCCGGATCAACGGTGCAGGATGTGATGCGCGTCACGCTGGAAAAAACCTTCCTGGAGCAACGCTCCGTGACCCAGACGACCTCGCTGAAGCTCGATTCTCCCGCACAACGGCTCTGATGGGCACCAACTTCCAATCTTAAAAAACATGAAGAACTGGACCATCGGCCGCCGAATTATCACCGGATTCGCGATTATACTGCTCATGTTCGCCACCCTTGGGGGACTCAATATCCGGGAGATTTCGACGCTCAACGACAGGATCGCTGACATCGCCGACAACTCCCTTCCGAGCATCTTCGTTCTCAATGAAATCAACGACCTGGGCTACAATAATTTCGTCAATGTTCTGCAGATGCACATGTCTTCACCGGAGGAATGGGTGGAATTTGAGAAGAAAATAGCATTAAGAAAAAAGCGGATCGATGAGTTGTTCAAGAAGTACGAAACGTCCCTTGTGGCGGATCCAACCGATCGGCGCCTTTTTGTGGAGGCAAGGCAATCGTATGACGATCTGGCCAAGGCCCGCTCCCATTGGCTTGATTTGCTCCATGAGAACAAAACCGAGGAGAGTGAGAGCTATTTCAAAAGTACCTTTGTTCCATCGTTCGAGAAGGCGCTGATGGCGATCCGCGCGGGTGTTGAGTATAACAACCAACTCGGCCAGGCTGCCGGGAAAATGGGAAAGGAAGCCGTCTGTAGCAGTCAGATCCTGATTGGTAGTTTTCTGGGGGTCGCTCTGCTCCTTTCAACTCTCCTTTCGTGGATGGTGACCCGCTCAACCAATGGAATCCTCAGATCCATTGCCTCAAACCTCGATCGGGGCTCCCTTCAGACAGCTTCCGCAGCGCGTCAGGTCTCGATGGCCAGCAACTCCCTCTCCTCCGGAGCCAATGAGCAGGCCTCCTCCGTGGAGGAGACCAGCACCGCGCTTGAGGAGATGTCCAGCATGATACGAGCCACCGCGGATAATGCCCGGAAAGCCACAACCCTCGCCTCCGAGGCCCGGGAAGTTGCTGATGCGGGCGCCATGTTGCGTGGCGAGGTGATGACCGCGATGGGCGTCATGGAATCCTCCAGCACCGAGGTGGCCAAGATCGTCAAGAACATCGACGAGATTGCCTTCCAGACCAACATCCTTGCCCTGAACGCCGCCGTCGAGGCCGCCCGGGCAGGTGAGGCCGGGGCTGGATTTGCGGTCGTCGCAGACGAGGTGCGCTCGCTGGCCCAGCGCAGTGCGGCAGCAGCCAAGGAGACCGCGGAGAAGATCGATGCCGCCATCATCAGCAGCAGGAACGGCTCCGAATGCTCGGCCAAGGTCGGGGAATCCCTGCGCGAGATTGCGGAAAAGGTGAGGGCGGCGGATCTTCTTGTCGCTGACATTGCCAGGGCCGCATCCGAGCAGGCCCAAGGGATCGAGCAGATCAACGGTGCGATGGCGCAGATGGACAAGGTGACCCAGGGCAACGCCTCCAGCGCCGAGGAGAGCGCCAGCGCCGCGGAGGAACTCGATGCCCAGGCGGAGACCATGAAGGATCTGGTCGGCCAACTCCGTCGGCTTGTGGGTTTAACGTCCCCGTCTGAGGGGTCAGTCAAGGGGGGTAGGTCATGAGAAGCAGGGGAAAACTCGGCGATAGGACCATCCTGGCGCTGGCAAGCGTCATCCTCTTCCTGCTTGTCATCGGGGGAATCACGGGAAGGATCCTGACCAACCAGAAGGAAATCACCGCCGCACAGGAAAGGCGTTACCAGTCCTATCTGCTGGCGGACGAGCTCCGTCAGAGCTCCGACGACCTGACGCGACTTGCCCGCACCTATGTGGTCACCGGCGACTCAAAATACGAGGGACAATACTGGACGATCCTGGCGATCCGGAATGGTCAGGCTCCAAGGCCGCAGAACTACGAGCGGATCTACTGGGATTTCATGGCTGCTGACGGAGTCAAACCCCGGCCGGATGGCAGGACCGCGCCACTGCTGCAATTGATGAAGGAGCAGGGGTTCACGGACCGTGAATTTGCTCTCTTGAAGGAAGCACAGTCAAACTCCGACGGCTTGGTTCGCATGGAGACCGTTGCGATGAATGCGACCAAGGGGCTTTTTGACGACGGGAGCGGCAACTTTACACGCAAGGGGGATCCGGATCCCGAACTGGCCAGACAACTCATGCACAGCAAGGAGTACCATGCCGACAAAGCCAAAATCATGAAGCCCATCGACGAGTTTTTCACCGTGCTGGAGCAAAGGACCCGCGGTGAGGTGGCGATCCTTCTTCAAAGCAGCTACAACTTGTTTTATCTTCTTCTGGGCGTTGTGGGTCTGGCCATCCTGACGGTCGCTTTGCTCTATGTTTCCATATTCAGGACAGTGATCCGCCCGAGCGGCGTGATGATGGGGGAGCTTTTCAACACGAGTCGCGAACTTGAGACAGCCTCCTCCCACCTTTCCATCTCAAGCCAGTCCCTGTCGTCCGGAGCGAGCGAACAGGCTTCCTCGGTTGAGGAGACCAGTGCCTCGCTTGAGGAGATGTCGAGCATGACGCGCATCACGGCGGAGAACGCCCGCAAGGCAACCTTGCTTGCCTCCGAGACGCGATCCGAGGTTGAGGGGGCTTCCCTTGCCATGGAGGAAATGATGGACTCAATGAGAGCCATCGGAGCCTCCAGTGCGGAGGTGGCCAAGATCGTCAAGAACATCGACGAGATCGCATTCCAGACCAATATTCTGGCACTGAATGCCGCCGTCGAGGCGGCGCGTGCGGGCGAGGCGGGAGCTGGGTTCGCTGTCGTCGCCGATGAGGTCCGCTCCCTGGCCCAGCGCAGTGCGGCGGCTGCCAAGGAGACCGCCGCCAAGATCGAGGCCGCCATCGCCAGCAGTAGGAGCGGTTCCGAATGCTCCGCCAGAGTAGGTGAGGCCCTGACTCAGATTGCCGAAAAGGTGAAGTCCACGGATCTCCTTGTCGCTGATATCGCCAGGGGTGCCTCTGAGCAGTCCCAAGGAATCGAGCAGATCAACGGCGCCATGGTCCAACTGGACAAGGTGACACAGAGCAACGCGACAAGCGCGGAGGAGACCGCCAGTGCCGCAGAGGAACTCGATGCCCAAGCAGATTCCCTAAAGTGTCTGGTGGATCGGCTTCGGCTGCTTGTCGGGGGTGACGAGGCCGCAACACAGTCCGAACCGCCTGGCACACGGCCTGCGGCAACCAAGCCTTTCAAACCAGCATCCGTCTCCTTCGGGAATCCGAAAACACGCAACGCGATCCCGATGCCCGGAGATGCCTTTTCCGGATCGGGAACGCAGGGAATAGATAGCTCCAGCTTCAGAAACTTCTAAGCCAAGCAGAATACAAGAGCATAAAGATCAACAAGAGAGTCCATCGAAAAAACCAGAAACAAAAAATCATCCCCACCCACTTCAAATGGAAAAGAAATCATCCGCATCCACCAAGGTTGCTTCCAAAAACTACCGACTCATCGGCATCTTTCTCGGCGTGGCGGTCCTCACCGTGGGGCTCTCTCTCCAGAGCCTGAGCAGGCTCAAAATCAACGGTCCGCTGTACGATGAAATCATCTCCCAGAAAGATCTTTTGGCAGACATTCTCCCCCCCCCCCTCTACGTCATTGAGACCTACCTGACCGCCCTGGAGATGTTGGGGGAGAGAGACAAGGCCAAACTCGCGGGGTATGCCGCGAGGATCCAATCCCTCAAGGAGGAATTTATGACGAGGGATGCGTACTGGGCCAAACACCTAGCGGGTTCACCGCAGGCCAAGATTCTGGCTGAGGATTCCCGGAAACCCGCAATGGAGTTTTTTAATACCCTCCAAAAGGAATTTATTCCTGCACTCCAACTTCAGGACAAGTCGGCAGCCAGTGCCCTCGCCTATGGAAAACTGAGTGATGAGTATGAGGCTCATCGCAAGGCGATCGATCAGGTGGTAGCATTGGCCACGAAGTCGAGTCAACTTCTGGAGAAATCCAGTGAAAGGGAAGCGCGCATGTGGACCATGCTGCTCTTGGCAATCATCGTCCTGGGTGCCCTTATGGTCGGGTTTTTCAGTTGGGATGTCATCCGGAACACCAGGTTGGCCATGGAGGAAATCAGCAACGAGTTTAAGCGGATCAGGGCCGAGGCGATGGCGACCGTCGCTGGGGTCGCAGCCAACCTCGACCGCAGCGCACTCCACACGGCATCCGCTGCACGGCAGGTCTCCATGTCGAGCAACCAACTCTCCTCGGGAGCGAGCGAGCAGGCTTCCTCCGTGGAGGAGACCAGCACCTCGCTTGAGGAGATGTCGAGCATGATCCGCGCGACTGCGGATAACGCCCAGAAGGCCAAGGCGCTTGCCTCCGATGCCCGGACAGTGGCCGACGCAGGCACTCTCACCATGGCCGAGATGGTGCAGGCGATGACGGCCATCGGTACCTCCAGCGGGGAAGTCGCGAAGATCGTGAAGAACATCGACGAGATCGCCTTCCAGACCAACATCCTCGCCCTGAACGCGGCCGTGGAGGCGGCCCGCGCTGGTGAGGCGGGTGCCGGCTTTGCCGTCGTTGCCGACGAGGTCCGCTCCCTGGCGCAGCGCAGTGCCGCCGCCGCCAAGGAGACCGCGGAGAAGATTGAGGCGGCCATTTTGAGCAGTAGGAGCGGCTTCGAGTGCTCCGCCAGGGTCAGTGAGTCACTCAAGCAGATCGCCGAGAAGGTCAACTCAACCGATGTTCTTGTCGCCGACATCGCCTCCGCTGCCACGGAGCAGGCGCAGGGGATCCAGCAGGTCAACAATGCCATGAGCCAGATGGAGAAAGTCACCCAGAGCAATGCTGCGAGTGCCGAGGAGAGCGCCAGTGCCGCGGAGGAACTCGATGCCCAGGCCGAGACCATGAAGGATCTGGTGGCCCAACTCCGCGAACTCGTCGGAGGTCAGGTCATTGCCGAATCCGGATCTTCCGGCATGCGGGCCGCGGAACCCCTGGCACACAGATCCGCACCCGTCCCTTCCAGGAATCAGAAAACACGCAACGCGATCCCGATGCCCGGGGATTCCGTTTCCGGATCCGATGAAGATGGTGGCTTCCGGAATTTCTAACGGTTGTTGCTGCGGCCTAGAAAATGTTTTCCTCGGACTCATTGCAGGATGCGACCCTGTCCCCCCAGGCCTACAGGACCATCGTGGATCTGGTCTATCAGCACAGCAGGATCAGGCTGGGTGATGACAAGCAGACCCTCCTGGCCAACAGGCTCAGAAAGCGCCTTCTTCAGCTCAGCATCACCTCCTACGACGAGTATTGCCACCGCTTGGCAGCGCCCGGAGCCCAGGATGAGGTTGAGCACCTGGTGGATCTCATCTCCACCAACCACACGAGATTCTACCGGGAGCCGGATCATTTCAGTTTTCTCACCGGCAGCATTCTGCCAGCCCTGATCCCCCGACTCCTGGCCGTCTCCGCGCCGCTGAGGATCTGGTCCGCGGCCTCCTCCTCCGGAGAGGAGCCCTACACGCTGGCGATCATTCTTTCCGAATACCTCAGGGCGCACCCCGCCGTGACGTGGAAGATCGAGGCCTCCGACATCTCGAGGGGAATCCTAGAGAAGGCCGAAAAGGCAATTTACCGGATGGATGCGGTGGAACCCGTGCCGCGCGAACTTCTCAAGCGCTACTTTCAAAAGGGTGTCGGGGAGTACGAGGGGTACTGCCGGGTGAGGCCGGAACTGAAGGAGAAAGTCCGATTCGAGAGGGTGAACCTCTTCCAACCGGAATATCCCGTGGCGTTCAACCAGCATGTGATCTTCTGCCGGAACGTGATGATCTACTTCGATGTCCCGTCCCGAGAAGCAGCGGTGAAGCGCCTCTCCAAGCATCTCGCTCCGGGAGGCTATCTCATTGTGGGTCATTCCGAGAGCCTCCTGGGGGTCAATCACGGCCTTGTATCCGTCAAGCAAGGGGTCTACCAAAAGCCATGACTACCGGGGAAAAAGTCCGTGTGCTCGTCGTGGATGATTCGGCCTTGGCACGACGCGCCATCACGGATGCGCTCCTCAGGGATCCGGGAATCGAGGTAATCGGGGGAGCCGCCGATCCCTACATAGCGAGGGAGAAGATCCTCGAACTGGAACCCGATGTCATCACGCTTGACCTGGAGATGCCCCGCATGGACGGCATCACCTTCCTGAAAATCCTCCGGGAGCATCATCCCGTCCCTGTGGTCGTTGTCAGTTCCCTCACACAGACAGGGTCCTCAAAGGCAATGGAGGCGCTTCAAGCCGGCGCAATCGACGTCCTGGGAAAGCCGGACGGAAGCAGGAACTTCTCGGAGATTGCCGGCGAACTCGCCTACCATGTGAAAGCGGCGGCCCGATCACGACGCCGAAAGGAGGGAAGTGAGCCGGCCGCACCCGCTGCCAAAGAGTCATCAAAAAACTTTCCGCCGGGCAGTTTTTCGCTGCGTCAGGTGATTCTTATCGGCGCCTCCACCGGCGGAGTGGAGGCGCTTCGGCATATCCTGCCGCGTCTTCCCGCGGGTCTTCCACCGATCGTCGTGGTGCAGCACATTCCGGCGAACTTTTCGCGGATCATGGCGCAGCATCTGGACGAATTGTGCCCCTTCACGGTGAGCGAGGCGACGAACGCGCAGGAGTTGAGACCCGGCATGTGCGTGGTGGCTCCCGGGGATTTTCACCTGGCCCTGCTTCCTTCGGGAATGGGCTACAAGGTCCGCCTGACCCAGTCCCCTCCCGTCCACCACTGCCGTCCGGCAGTCGACGTGATGTTCCATTCCGCGGCCGCACACGCCGGATCAAACGCGGTGGCGGCACTCCTCACAGGCATGGGTGTGGACGGCGCTCTCGGACTGCAGGCCCTGCAGGCCGCCGGATCGCACACGATCGCCGAGTCCGAGGAGAGTTGCGTCGTGTACGGGATGCCGCAGGCCGCGATCAAGTTGGGTGCGGCTGACCGCGTGGTGCCGTTAAGCGGCATGCCACAGGCAATACTCGATGCAGTCGTGGAAAAAAAAGCTAGCTTCCACAAAAAACACCGATCCGAAGCGCGATGACAATGAAAGGGAAACTTTCTTCCGGGGAGCTGACCACCATCGCCACCCGTGCCATCACGGAGGTGTTGGCCGTCCAACTGAAGCTGGTTGCGGAACCCGTCACTCCCGGAGATGAACGCCTGAAGGAGGCAAAGAGGAACCACCTCCATGCCACCGTGACGCTGACCGGCGAAAGGATTGTCGGGGCGGTGTTGTTCCAGGTTCCCGTGGAGTTTGCCACCGTGGTTGCGGAACGACTGCTCGGCAGCGATGCGGAGGGCGATGACTCCAAGGATGTCACCGGAGAACTTTGCAACATGATCTCCGGATTGGTGAAAGGGGAACTCTTATCCGCGGGATACCACGGAACGCTGGGTACTCCCATCGTGACCCTCGGATCCCTCATTACCCTGCGTGCCCCCGTTGATTCCGAACTTTGCACCACTGACTGGTCCTGTGAGGGCCACCTGCTCTCCCTTCAGATCCAGCTCAGCCATACCCATCCCGCGTCATGATCCCGAAAATCCTCACCGTTGACGACAGTAAGACCATCCGGATGATGCTGGCCCGTCTTTTCCGGCCCTTTGCGTGCGAGCTTCACGAGGCGGGAAACGGGGAGGAAGCCCTGGTGGTGGCCGGGCGTGAAAAGCCGAGCCTCATCATCCTGGACTACAACATGCCGGTGATGGACGGGGTCACGATGCTGCGCCGTTTGAGGGAGGATGAGGATCTGAAAAAGACACCGGTGATCATGCTCACCGCTGATTCCAGCAACGAAATCATCTCCACCGTGGCGCGCCTCGGCGTGCGGGATTATATTACCAAGCCTTTCAACGAGGATCTATTGTTGGCAAAAACCTCCCGCATTATCGGACTTGAGCGCCGGCCTGAGGTGGAGGTTGAGTGATCTCTCCACGGCAACCCATGATTCCTTCCACCCATCCGTCACGAAACGCACAGCATCCCGAACCAGAATCATCCGATGAATGAAGCGCCCATGAACACGAATCCAGTCGCGACAGACCAGTCCCCCGAAGCCGCCGCCACATCCCTTCTGCAGGCGGAGGTGCTGGTGGTGGATGACAGCCGCACGATGAGACTGGCCCTCATTCGCGCACTCAACTCCCTTGGCTTCCATAACATCACTGAGGCGAACGACGGGCGTCAGGCACTGGAGGCCGTGCAGGCCAAATCCTTCGACCTCATGCTGCTCGACATGGAGATGCCCGAAATGAACGGGATGGAGGTGCTGGCGGCGATGAGACTCGATCCCAGGCTCGAGGGTGTCCCCGTGATCGTGATCTCGGGGGCGGAGCAGGTTGAACTCGCCGTGCAGTGCATCGAGGCGGGAGCCGAAGACTACCTGACCAAGCCACCCAACCCGACTCTTCTCAGGGCACGTGTCACCACTTCCCTGGAGAAGAAGCGGCTTCGCGATCTCGACAGGCTCAGGTTCGCGCAACTTCAGGCGGAGAAAGAAAACCTGGAGCGGACACAACGCCGGCTGGACAAGGAGCTCAACGATGCCGCGCTCTACGTGCGAAGCATCCTTCCCGACCCTGTCGCACTACCCAACGCCATCGACTGGCATTACGAGCCGACAGGAGAGTTGGCTGGTGATTCCTTCGGCTATCACCAGATCGACGAAGACCACCTCGCCATTTACCTGCTCGATGTCTGCGGCCACGGCGTGGGCGCGGCGCTCCTCTCGGTCAGTGCCATCAATGCAATCCGGACCTCCGGCATCAAGGGGGTGGACTTCCGTGATCCTGGTGCCGTGCTCGGAGGCCTCAATGAGGCCTTCCCCATGGAGCGGAACAACGACATGTATTTCACCATCTGGTACGGTGTCTATCACGCTCCTACCCGTACGTTGCGCCATGCAAGCGCCGGCCACCCACCTGCGCTCCTGTTGCACCCCGAACACGGGATCAAGGAGGTCAACGAACCGGGAATGATCACGGGATTCATGCCGGAGACGGTCTACGAGTCATCCTCGCTCGAGATTCCGCGGGGGTCGCGCCTCATTGTCATCTGCGACGGAACCTACGAGGTCACCAAGCCTGACGGGACCCTGCTGTGTTTTGACGAGTTCAAGGAGTTCATGGCACTCATTGGCGCGGAGCCCGATTGCTTCATGCGACTCCTTACATGGCTGAAAACCTTGAACGGACCGGGCCCACTGGATGACGACTTCTCGCTCGTGCGCATCCAGTTTCCATAAGTACTATAGACCACGGCTTGATTGACAGTGAAACGCCCCTCAAATCACCAACCCCATGAACCACGAACCCCCCACCCACTCACATTCAGGTAATACGCAGGCCAGTAAAAGCCGCTCGGTCGGATTCCTTTCCTTTGCGGTCCTGCTACTGGCAGGTTACTCGCTTTTTTCGGTCTATTTCGCCAATGATCAGTCTGACAAGGCCATGAAAAAGGCATTTGTTGAAACTCTCCTGCTTGATCAGGCAAGGATGGCCCAGGTGAACTTCAAGATTCAGGTACAGGACTGGAAAAATCTGCTTCTCCGCGGACAGAATCCCGGGGATAGGTCAAAGTATCTAGGGGCGATCTCCGATAGCAGCGAGGCGGTTCAAAAGAACCTTCATCAGGTGCTCAATACACCCTCGCTGCCGGATGAACTCAGGCAGGAGATCGGATCAATCCTTGTCGCCCATGCCGCCATTCTGCCCAGTTACAGGAAGGCCTTTGAACATTATGGAGGGATGGAATCGATTCATGCCGTGGATCAGTCGGTGAGCGGAATTGACTATGAGCTCAACCTGAGGATTGATCGGGTGTCGTTGAGGATGATGGAGGCCCAGTTCTCCATGATGGAGCGCCTGAAACAGGAGGCGCAGAGTCGCTATCGCACGGTGAGGATGACCATCACGCTGATGACGCTCGGCATTCTGTCGCTGATCGGGGCGCTTGTCTGGAAAAGCCTGTTTTCCCGAAGGTCACGGCTTTGAAAGTCAGGCCTGCTGTTGGGAAAAGTGAAATCGAATGTGACGGAACGGTAACGTTGCAACGATTGTGAACTTTCTCTGCAGCGCCTAAAAATTACCTTGAGGAGTTGTATGAATTTTCCAGGAGTCGCATTCAAGACAGCCGTCCGGCAGCGCCCGCGGCAAGTTGCCTGCATAGCTTCTTACCAACGCGGTTGAATGGAGTCCGCGGCCCTGTTTCTGGCTGGATTGAGCCTCTTTTTCTACGGCGTTAACGGCGTCCGTGAAAAACTGCAGCAGGCCAGTGGGCGACGCCTTAGGAATATTCTCGCGCGCTTCACGAGGAGGCCCTTCGTGGCAGCTCTGCTTGGCGTGCTTGCCGGCGCTGTCACCCAGAGTTCCTCCGCGGTCTCCTTCATCCTTTCGGGGCTCGTGGCCACGGGACTTATTCCGCTCAGACGCGCACTCCCAGTTGTGGCGGCGACCCATGTGGGCACCGCGCTCCTCGTCTTTCTCGCCGCGCTCAACATTCATGTGGCGATTCTCTACCTGATCGGGTTGACCGGCCTGATGATCTCCTTCCGGATCAGCGAGCGGCACGGGGCCCTGATAGGATCCCTTTTCTCCATCGGACTGCTCTTTCTGGGGCTTGACCTGATGAAGACATCCTTCCTTCCGTTGCCGGACTGCGAGTGGTTCCAGACCCTGGCCATGTTCATCAGGGAATGGCCGCTCGCGCCCTTCCTGCTCGGGGTGGCGCTGAGGATGTTCATCCAGTCCTCCTCTGCAATCGGAGTGATTGCAATGACCCTCCAGCACGGGGGATTGTTTGACGAGATCCAGGCGATGATTCTGATCTGCGGCACGGGCCCCGGAGTGGCCCTCTCCGGATTCTTTCTCTCGGGAAATCTGAGCGGCCCTCCCCGCCAGATCGTCATCTATCAGGGAATGATTAACCTTCTTTCCGGATGCCTTGTGGGAATTCTCATCATGGCCGATACCCTTGGTGGCCATCCATTGTTGAGGGAAGTGCTCGACCATCTCTCGATGAACGCCTCGGACCGGATCGCCTGGGTCTATTTCTTCATGATGGCAGTCTGCATGATTGCTGGCATTGCCATCCTTCCCAGGATCGAGCCTCTGCTGAAAAAGCTTTCCCCCCCGGACGTTGAGAGTGATCTGTCACGTCCGGAGTTCCTGCTTGAAGAGGCCTTGGCCACCCCGGAAACGGCGACAACCCTCGTGGACCGTGAACAGAGGAGGTTCCTCGAACTCTGCATCGCCCTGCTCGACACTGCACGGGAGGAGGGTGGGGCCGGAAAGTCGGAGAACGCCGCGGCCTATCACCAGGGCGCGAAGGGACTGAACAGGGAGATCACGGAGTATTCGGAAGAGCTGATTGCCAGGCCCCTTGATTCCCAGACGATGCACGAACTCCTCAACCTGAAGCGCAGGCAGGAGATGCTCGGACCCCTTGAAGAGTGCGTGGAAGGGCTCGTCCGCTCGACCCGCGACAGTGCGCCTGGAAGCGAACGTCAACTTGAGATGAAGAGCCTGCTGGAGTCGATGAGCCTCATTGCGCTCACGGCTCTAGAGGCATGGACAAACGGGGATCCCCAGGAGCTTGAGTTTCTGCTCCAACTCACGGATGACCGGAGTGGGATGATGGAGAAACTCCGGAAGAACTTCCGTGCCGATGGGAACGCAATGAGCCCGGAGGATCAGTCCGCTCTTTTCTATGCAACCACCCTCTTTGAGCGCGCTGTCTGGCTGATGCGCCAACTTGGACTCACTCTCGGCGGTGAGCGGGAGGGATAAACAGCCGGGCGTCAGTTTCACCTACCCAAGCCCAAGGCTTGTGATGGTGATGCCAAACCGAGTGGCCGGTGAGGGTGAACGCCTCATACCATTGACACGATTAGTCTGGTGGAATTGGCGAAGGGATTTTGGTGATGGGCTAGGCGGAAGACCGAGGGCTATCTGAAGATAACCCGAGGGATGACAACAACGCCCATCACCGAAAGAACCAGCTGCTTCCACCAGAATAAGGGTGGAGATGGTATCAGCCCTTCAGCGCGCTATCCCTGTCCGGGTATGTGGAGACAAGCGAAAGGAACCCCGAGAGTTCCAGCAACTTCATCACCGTCGGCTGGATGCTGCAGAGACGAAGAACCCCTCCCGACGATTTGGTTTTTTTGAGTGCCTGAAGGATGGAGCGCAACCCCGCGCTGCTGACATAGCTCAGTTCGGACAAATCAAGGAGAACCGGACCTGATTCCGGAATCACCGCATCCAATGAGGGGCCGGTCTGGACGTCGAGTCGTCCGTTAAGTGCCAGCACGGTGGTCGTTTCAATCCGCACTTCTTGGATGGTGAGCATGGGGAGGAGTCCGTTTTTTCTGCGTGGATTTCTTAAAAAAGGTGCAAAATCATCACCTGTTCACGAAAGTTTGGAAAGGGTGAAGTCGAGGAATAAAATGAACGTGAAGACCGCGGGACTGGCGGTCAGATGATTCCAACAAGGAAGTTGGAGCCGTTGTTCATGAAGTTATACTCGTGGAGTCCCGCTTCCTCTGAGAGGTGGCGGCAGGCCCATTTGCGGGAGTAGTCGCCCATGCCGCAGTAATGCCTTCAACTCAATCCAACTTGAGAAGCTCAAGCGTCCCTCGACTCCTTTTCATCTCAATCCCCAAGCTAACTGATGAAGAAGCGGCATTGTTCGTGCTAGGCGCCGAAAAAGACCCTCAGATGTAGTTCTTGCGAAGCATCTCGGCCACTGCCGGATCGATCCGTTCCCTGCACCGCACCTCATCGAATCGTTGAAGGAGATCCTCCGGCCGGACACGTGCACGTTCCGCGCCGCTCAGGTCGTGCAGGACTTCGCCGCGGTGCATCATGACGATGCGGTTCCCAAGGTTGACGGCCTGCTGCATGGAGTGGGTGACCATGAGCGTGGTCAGCTTATCGCGCTCGATGATGTCGTGTGTCAGCCTGATCACCTGATCGGCGCTCTTGGGATCGAGTGCCGCCGTGTGTTCATCCAGCAGAAGGAGTTCCGGTTTGAGCCATGAAGCCATGAGCAGAGTGAGTGCCTGGCGCTGACCTCCCGAGAGGCTGCCTATGGGATTTTCCAAGCGCTGCTCCAGGCCCATGTTGAGTGTGCGGACCCGGTCACGGAGTTCACCCATCATGCTGCGGTTTAATGCCCATCCCAGACCGCGCCGTTGGCCCCTTCGCGTCGCCAGGGCGAGATTTTCGGCGATCGTCATCGTGGGAGCCGTTCCGCTGAAGGGATTCTGGAACACCCTCCCGATCAGTCGGGCGCGCTTGTGTTCAGTCCACCGCGTGATGTCGTGACCGCCGAGGGCAAGGGTGCCCTCATCCACCAAAAACGTGCCGGCCACAGCGTTGAGCAGGGTTGATTTGCCCGATCCGTTGGTGCCGATGATGATCAGGAATGTTCCATTTTCCAGACTGAGGCTGACATCGCGCAGGGCGCGCACCTCGTTGGGGGTTCCTGGATGAAAGGTCTTTCGGATGTGCGAGATTTCAAGCATGACGTGAAGATTTTGCCGCCGAAACCGACCTGAGTTTGCGGAGCATCGAGGGGGCGATCAGCGCGATGAAGACAAAGAGGGCCGTGATCAGCTTGAGGTCGTTGGGATTGAGCCCCCAACGCAACGCGATCGCCACCAGGAGGCGGAAGAGAACGGAGCCCATCACCGCTCCGATGATGACAAACCCGATACTCCCAGCCCCGACCAGCGCCTCGCCGATGATGACGCTTGCCAGTCCCCAGACGACCATCCCGATACCCATCTGAACATCGGCGAAGCCCTGATACTGAGCCAGCAGGGATCCAGCCAAGGCAATGAGCCCGTTGGAGATGGCCAGACCCAGGATCAGGATGAAGTCGACGCTCACCCCGAGGGCACGAATCATCTGGGCATTGTCCCCGGTTGCGCGCATGGCGGTGCCCAGGTTGGTGCGGAAGAAGAGAAAGAGGGCCGTTCCCACCAAGGAGACGATCGCCGTGATGCCTAGGAGCGTCGAGGCGTCGCGAACGCTCACGGACCATCCGAAGAAATCCAGATCCTCTTTCCCACGGAAGAAGGTTGCAAAAAGCGTCTCTGCCTGACTCGTCAGCGTCGGTTCGTTCATCAAAGGGACATTGCTTTTTCCCATCACGTGCAGATTGACGGAATAGAGTGCCGTCATGACCAGGATGCCGCTGAGAAGTTCGTTGATCCTGAACTTGGTGTGAAGGATTCCCGTGATCGATCCGGCGAGCATGCCGGCAATAAACCCCGCCAGAGTGGCCTCCCAGGGGGCGTAATGATGGACGAGCAGCGCCGCCGTCACGGCGGCCCCCAGAGTGATCGAACCGTCCGCGGTGATGTCGGGGAAACTGAAAATCCGGAAGCTGAGATAGACCCCGAAAGCCAGCAGGGCCAGGATGAGTCCGATGGTGGTGGCGCCGATGAGGAGATTCATAAAAAGTGTATCGCCGGGAGTTCGCGGTTATTTTTTCAGGGTCGGGCCCACCCAGCATGCGCCACGCATCAGGTCTGTTTCCCCGACTCCCTCAAACTCGCGTTCGTCAGCCATCAGGTGCATCACTGTCCGCAGCGATCCCGAAGAGATCAGCGAAGCAGCCGTCTCACCAAGGTCGATCTTTCCCTTGGGCAGGGGACGGTAGGGGAACGTCACCGCATGAAAGTGTCCCCTTGCGGAGGTCCCCGGCCCGATCGGGCGGAGAAACGGGCCGCTTTCCGGAGAGGGAACCCGTTCGGCAAAGCCGACAATCAGCGCAATGGCACGCTCCTCATCGCATTCCGTCGTGAACGAGAGCCAGTCCCGTACCTGCGGAAAGGAAAACGGGGAGTTTCCTTTGCCGATGTCCGGTGATCTGCGCAAGGAAGCCCCCACCACCCCGGCGCTCTCCGCAACGATCACGATGGCGACGGAATCAGATTTGGAGTTCTCCATGGCGGCCTCCACCATTTGACTCAGGCCAATCACCCCCTCGGTGCTGCCCGCAGCCTCGAATCGCATGAGAGAGGGGAACTTTCCACGTGCCGTGATCCCGTAGAGAAGTTCCGCTTCGGGTAAAAACTCCCCCTCCGTGGTCTGGTAATCGGGAACGCTGCTTCCGTCCGTCGGGAGGGCGACGGCTGATCCGGCCACTGCGAGGAACTCCCCGAAACGGCCAGTCCCCAGCGACTGTGATCCGCCAAAGGATCCCACTCCGATGCCCAGAAAATCAGTGTCGCAACGCACTTTGGTGACATCTTCGGGCGAAAGTTCGCCGGAGGAGAGTTTCCCGGGACTTCCATGCAGCGCGGATTCCAGGAAAGGGTTGGGGGCCTCGCCGTGGGTTTCAAAAACGACACCCCCTCTTTCCCAAGTGAGGGATGGAGCCTTGATGGGTTCGGGTGCGTGATCCTGCTCCACCGAGACGATCAATTGGGAAAGTCCAGCCAGCTTGAACACCTTGAGGATGCTCTCGATCGGTTCCGTGATGCGGAACGACCCCTTGACCGAGTTGAGTTGTTTATAGTGGGACATCAGGACCCGGATGCCGGCGGAGCTGATGTAATTGACCCCCGAAAAATTCAGGATGATGTGGTGCTGACCGGAACGGACGGCCGTGTGGATGACGCTGCCGACATGATCCGACCAGTTGGCATCGAAGCGTCCGTTGAGGCGCAGTTCCAGATGCTGATCGTTGGGGTGTTGAGAGATCTCCATCGTCGTCTTGTTTGAGAAGTTGGACGTTATTCTTTTGCCGGAGCAATGGTGTTTTCCTGAGGGTGCTGGGACCCTGCCGCGGCCTCATCGAGGATCTCCTTGGGAAAGGTGATTCCGATCTTCTCGGCCTCGGGAAGGTTGAGCCAGAGCACCTTCTCCGCGACGTTTTCCATGGGGATCTTTGCGGGGCTTTCCCCTAGCAGGACGCGGGCAAGGGGCTTGGCCGCCGCATACCCCGGCTTGTAATATCCAAGGCCCACGCAGGCCACGGCGCCGCGTTTGGCAACTTCCGGATCGTCCACGAAGATCGGGATATGAGCGTCACGGGCGGCCTTCACCACGGCCTCGAACCCCTGAAGGACGGTATTGTCACCCTCGATGTAGAGGGCGTCGACGTGGCGTCCGGCCAGCGCCTGTGCCGCCTGCAGCACATCCGCCGAGGAGGAGACGGTGATCTCGTCCAGCTTGATCCCGGCCTTTGCAAAGAGCCCCCGGGCCACCTCGATGACTTTCACCGAGTTGGCCTCCGAGGCGTTGTAGATGGTTCCGATCGTCGTTGCCCGGGGCATCACCTTGCGGATGAACTCCACCATTTCCGCGACAGGGGGGAAGGATCCGATTCCCGTCACGTTGGGAAGATGGTCGGTGAAGGATTTTCCTGCTCCCGCCGCCACGGGATCGCTGCAGTAGGTGAAGACGACGGGCTTCTTCCTGACCATGCCGCAGGCGGCGCTGATGACGGGGGTCGACATCGGAAGAATCAGGTCGACGTCGGAGGATTCGAAGTTCTGGAGGAGGAGCGGGATGTTCGCGATTTCCGACTGGGCATTGGAGCGGCGCACCTCGAGGTTGTTCCCCTCCTCGAAGCCTAGGTCACGCAACCCGTCGATGATGCCCTTGATGCATGACTCGCATGCGGCCTCGGGAGCGAAATAGGCGAGGCCTATCTTGTATTGATGGCCGGGCACTGGCTTCAGAAGTGGGGAAGCGGCAGGAGGGTGCGAGGGAAGGTTCGTCTCCGTGGCGGTGATCCAGCCATTCGCCTGCTTGCGCAGGTCATCCGGAATAACCCACTTTTGTTTCAGGGAAGAAAGGACGGTATCATTGAAGTAAAAGACCTTCGGGATGAGATTTTCAACGGGAACGTCCCCCGGGTTCTTGCCATCCAGGATGTCAGCCGCAAGATTTCCCACCGCCATTCCGATCTCGGGATAATTGGCGCCAAGATCAAAGAGGGCGCCCTTCGAGACTTTCGGGGGGATGGAGGAGAATGTTGGGATGCCGGCTTTTTTGCAGGTGTTGATGATGGGCTCGGCGGCAAGGCTGACAGTGATGTCACCACTTAACCAGACAGCCTCGACGCCCCGCGAGATCAGCGAGTTGAGCGCCTCCAGGGCGGCGCTGCTGTTCTCGGCATTGGCCTCCAAGAGGGTGATGCCAAGATCGGAGCAGACCTTCCGCGCGGCTTTGGTCTGGGCCAGGGAGTTGGCTTCGGCCGCATTCCAGACAAGGCCCACGGTCTTGAGTTCGGGACGCATGGCGCGGGCCATTTTAAAGATGCTTTCGACGGGCTGCATCGATCCGTAGCCCGTCATGTAGGGAGGATGGAGGGCGTGGTTGGTGGGGTCGATCCCCACACCGGCGGCATAGGGATCGGTCACAATGCCAAAGACATGCTGAGTCCGGCTGCCGTTTCGATTGGCATTGGCCACCGTCTGAAGGGAGACCGTGCTGATGCTGATGATGAGGTCGTTTCCCCCGCCAGTGACCTCCCTCGCGATGGAGTTGGCTGTTCCGATGTCAGCCTCGGAATTGTAGTGCTTGACGGAAATTTTACCCCCATCGGAGTAACCGCGGTCAGCAAGTGCCTTGAACACCCCCTCCGCGCCCTCATCAAGGGCGGGAATTGATGCATGCTGGACCAAGGCAATCCGCAGGCTTTTACCGGGCTCTTTTTTTGCACCGTGCCGGCGCGAGCCCCTGTCGGCATTTAATAAAATCCCCCCCGCAACCGCGATGAGAATCACTCCCAGCGAGAGCTTTTTGATGGTCTCAATCATGCGAGTGTTAAAAAACAGAAGGGACCAGGACATACAACGAGAAACTCATTAATAACCGGCCAATCCCTTGTTAATTCGGTTTTTCGGTCTTTGGAAACGATCCCCGTTGCGATTTAATCAGTTGCTTCCGATGTTAGCCGGACTGCGGTCAGACTGATCAGGCTGACCGCCGCCATGATTGCGAGGTAAAGACCGACCGACCAGAGTCCGTGACTGATGGCAAGCGAGGTCGCAGCGTAGGGCGCGAGCGAGGCACCGAGGATGCCTGCCAGATTGAATGCCAGGGAGGATCCTGTGTAGCGGATCTCCACGGGGAAGAGCTCCGATAGGAAGGTGCCCAGCGGCGCATAGGTCAATCCCATCAGGATGAACCCGATGATCAGGGTGGCCATGACGCCCGGGAATCCCGCCGAGAAGAGGTGGCCGAAGGAGAGCCCGAAAACAAGGATCGCTGCGGAAGATACGATGAGCATCACTCTTCGTCCGATGCGCTTGGCCATCCATGCGGAGCAGGGGATCGAGAGCCCGAAGAAGAGGACGCCGACCAACTGGATCACGAGGAAATTTTCCCGGCTGTAGCCCAGAGTGCTGGTCCCCCACGAGAGGCAGAAGACCGTCAGCAGATAGAAGATGACGAAGGTGGCCACGGCCCCGAGTGTTGCCAGAAGGAGGAGGGCAAGGTGACTGCGGAAGACCGTGATCATCGGCACGGCGACATGCCCCCGTCGGGCGTTCACCTCAAGGAACGCTGGAGTCTCGGTGATATGCAGACGCACATAGAGGCCAACAATGACCAGCATGCTGCTTGCGAGGAACGGGATCCGCCATCCCCAGCTCAGGAAGTGCTCGTTATCGAGGAAGGCGGTTAGAAGGAGGAAGATGCCTCCGGAGCAGAGGAATCCCAACGGAGCACCGAGCTGGGGGAACATCCCGTACCAGTCGCGCTTCCCAGGCGGCGCGTTTTCCGTGGCGAGCAGGATGGCCCCGCCCCATTCCCCTCCGAGGCCGAATCCCTGGCCGAAGCGGCAGAGCGCTAGCAGTACGGGAGCCGCCAGTCCGATCGATGCGTAAGTGGGGAGCAGTCCGATCGCGACCGTCGAGAGTCCCATGGTGAGCAGAGCCGCCACCAGGGTTGCCTTCCGGCCGATGCGGTCGCCGAAGTGTCCAAACACGGCCGATCCGACCGGACGGGCGAAGAATGCCAAGGCGAAAGTGGCGAGTGATTGGAGCGTCGCCGCCGTGGCATCCGAGGAGGGAAAGAAGAGCTTCGGAAAGACGAGCACCGCCGCCGTGGCATAGATGTAGAAATCAAAGAACTCAATGGCGGTTCCCGCTAGGCTGGCCGTAAGGATCCTGGCCGTGGAATTGGTCGCGGGGAAGTGGGGGGTGTTTGATGCGGGCATTTTCCAAGTAAGTCGATTCATCCCCGGTGTGTTGCCTTCTCCTTGAAGGCCTGCCCGGCGGCATCCGCCGCCACGATGGCATCGACCACCATGGCGGCAGTCACTTTGAAAGGTTCGTTATGAATGGTTTCTCCGGTTGCGGTTGCCCGTGCGGCCACGGTCTGAAGCATTTCCGCAGAGAGGCTTTGGCATCCGATATCCGCAAGGGTCATGGGGAGTCCGACCGAAGCGGAGAACGAGAGCACCTCGTTCAGTTCGGCCTGAGCGGTTCCTTCCATTACCAACTGAACAATCACGCCGAAGGCAACCTTCTCGCCGTGCAGAAAGGAATGGGTTCCGGGTGCGGCGGTGAGACCGTTGTGAACGGAATGTGCGGCTGCGAGTCCAGCGGACTCGAAACCCAGTCCCGAGAGCAGGGTGTTTGCCTCGATGATGCGATCAAGGGCCGGGGTGATGGCCTTGCGTTCGGCGGAATGCATGGCTTCCACGCCATCCGCAAGCAATGTCTTGTGGCAGAGTTCCGCCAGTGCCAGGGCGCTCCGAGTTGGCAATCCGCCGCGCATGTTCCGGGCCCCCGATTTGGCGCAGGCCCTCGCCTCGAACCATGTTGAGAGAGCATCCCCCATGCCCGAGATGAGTTGCCGCACCGGGGCGTTCGCAACGATGCGTGTGTCGACCAGGACGAGGTCGGGGTTCCTGCCGTAAATCCTGAATTCCTGAAATTCCCCCGCCTCGTTGTAGATCACCGAGAGGGCGCTGCAAGGGGCGTCCGTGGACGCGATGGTGGGGCAGTTGACCACGGGGAGTCCGAGTTCGGCCGCCGCCGCCCGTGCCGCGTCGAGCGCCTTGCCTCCTCCGGCTCCGAGAATGGTTCTCGCTCCATCACTCCGAGCCACGGCGGCAATCCTTCCAATTTCGGCAAAGGTACACTCGCCGCCGAAGGGATGGATCCGGATTTCAATGCCTGCCGCGCCGAGGGTCTTTTCCCAAACCGGGCCGAGTTGGGCGCGGGCAGAGCGCCCGGCCACGATCAACACGGGACCCTTCAATCCCAAGACCGCCATCTCGGCACCGAGCGATTGGGTGGCGTCGGGGCCTTGGGTGTAACGGCATGGGGAGCTGAAGACGGCGTTCATAATGGATTGGCTTCGGTGTGGAGGGGATGCGTGGTGATGGATCGGCCTCAGAACTTCTTCTGCTGGGCCATGGAGAACCAGTCGCCGCCGCCCGTTCCTGGCTTTCCCGAGTCGTTGCGCATGTAGCGGCTTAAGTCCTCCTTCCTTCCTCCTCGATCGGTGCCGGGGGCTCCCTTCGGTTGGCGCGGCGAGAGATCCACCTTGGTCTTGAGTGAGAGGGCGATGCGCTTGCGCGGCAGGTCGACCTCCATGACGGTGGTCTGGACTTTCTGGCCGACCTTGAGGAACTCCGCGGGGTTCTTCACGAAGTCATCGCTGATCTGACTGATGTGGACCAGTCCGTCCTGATGGACGCCGATGTCGACGAAGGCGCCGAAGGCCGTGACATTCGTCACGATGCCGGGGAGCTTCATGCCCGGCTGGAGGTCCTCCATCTTCTCCACCCCGTCGGCGAAGCTGAAGGCCTCGAACTGCTCTCGCGGGTCGCGGCCGGGCTTGGACAGCTCGGCGATGATGTCCTTGAGGGTGGGAAGGCCCACCTCCGGGGTGACATAGCGTTCGGGATTGATGGCGGCACGCTTGGCGGGATCACGCAGGAGATCCTGCACCGTGCAGCCGAGATCCGCAGCCATGCGGTCGACGAGTTCGTAGCGCTCGGGATGGACGGCACTGGCATCGAGCGGGTGGGCGCCGTCGCGGATGCGCAGGAAGCCCGCGGCCTGCTCGTAGGCCTTGGGTCCGAGGCCGCTGACCTTGAGGAGTTCCTGGCGTGACTTGAAGGGGCCGCTGGTGTCGCGGTGGGTGACGATGCTGGCGGCGGTGCGGGAGTTGAGCCCCGAGACGTAGGCAAGGAGGTGTCTGGAGGCGGTGTTAAGCTCCACTCCGACCTTGTTCACGCAGGAGATCACGACATCGTCCAGGGAACGCTTCAGCGCGGCCTGATCGACATCATGCTGGTACTGGCCGACGCCGATTGATTTCGGATCGAGCTTCACCAGCTCGGCGAGCGGATCCATGAGGCGGCGGCCAATGGAGACGGCTCCGCGGACGGTGAGGTCGAGGTTGGGGAACTCCTCGCGGGCAATCTCGCTTGCCGAGTAGATCGAGGCGCCGCTCTCGCTGACGACGACGATCTGGATGGAGGAGGGGAGCTTGAGCTTCTTGACGAAGGCCTCGGTCTCGCGCGAGGCGGTGCCGTTGCCGATGGCGATCGCCTCGACCTTGTGCAGGCGGACCATGTTGAGGATGGCCTCGGCTGCCTCGAGTTCCTCGCCGCGGCTTCTGCCCGGATAGATGACCTCGTTGGCGAGGAGCTTTCCCTGACGGTCGAGCAGGACGACCTTGCAGCCGGTGCGGAAGCCCGGATCGATGCCGAGGGTGATCTTCTGGCCGAGAGGGGAGGCGAGAAGGAGTTCGCGGAGATTGTCGGCGAAGACACGGA
>JBIIGI010000037.1:0-23622 GCA_044236545.1 Chthoniobacterales bacterium
AATGGAAATCCTGCCACTTCCAGGTGTCAGCAAGTCTGAGGAGTGCGACCGGCTTGCCATTCACGGAGAGGGTCATCGTCTTGACTCGCGCATGGGTGTGAAAATCCTTCAGTGTCCCGATCATGCCATTTGCGAACGAGAGGCCGTAGAATGGGGTATCCCGGCATTCGGGAGGAAGGTTCTTGGGCAGGCAAAACGTGATCGTGGAGTTCCGCCAGTCCTGAGGCGTCATCCATCCGGTCATGGCGTCGTCATCGCAGAGTTCCGGCGCCGGTTTCGCAGGTGTGCCGCCAAGGGTTTCCCAGAAAAAGGCGCATCGCAGGGAGCATCCTCCCATGAAGTCCTGAAGCACGGGGTGGGTGACCTTCGCCTGAAGGACGGGGAGGGTTCCGGGAGAAGTGGTCTGGGAGTGCCCCGCGATCGCCAGGGCAAGGATTAGGATTACCGGGCGAAGCAGGCACTTCACGACCTCTTCTCCTATGACGCGCAGGATTTGCAGAAGCCGTAGAGGATGATTTCGTGGTCGGTTACCCGGAAGCCCGCGGGTGCCAGTCCCTTGAGTCCCCCTGCCACGCATTTCTGGAGGTCGAAGACCTGTCCGCAGTTGCGGCAATGAAAGTGATGGTGATGTCCCTTGTCGGTGCGTTCGTAGCGCGGCGGCTGCCCCGGGATCTCGACGCAGCAGACCTGCCCCTCCTCCTGAAGATTCTTCAGCGAGCGGTAGACGGTGGCGATCCCGAGGGAGGGAACTGATTTGACAGCAAGTCGATGGATGTCATCCGGCAGGAGGGGTCCGGCCTGTTCTTCCAGGACGGCCTTGATGGCTTCCTTCTGGCGGGTTGTGCGTCGTTCGATGGCCAAGTCGTGACTATGTCCGGGTGTGCGCCTTACTTCAAGCCGTCGACGATGGTGCTGACATTGTGCCTCATCATCGAGTCGTAGGTGGAGGCCTCGGTGTCACCCAGTCCGTCGGAGTAGAGGACGCCGCCGGAGCGCGCTCCGGTCTCCGCGGCGATCTGATTCACGGCGCGGCTGTTCTCGATGCTCTCGAAGAAGACGGCCTTCACCCCCTGGCTCCTGATGACGCCGATGATCTCTTTGACATGTTGCGAGGAGGGCTCCTCGGCGGTGGAGATCCCCTTCACCGGCAGGATCGTGAACCCGTAATCGCGTGCGAAGTATTGAAGCGCGTCGTGGGAGGTGACGAGTTTCCTGCGGGAGGAGGGGAGTTCCGCAACCTTGACCCGGCTCCAGCGTTGGAGCTCGTTCAATGCGGCAAGGTACTCCTTCTCCCGGTCCTCGTAATAGCCCCGGTTCGCGGGATCTGCCTGTTCAAACCGATCGGTGACAAGGCGGGTGGCCCGCTTCATGTTCTCGACGCTGTGCCACCAGTGGGGATCCTCCACCTTGCGCCCCTCCTCGGTCATGGTGAGCGAGGGAACTGCCTCGCCCACGTTCACGAACTTACCAGTGACTCCGGCGGCCTCCTCGAGCTTGGTCAGGAATCCCTCCATTCCCTTCCCCGTGAAGAGGACCAGATCGGCCTTGGCTACTCTCTTCACATCCGAGGGGGTCGGCTCAAACTCATGGGGATCGATGCCCGGCTTGATGATCGCCTCGATCTTCACATGGGTCCCCCCGATGTTCTTTGCGAGATCGGTCGTGATGGTCGAGAGGGAGGCCACGGTGAGGTCGGCGCGGCCCGATGAGGATCCGAGAAAGACTGCAGCGAGAATCAGGGGGAGGGGGCGGAGGATTTTCATGATACTAATGAGAATAGATTATTGGCAGCGCGTGGATCATATTGATAAAAGGCAATCACTAACAATCATCCCACGCAATCTTCATCCTCACTCAATACCGCTGACAACGTTGAAACTCCGCGTTACCCGATGATCCAGTTCTCGGCGCTCACACTCATCATGGCCATGATCATGGCATTCGCGCCGGGGCGACTTGAGGCGTGCAGAGCCTTGGTTGTAACGCTTCAACATTCTAACCTTATCAACTTCGGAGTTCCGATCCGGGCGCAGGCTGGTCATCCGTAAGGGAAGCCGCTAAACGAAGTGCTTCCCATGAGGATCGTTAGGATCTTTTTCACAATCCTGATCGGTTTGGCCGCTCCTCTCCTTCGCGGGGAACAGCCGCCGATCCTGGATCCGGCGTTCAATCCCCTGCTGCGGGAGAAGATAGCGGGCGATCTCTACGGCTACAGGCCCAAAGGGGAGAATCAAGGGGTCTCGGTCTTTGCACAGTCGGTGACCGACATGCTCTGGAACACGGTCGGCGGCGTCTCAGCCGGGAATGCCTGCGCCGGGTTGCTTCAGTTCGGAACGGAGATTGATCTGGGAAAGACGATCGGACTTCCTGGGGGGCGATTCAAGAACACCTGGTTCTGGCTCTACGGAGGCAATCCCTCCAACTACGTCGGTGACGTGAATTCGGTTAGCGGCATCGCGGGATCACCGGCTTTCCGTTGTTATGAGCTGTGGTATGAGCAAAATGTTCTGGAGGATGCCATTTCCCTGAGGGGAGGATTGCTGGGTCTTGATGCCGAGTTTGGCTTCACCGACACGGAACTTCTCTTCCTCAACGGGACCGACGGGATGCCGGCACTGATGTCTCAGAACCTAGTCAATGGAGGACCCCAGTACCCCATGGCGACGCCGGGCATCAGGCTTGCCGTGAGACCGGTCTCCTGGCTCACCCTGCGTAGTTCCTTTTCCCAGGCCAATCCCTTTCAGCAGAACGAGAACCTTCACAACTTCAACTGGAATTTCGGCCCCTCCGGCGGGCTCCTGAACATGAATGAGGCCGAGGCACGCTGGGAATCCCTCCACAAGGATCGCAAGCTGCCCGGTGTGGCAAAGGCAGGCTTTTTCATTCAGTCGGGTCCGCCTCCTTCCCTTCCGGAGCAGTGGTCCTTCGGCCCACCGACATCCGTGCAATACTGCTCGGGCTTCTACGGGATCATTGACCAGATGCTTTACCGTGCGCCGGGTCAGGATGAACCTTCCGGTAAAAATCCGGTTAGCGGCAAGGCGGTCGCCGATGGAAAGGGCTCCGACGGCAAAAGCACCCCCGGGGATGCTCCCGTGCGCGGTCTCAATTCCTGGTTGAGGCTCGGCTACTGCCCCCAGTCCTACAATCCGCTCTCGTTCTACACCGACGGGGGGCTCGTCTACACCGGGTTGATTCCCGGGCGCAGGCAGGACAGGACGGGAGTCGCTTTCTGTTACGAGCAGGTGAGCAGCGGCTACATGACGCTCGGCAATGCGCAGGGGATCCCTGGCCCGTCGTTCGAGGCCGTCATCGAGTTCACCCACTCGATCCGCCTTGCCCCCGCGATCGCCCTCCAACCCGACATCCAGTATGTCCTGCATCCCGGCGGAAGCCGCCAGAACGGCAATGCCTTGGTGGTTGGCTTCCGTGCCGTGGTGGATTTCTGAGCAAGGGGGCCGGATTGGAGGATTGGAAATAGGTAAACAGGGAGCCTGTTGGGGGGGGAGGTAGATGGGTCCCTCGAGTGCTAAGATCTCCAGGACTTCGCGTCAGCGGGGGAAGGGCAAGGAGCCCTCACTTACTTTTTTGAGGCTTCGTGGCAGCGTGTCTCTTTGACGCTCCATGGCAACTGCCGCAGAGACCGGTTAACTGGATTGAGTGACGGATATCTTGGAAACCGAGATCGAGAGCCATCTTTTCCAGAGGAGCTACCACGCACTCTTCCAAGCAGACGGCCGCATTACATCTTCTGCAGATCACATGGTGGTGGTGGTGCGCCGGTTCCTCGGGAAGGTAGAGCTTCTTGCCTTTGACAATCATGCACTGGAGGAGTCCCGCCTCATCAAGGGAGTCAAGGATCCGGTAAATGGTCGCCCGGTCGCAGATTTCACCACCTACCAGGGAATGAATCTCTTCCGCTGAAGCGGCGGATTTCACTTTCCCAAGAACGGAAAGCACGGCCCTGCGCCCGGGGGTCGACTTCAATCCGGCCCTCTTGAGTGGATTCTCCTTCTGGGGATGTGTGTGCCTCACACCCGAATCTATGCACGCACAGGGATTATTGCACGAGCATGAAAAATAATCCAAATGCGAAGATTCGCATTGACGCATTGTTGCGTGTGCTGCTAAATGCATTCTATGAATTTGCAAGCGAGCTCCAGATCGGCCGGCTTCACGCTGGTGGAACTGCTCGTGGTGGTGGGGATCATTGGTGTCCTGACAGCTGTCGCGGTTCCGGCAGCACTGGGTGCGCGTTCCCGTGCCAACAGTAGTAAGGATCTCTCCAACATGCGGCAGATCGGCCAGGGGTTGGCTCTTTATGCAGGGGAGAATGATGGGAAACTCCCTCCCTCTTCCTGTTTTCTCGAAACCGAGGAGGAGATGCAGCGCAGTTGGATCAATGCCCTCAAGGCTTACTTGGGGGAAAGATATGACGAGTTGAGAATTTCACCATCCGATCCCTTTCAGGCGACCCGCCGCCAGTTTCAGAACACGAGTTATGTGATCAACGACGAGGTCGATACAAGGATGTCCATCATGCAACGGATCAACGCGCCATCGAGCCGAATCCTTCTCTTTCTCGCATCCGACAGCAAGAATCCTCGCGGACAGGAGGATCATATTCACGGTGCTGTCATGGGTTCCTGGGACAGGATGCTGAGAGAAATCAAGCCCGATGCCTACTCCGGCGACAAGGGCAACAGGTCCCGGGGATCGTCCCCTTATCTTTTCGCTGATTTTCATGCGGAGATTATCCCGGCGGCCCAGATCAAGACTCTCGCAGACAGGGGCATCAATATCGCTCGAGCACCAGTGACCAACTGAGACCTCAGGCATCCATCTTCAACGCAGATACCAAAACACAACGCAGAAACCAAAACACAACACATACACCATCCCGCAACCATGAAAAACAACCTGAAACACCTCCTCACGATCGGCCTTCTTGCCGCATCACTAGGATCAACCCAATCTCTCAAGGCTGGCCCGATCACAACAATCTCCAGCGGCCATGTCGACATTTTCGAAGCCGAATATGAAAGCATCGGGGGAAGCAACAGCGTTCACCTTGGGGTGCATACGGATTTCGGTCACTACGAGCCGGGCGATGTCATCCTGGAGGTTGGAAATGCCGCCTACACCAATACGGCTGCGTTTAGTCCTTCCATTGTCAGTCTCCTTGGAAGCAATGCATGGATTCTGCCTGCTGATGTTGAGGTAGCGCTTCCACTTGGAGTGATTGAGGGGGGCGTAGCCAAGACCGGCTTCAATGGTGCTGCTACCTTCACCATGCTTGGAGCGGGTCCGAATAACCCCGGCAACTTCGCGCTCTTCACATCCGGCAGCTCCATCCGTCTCTCCTCCACCGGAGACTCAGTGGGAACAAACAGCTTCAGCATCTCGAACGACCACGTTCACTACAACTGGGGATTCTCCGCCCCCGGCATCTACACCTTCGATATGCAGGCGAGTTACGGGGGGGAGCAAAGCGCCGTCGAGACCTACACTTTCAATGTCGTTCCTGAGCCATCGACCTATGCCCTGCTTGGCGCAGGAGCCGGAATTCTCCTGATGGCCCGCTACAGATCTCTCCGACGTCGCGCCTGATATTTCAACGGACGATATCTCCCAAGAGGGCATTGCAGTTTGCTTGGGAGATATCGTTTTCCTAATCGTTCGGACAGGGATGAGCACGATGATTGCCAATTCGGATGCCCCCACTTCCCGGCTCTGGGGCCTTCTGCGCGATCTCACCGACGGTCTGGCCCAGCAGATGTTCTTCTGGGGGTGTGATGTGACCCACCCCGGGGGGAACGGACTCAGGAGAGCGGGGCTTGAGCGGATCGCGCGACAGGATTCGGGGAGCGAGGGGACAAGCCGCTATCATATCGGGAGGGAAGGGGGACGGATCGAGTTGCACGGCTTCTGCGCAGGATGGAGACCGCACGATCCCGAAGCCGAGGGTGCGCTCTACATCCGCAGGGAACACAGGATATTCATGACTTCCGGGGAAACGAATCCGGGGCACTATGACATGCGGCGAGTGAGGAGCGGCGCCGCCGGGGAGATCCTCTCGACGATGGGACCGTTCCTGCGCTGGTGGGCAGACTACGAGGAGTGGGCGGCGGAGACCTTCGGGAGCGACTGGCGCCAGTCGTGCTGGCGCGGATACCTGAAGCTGCGCCCGCACCGGCCGTGGTTTCCACCGGGGGAAGGGCTTCAGTGGCTGCGGGGGTTCATCGCCGCACCGTGCACCGCGGAGCGGCCCCGGAATATCCTCAGGAGCCGAAGGCCGGCCGGGCTCCCCTTTCATTCACGACGACCCCAACCTTTCTCATGAAAACAAACACCACCAACCGGCGTCTCCCCGTCACCGTCCTCTCGGGATTCCTGGGAGCCGGCAAGACCACCCTGCTCAACAACATCCTCAACAACCGCGAGGGGAGGCGAGTCGCCGTGATTGTCAACGACATGAGCGAGGTGAACATCGACGCGGAACTGGTCCGTGACGGTGGGGCCCAACTCAGCCGGACCGAGGAGAAGCTTGTGGAGATGTCCAACGGCTGCATCTGCTGCACGCTGCGCGATGATTTGCTCAAGGAGGTGGCGCGTCTCGCCGACGAGGGGCGGTTCGACTATCTCCTGATCGAGTCAACGGGCATCTCCGAGCCGCTCCCGGTGGCGCAGACCTTCACCTTCACCGACGAGGGGGGGAGAAGCCTGCAGGAACTGACGCGTCTCGACACGATGGTGACAGTTGTGGATGCCGCCAACTTCCTGAGGCATTACGAGGGTTCGGAAACTCTTCTGGACCGGGAGATCGCGCTCGGGGAGGAGGATGAGCGCTCGATTTCCGACCTCTTTGCCGACCAGGTGGAGTTCGCCGATGTCATCGTGATCAACAAGACCGATCTTGTCGGCGCGGAGGAACTCGCCGAACTTCGGGCGATCCTGCGGACACTCAATCCCGAGGCCACGATCATCGATGCGGAAAGGGGGCGCGCGCCACTGGATCAACTCCTCGACACAGGGCTCTTCGACATGGAGAAGGCCCAGCAGTCTGCCGGATGGGTCAGGGAACTCGCCAATGAGCACACGCCGGAGACCGAGGAATACGGGATCGGCAGCTTTGTCTTCCGGGCAAGGAGACCGTTCCACCCGAAGCGATACTGGGACTTCATCCATACCGAATGGGGAGGGCTTCTCCGATCGAAGGGGTATTTCTGGCTGGCGACGCGCCACGACATCGTGGGGCTCTGGTCGCAGGCCGGAGGCTCGGCGGAGTACCGCCCCGTGGCGCAATGGTGGGCGGCGGCGCCCGAGGGCGGCCTTCCTGAGGAAGAAGAGTCTCGGATGGAGAGCACAAGGGAATGGCGCGAACCCTACGGGGACCGACGGCAGGAACTGGTCTTCATCGGTCAGGATCTCCCCAGGGAGAAGATGCTCGAAGAGTTGGAACAGTGCCTGCTCACCGACGAGGAGATGGAGGCCGGGCCCAACGGCTGGAAACTCCTGCTCGAGGATCCCTTCCCTGGCTGGACGGCTCCCGAGGCCCAGGGCGAGGGGCAGGGGGATCCCGTCTGATTTTCATGGTTGGAAGGCCCCGTCCGGAAACGGACGGGGTTTTTTTCCCCAACGCATCACGCGGATGGATGTCACTTTTTTCACCGGCTTTCTGGGTTCCGGAAAGACCACCACGCTCAAGCGACTGCTTCGGGAGCACGGCGACGGGAGGTCGTTCGGCGTCATCGTCAATGACCTCAGTGAACTCGAGGTCGACGGCGAACTCATCGGTATGGAGGAGCGTGTCTCCGCGAAGGAGGGGACGCTGGCCGTTCTCAACAACGGGTCGATCTCGGGCGATAAACTCGGATCCTTTGCCGGGGAGGTCGCCCGGATGAAGCAACGGGGGATCCGTCATCTCCTCGTGGAGGCCTCGGGGGCCTCGCATCCCGCCGCAGTGATCGATGCGATCCGCTCCGTTGCCGGAACAACACTGCGCGCAGTGATCGCGATGGTCGATGCCCGTGCCCTTCTGCACGATCACGGAGGGGGTCTCGACCTCGTGGAGCGGATGACTTCCTCCACGGAGGATGCCCCGTGTGCCGCCGATCTTCTGGCATCACAGCTGCAATCAGCCAGCGTGATCGCCCTGACCAAGGCGGATCTCGTTCCCGAGGCGGAACTGGAGGGACTCCTGAGATCCCTGCACGCCATCAATCCCGAAGCCACCCTGACTGCCTGTGTCTACGGAAAGCTCGATGCGCGCCTGGTTCTGGAGGCGGCGTCTTACCGGGGAGGCGTCATGGAGCAAAGGTTGCCGGATCAGGGGACTGCGCAACGCTACGATATCGGCACGACTGTGGTGAGGAATTCGCGTCCGCTTCATCCCCAGCGTTTTCACACCCTCTACCGCGACCGACTTGGTCTGGGTATCTTCCGGAGCAAGGGTTTCATCTGGCTTGCCAGCCGCCCGGACGATGTCCTGCTCTGGAACCAGGCGGGAGGGGCCATGGGGCTTGAATGGCTAGCCACATGGAGAGTCGCAATCCTCGAGGGTCAAGGCGGGCACCCCCTCCTCCCCGAGGAGAAGGATCATCTCAAAAAGGCCCTGCTCGGAACCAATCCGCTCTTCGGTGACCGTGGCAACGAACTCACGGTCATCGGACACGCAAGGGATCGCGCGGTGTTCTGCCGGGAGCTTGAGGAATGCTTCTGCACCGATGAGGAGGTGGAATACTGGCGACAAGGTGGCTCCTTTCCCGATCCCTGGCCGACCCGGATCAGGGAAACCTGAGGTCAGCGGGTTGGCGCGGAAGGAATCAGAGCGCGGTGGATTTCTGAGGGGGAGGGGATATAGTCGGCCTCCGATGGATCCGGAATCACTCATCTCCCCGAGCCTTCGCGATGCGGAGGCGGTCCGTGATTTCTTCAACGGATGGAATCTCTATCGACGGATCGTCGAGAACGATTATCTCTGCCACGACTCGGTCAGGCAGGCGCTCTCGGGTTGGCTGGACGGGTTGGAGCGCCCCTTCAGCTTCCTCGACCTCGGATGCGGGGATGCCGCTTTCAGCTCCGGGATCCTGAAGGGGAGGAACCTCGCCTCCTACACCGGGATGGATCTCTCTCCTGTCGCGCTCGATCTGGCGCGGGGGAATACCCGGCAGATCGCCGCACCTGTTTCGCTGGTGCACGGGGATTTCGTGACGGAGATCGGGATGCTGCCCGCAAGCTACGACGTGATCTATCTGGGCCTCTCGCTCCACCATCTCTCCCGGGGTGAGAAGGATTTCTTTTTCGGGGAACTCCGCCGCCGCATCGCGCCCGGAGGCACCCTGCTGGTCTACGATCCCATCCTCTCTCCCGGCGAGGTTCGCGATGTCTTTATGGGACGCTGGGTCGATCACGCGAAGTGGACGTGGAAAGCCCTCACGATCGAGGAAATCGACGGTGCCGTGGATCATGTTACGACCGCCGACTTTCCCGAGGAGGTCGGAACGCTCAACCGGATGGCCGTTGGCGCTGGATTCCGACCCGCGGAGGTGCTCTTCACGGATCGGAGTGATTTCTACGCTCTGATGGCGTTCGGAACCGCCCCCGGTTCGTGATTCTCTTGCACCCGACGGCACATTGGGGTTACGCCAACTCCATGTTGTTCCTCTTGAGACACTTTGCGATCGCCATTCTGGGGTTGTTCTCCATCATGCAGGGCCAAGGCGCTCCCTCCGGGAAAAACGCGATGACCGCGGCCGCCGGGGGGCATGCGGGAGGGCCTCAGTTGGTCGACGTCGGTTTCTGGCCGACGGTCATCTACAACCTCGATGTCGACTCCAACACCTTCTACGCCACCACGTATGTCTGGTTCACTTGGACAGGGCCCATCGATCCGAGCGAAACGGCGGAGTTCATCAACAATGTCGAGTCGTGGGGTCTGACCAAGGTCAAGACCTACCCCAAGCCGATCGATCTGCCCGACGGCAGGAAATACCAGTGCCTCAGGCTTGAGGGACGGTTTTTCCAACTCTTCAGCCTGAAGCGATTTCCGCTGGAGAAGCACGCCCTCCGCATCTTGCTTGAAGACAACACCAACGATGCATCAAGGGTCATTTACCGCTTTGACAGAAGGAACTCCGGCATTGACCCCCACCTGAACATTCCGGGTTGGTGCATCAGTCAATGGAATGGCAGCGCCGGCATCCGGCACTACCCCACCAATCTGGGGGATGCCACCCTGGGGGATCACGGTTCCGACTACGGTTCGGTAATCTTCGAGATCGAGGTGACCCGGCCGGTGAACTACTTCGTCTGGAAGATGCTCCTACCGCTGATCATCATCCTGCTGGCCAATTGGACCGCGCTCCTCCTGCATCCTTCGGAACTCTCCTCACGGGCTGCCATGAGCGGCACCGCGCTGCTCACGACGGTCTTCATGCAGCAGGGATACACCGCCAAATTGCCCGAGGTGAACTATCTCGTCCTCATGGACAAGATCTATGTCGTCGTCTACCTCCTGATCCTCATCTCACTCATGCAGGTCGTCTTTCAGGGAACCATGCTCAAGCGCCGCCGGATCGAGGACCTCCGCAAAGTCATGCTTCTCGACAAGATCAGCGTGGGGGTCCAGGCATTGTTCTTCGCCGTTTCCGTCTGGTTGATCATCGCGACGACGCGTTGAACGGCGCCCGGAAGACGCTAGGAAATTCCCTAGGTGTGAAGTTTCAGGAGATTATTCAATTTCACTTTTTAACGGATCGCCGGCCGGAGCCTCGTGATCATCGCGCCCCTCGGAACCCCCTTCTTCAGAGGGACTTATGGGCGCCGTCACACAGGGGGCCGTTGCCGCTGTGCTTACAACCGCAGAAGTAGATAGTCCCATCCTTCTCTGCCTTGTAGGGAGTCGGGGCGAAGGTGCTTCCTTTGTGGGCTCCATCGCAGAAGGGTTGCGTGGCGCTCTTGCCGCAGGAGCACCAGTAGTAGGTCTTGCCTGCTTCGACTGCGACGGGGATGGGGGATTTCTGGGCGATGGTGGGTTCGGACATGGAATTTCTGATTGGAGGTTTTGCTTAATGCGATTAACAATCTGAATTTTCCTGCCGTCAAAGACAACCCGGTTTTTCCGATCAAGCCCATGAGCCACACCATACCCGAGAAGCAGCTACTTGACGCCTTGAACTGGCGCTACGCCACCAAGAGCTTCGATGCGTCGAAGAAAATTCCCGAGGCGACTTGGGAAGCGTTGGAAGAGACCCTCGTCCTCTCCCCCTCATCCTTCGGACTTCAGCCTTACCGCTTCCTCGTGGTGACTGATCTGGCTCTCCGTGCAAGGCTCCAGCCCCACTCCTGGCATCAGACCCAGGTCGTCGATGCCTCGCACTACATCATCTTTGCGGCACGCACGACCATGACCGAGACCGAGATCGACCGGTTCCTGGACCGCATCGTCGAGGTGCGCGGGATTCCCCGCGAATCGCTCGAGGGCTACCGGGGAATGATGTACGGCAGTCTTCTGAGTCCGGGTTCCGAGGGGCGCATTCCCCACTGGGCGTCACTGCAGGCCTACATCGCCCTTGGCAATCTCATGACCGCCGCCTCCCTGCTCGGCATCGACACCTGCGCAATCGAGGGATTCGCCCCTGCAGAATACGACTCCATTCTGGGCCTCAAGGAACAGGGGTACGCCTCTGTGGTCTGCTGTGCGCTGGGATACCGGAGCGCTGGGGACAAATACGCCGACCTGGCCAAGGTGCGCTTCCCGAACAGCGACCTGATCAAGACCGTCTGAGCCCAAGTGATTGCCGACCTAGAGCGCGATCTTGGCGAACAGCCCCTGGCCCGTCTCCTGATGGAACTGGAACTCAAGCCGCACGATCTGGTGGCCGCCTCCACGGAGCAGATCACGCACAAGATGGTGCAGCGGGGTTGCAAGGGGCGCCGCCTCACGCGCAACGTCCAGGGAAAGCTCCTGCGTGCACTCAACACCGCCACCGGTAACGTCTACTCCCTAGCTGACTTATTCACTTACTGAGAAAGGCAAAAAACCAAGCCCGAAGGGTTTTGAATATGGAATTCAGGAAACCAGGAGGGGTTGGCGATCTAAAATAAGATAAAAATCGAACGCGATGCTCATTGGAGCATGTTGTTGGGCATCCTTAAAAAGTTTCTTCACTTTCTTTCCTGAGTTGGCTGACCCGGCCGTTGCTACGCATCCGTTACAGCTGAGTTCCATTTTAATTTTCTGTGGCCTCTGTATCCCCATCACAACTTCCCATCGTCAACATCGCCGCCTACAAGTTTGCGGAGCTCCAGGGTCTTCCGGAACTGCGTGAGCGACTCAAAATCCAGTGCCGTTTGCTGGAGCTCAAGGGAAGCATCCTCCTGAGTCCCGAGGGGATCAATCTGTTCATTGCCGGGGAAGAACCTGCTGTGGAGAGCCTTCTGGCCACATTGCGCTCCATTCCGGGCCTTGAGAATCTCAATGAGAAGCGGAGCGAGAGCGACGATCAACCCTTCAACCGGATGCTCGTGAAGATCAAGCAGGAGATCATCGCCTTCGGTATCGAGGGGATCAACCCGTCCCGTTACACATCACCCAAGGTCACGGCCAAGGAACTGAAGCGTTGGCTCGACGAGGGGAGGTCATTCACCCTGCTCGATACCCGGAACACCTACGAGGTGAAGCTGGGTACCTTTGCCGGAGCGGTGACCCTCCCGCTTCGCCATTTTCGGAAATTTCCCGAGGCGGTGGACGCCCTCCCTGAAGAGCTGAAGCAAGTCCCCGTCGTGAGTTTCTGCACGGGCGGCATACGTTGCGAGAAGGCGGCGCCTTTTCTTGAGATGTCGGGCTTCCGCGAGGTCTACCAGCTCGAGGGAGGCATCTTAAAGTATTTCGAGGAATGTGGCGGCGCTCACTGGGAAGGGGAGTGTTTCGTCTTCGACAAGCGCGTCGGCGTTGATCCGGCACTGCGCGAGACCGGCAGCCAGCTCTGCTTCGCCTGCCAGCAACCATTGACGACCGCCGAGTTGCTCGACCCCAGATACATCTACGAAGTGAGCTGCCCTTACTGCCACGAGCGAAACACCCCCAACTCCCTTGTCGGCGACAAATGAATGGTGCGCGATACAGGGTTCGAACCTGTGACTTCTTGCGTGTGAAGCAAGCGCTCTACCGCTGAGCTAATCGCGCATGGTCAGCCAAGGCTTTCCGTGCAGGCAGTGATTAGAAATCTCCGGGCCCTTCCCGGCAAGGAGATAAGACGGCATTCACGGCTCGATCGTCACCCAACTCGACGTTTCCGAAGTTTTGTTGCATCCTTTGAACCTGCTTTCGGGTTTAACGTTCACCTTTCGCCGGATGTCATTTTCCACACAGATCGATTCCTTCCTCGCCTCGCCTCCTGCGGAACTTCAGGCATTCCGGAGGCTGCTGGAGCGGTGCACAGATCAGGAGTTGGAGCAACTTGCCCGCAGGTCGGTCTCGCTAACGAGGAGGCATTTTGGAAGGACGATGCGGATGTTCGCCCCGCTCTACCTCTCCAACGAGTGCGTGAACAACTGCTCCTATTGCGGATTCTCCCGCGACAACGCCATCCTGCGCGTCACTCTCGAGATCGAGCAGGTCGCGGCCGAGGCGCGCCATCTTGCGGCAGAGGGATTCCGCAACATTCTCCTGGTTGCCGGGGAGCATCCCAAGTTTGTCTCCGGCGGCTATCTCCGCCAGTGCATCGAGCGACTGCGCCGTGAGATTCCCAGCATCTCTCTGGAAGTGGCCCCGATGGAGACCGAGGAGTACATCCCGATGGTCGATGCCGGGGCCGAGGGGTTGGTGGTCTATCAGGAGACCTACGACCGGGAAGCCTACCGGGAGTTCCACACGGCGGGTCCCAAGAAGGACTACGACTGGCGTCTCGATGCCGCAGAGCGCGCCCATGCCGCGGGATTCCGCAGGCTCGGTATCGGTGTTCTCTTCGGCCTCTCTGAATGGCGTCGCGAAGCGACTGCCTTGGCAGCACACCTGTTCCATCTTCAGCGAGTCTGCTGGACCTCCCAGATCACGGTCAGTCTCCCGAGGCTCCGTCCCGCCGCGGGTTCCTTCGAGCCGAGGTTCCCGTTCGAGGATCGGGATCTTACCCAACTTCTCTGCGCGCTACGCGTCACCTTCCCTCATGTGGGGATTGTTCTGAGCACGCGCGAACCGGCGCCTCTCCGCGATGCGTTGGCTCCGCTCGGTTTCACGATGATGAGCGCCGGAAGCCACACCGAGCCCGGTGGATACACCGGCCAGGGGGCGGATCAGATCCAACGGACGGTGAGGGGAAGGAAGGTCGAGGGGCCTATCCCCGCTAGCGCGTGTGGATCGACCCAGGCGACCGAACAGTTCTCGATCAGCGACGACCGCTCCCCCGGCGAAGTCGCAGCGATGCTCCGTTCCAAGGGGCTCGAACCTGTCTGGAAAGACTGGGACGAAGCGATCTTGAGTAATGATGAAGGCAAAATGAAAAATGAAAAAATAGGGACTTCAATTGCAGTGCCGATACCTGCCTGATTTCCCCCTCTTCATTTTTCATTCTGCCTTTTGCCTTTCTGCCCCATGCCCCTTCTCACGATCAACGGTGAATCCAAAGAGGTCGTAGCCACGTCGCTCGAGGGACTTCTTGCCGAACTCTCCCTTCCTTCTTCCCTCATGCTCGTGGAGTATAACGGTAAGGCCCTGCTACGCTCGGAATGGCCTGCCGTGCGTCTCTCCGAGGGTGACCGTCTCGAGTTGATGCAGGTCTCGGCGGGAGGATAAGAGAAAAGTATGAATGATGAAGTATGAGGGATGAAAAAGCGGAACAGATCCTTTCATAATTCATAATTCAACATTCATATTTCGATACCCATGCCTTTGAAACCTGAACTCCTCGCCCCGGCCGGTGGATGGGATTGCCTGAAGGCGGCGGTTGCCAATGGAGCCGATGCGGTGTTCTTCGGCCTGCCCCGCTTCAATGCCCGACTGCGCGCCGATAATTTCACCGAGGAGGAGCTTCCCGAAGTCACCGCCTTCTGCCACCGCCACGGGGTGAAGGCCTACGTGACGCTCAATACCCTTGTCTTCACCGGAGAACTTGATGACGCCGCCGAGTACCTGCGTCTCCTGAACCGTTCGGGCGTCGATGCGCTGATCGTCCAGGACATCGGTCTGGTGCGTCTGGCTGCCTCCATCGTTCCGGAGCTTCCCATCCATGCATCGACCCAGATGACCCTCACCTCGCCGCAGGGTGTCGAGGTGGCCCGCGATCTCGGGATCACCCGCTCGGTTCTGGCCCGCGAACTCTCGCTGAGGGAACTCAAGCGCTTCGACAAGGAGCGGATGCCGCTCGAGGTCTTTGTCCACGGTGCTCTCTGCGTCGCCTACTCCGGCCAGTGCCTCACCAGCGAGTCGCTCGGCCAGAGGAGTGCCAACCGCGGTGAATGCGCCCAGGCCTGCCGGATGCCGTACGAGCTTGTCGTGGACGGGGCGCTTCGTGATCTCGGTGACAAGCGCTACCTGCTCTCCCCGCAGGACCTCGCGGCGGTGAACGACATTCCGGACCTGATCGCCTCGGGCGTTGAAAGTTTCAAGATCGAGGGACGCCTGAAGTCCCCCGAGTATGTGGCCGCCGTCTGCCAGGTTTACAGGAAAGCCATCGACGCCGCCTTGGCCGGCCAACCCCGGGAAGCCAGCGACGACGATCGCTACCAGCTCGAGATGGCTTTCTCCCGTGGGCTCTACTCCGGCTGGATGCACGGGGTAAATCATCAGGAACTCGTCCACGCCCGCTTCGGCAAGAAGCGAGGGGCCTTCCTGGGAACCATCGCGGGAGTGGGCCCCGACTTCATCGCCTTCGAACCGCAGGCTCCTCTCAAGCCCGGTGACGGCATCGTGTTTGACACCGGCGCCGATACAGATCAGGAGCAGGGAGGCCGGATCTACGAGATTAGGGAGAACCGCCATTACTTCCGCCACGGTCATCTCGACACCAGTCGCCTGAAGGTGGGGGACCGGATCTGGAAAACCGATGACCCTGACCTGAACAAGCGTCTCCGCCAGTCCTATGGAGGGCGCATCGAGGCCAGAAACGCCAAGCCCTTCGACGTGGTTGTCTCCGGAAAGGCAGGCGAGCTGCTGGTGATGCAATCCGGCGAGATCGCTGTCTCATCGCTGATCCCGCTGGAGACCGCGCTCAAGGCCCCTCTCACCGCAGAGAAACTCCGCGCCCAGCTTGAGAAGACCGCCGACTCGGGACTAGCCCTCCGTGATATCACTTTCGGGATCAAGGGTGATGTGATCCTGCCGATCGGAGAGATCAACCGGATGCGCCGTGAGTTGCTGGAGAAGCTCGTGGTTGCCTCCGAGCGGAAGCGTCCCGAGGAGTGGATCAACTGGAGAACCCTCTTCAAGAGAGGCAACGACGGGCTGCCCCCCCGTCCCGAGACTCCAGCGGCTTCCTCCCTGCGTGTCCTCTGCCGTTCGATGGAGCAGATCAGTGCCGCGCTGGATGCCGGAGTCACGGAAGTCTATGCCGACTTCGAGGATATCCGCCGCTACAAGGATGCTGTAGCCCTAGTAAGAGAGAGAGGGGGTTCTCGCATCCTGCTGGCCACACCCCGCATCCAGAAAGCGACCGAGGAGGGGTTCTTCAAGCTGATTGAGAACGCGGAACCCGACGGCGTCCTTATCCGCAACCTCGGCGCGATCTCCCACTTTGCCGGGAGCGGCCTCATGACGGTCGGTGATTTTTCACTGAATGTCTCCAACCCGCTCACGGCCCAGTTCTTCATGATGCAGCGATTACAGCGGGTGACTGTCAGCTATGACCTGAACGTGGCCCAGGTGCTCGACCTGCTCGAGGCCGCTCCTCCCGAGTGGTTCGAGCTCACGCTCCATCAGCACATGCCGATGTTTCACATGGAGCACTGCGTCTTCGCGGCATTCCTCTCCAGCGGAAAGGATCACACCGACTGCGGCCGTCCCTGCGAGGCCCATCGTGTGCACCTGCGCGACCGTGTCGGGATGAAGCATCCCCTTCGTGCCGATGTCGGCTGCCGGAACACCCTCTTCAACGCCGTCGCCCAGACAGGTGCCGGATACTTCAAGGAACTCCGCGCCGCCGGTATCCGCAACTTCCGAGTCGAGTTGCTGGAAGAGGATGCAGCACAGACCGGCGACATCCTCCGCGCCTACCAAGCCCTCCTGAGTGGCAAGACTGAAGGTGCGGACCTGTGGCGCTCGCTCCGGGCGAACGCGCAACTGGGTGTAACCAAAGGCACCCTCGAAGCGAGGGGCTAGGTCCTTTGCGCCATAGTGGCGTTGGTCTGAGCTTGCAGTAGTTCACTACAGCTTCGCTTGCGCGCCTAGTCCGGCATCCAAACTTCCAAGCCTTGGCAGAAGAGTCGGCCTAACAGTTAACAGGCGGCCAAATGGCCGTGTTTGTTGGTGGGTTTATCGGGGTGAGCTTTTTGCCATCTTTCTGAATGCGCAGTAGTTGTTCCCGTGAACATCCACCGAAGCTATCCGGGGAAGGCTGCGTTCGTGATTGCCAATCCAATATTGCCGATTATGGATCAGGAAGGTGTTGAGGGTGAAATATTGAAGTCTCCGAACGGAGGAGGCCTAACAGCCTACCTCCTCACATCAACTGAGCCCCCATTTCGGCCAGGGGACTCCTCTCGCCCTTGGTGAGTGAGATGTGGGCGGTGAGTTTGTTGCCACGCATTTTGTTGCGGGTATGGACGAGGCCGTTGGAGCGCCTGTCCACATACGGGTTGTCGATCTGGGCGGGGTCGCCGACCATGACGAGCTTCGATCCGCGTGACATGCGGGTGACCACGGTCTTGGCCTCAAGCGGGGTGAGTTGCTGGGCCTCGTCGAGGACGAAGAAGCGGTTCGGGATGGAGCGGCCGCGGATGTAGCAGAGGGCCTCGATCTCGAGGAGGCCGCGCTGCATGAGCTGTTCGTAGGGCTTGAGCGGTTTCTGCTGGCCGGGTGTCCCTGCATCCTGCTTCTGGGTCACCTGTTTCTTCTGCTTCTTGCGCTCGGAGGCGTGCCGGCCGTTCTCTCCGGAGTGGGGATTGGCGGGAAGGAGGACCTCAAAGGCGTCGTAGATGGACTGGAGCCAGGGGTGGAGCTTCTCCTCGAGGCTGCCGGGCAGGAATCCAAGGGTATCCCCCATGGCCACGACGGGGCGGCTGACGGTCATGCCGTTGTAGGCTTTCTGTCCGGTGAGGTAGAGGCCGGCGCCGACGGCGGTGAGGGTCTTTCCGGTTCCCGCCTGGCCGTAGCAGGTGATGAGCGCGATCTCGGGATCGAGGAGGGCGTCGAGGAAGCAGAGCTGGCCGAGGTTCGCAGGGCGGAGCTCGATGCCGCGCGGCATCTGGAGGGTCTGGGGAACCTTGAGCCGCTGGAAGTGGCCCCCTCCCATGTGGCGGGCCGGCATGAGCTTCTGCTCGGAGGCGGCAAGGAGGACGTATTCGTTGATCTCAAGCTCCCCGGTGCGGCTCGCCTCAAGGTCGATGCTGAGGGAGCTGGCAAAGCGCTGGAGCTCGTGGGCCTCGACGATGATACGGCGGATCTCCCCTTCCTCGGCATCCTCCGCGGAGACCTTGTCATTGAGGTAGTCCTGGCAGGTGATGCCTACGGCCATCGCCTTCAACTGCATGTTCAGATCCTTGGTGACGAGGATGCAGGGGGTACCTTCTTTCTCCATCTCCTGAACGGCGAGGCAGGCGGCCATGATGCGGTGATCGACGGGCTCGCGATCGGGAAAGATCTTGGCGAACCGGCGCATGGCGGGGGAGGGCTTCTCCCGGCGCATGGCGTCGTTCATGAAGATGCGGACGGTGCCGCCACCGGCGGTCTTCACGCCACGCGTCACTTTTTTCGTCTCGTGGTCGAAGATCTGGGTGAGGAAGCGGTGGACGGTGCGTGCGTTCGCTCCGCGCTCGGTCTGCTCGTTCTTGAACCGGTCGAGTTCGGAGAGGACTTCGACGGGAATGAAGAGATGGTTGTTGTCGAAGCGGTTGAGGCAGTGCGGGTCGTGCAGGAGGACGTTGGTATCGAGCACGAAGTTCTTCACCTGTCCGGCGGCCGCTCCTCGACTCGACCTCGTCGGGGTGGGAAAGAAAAGGTTCTGTTCCTCGGATGTCTCCAGCGGGGCAGTTCGGTGCATGGTGCGGGTCAGGTGTTAAGGTTGGGGTGACTGCTCAACGAACCCCTCCAAGGGAGAGGCCGAAAGGGGAACACGGCGGTTGAATCAGTAAGCCGTGAAGACAAGGGGCCGGCACCGGTGAGCCCTACCGGAGTTTCAAACCGCACCGAATCGCAGTGGCGACGGGCTTGAGTCAAGATAGCAGGATATTCACAGGATATTCACAGTTTTCACAGCAGAAAACATTCCACCGGCCCCGCAAGTTACAACTTCCTGGAGGGCAATTTGCTAGCCCATCATCCCGACGACCCATCCGACCGTTCCACCGTAGAGCATGTGGGCCAGAAGTTGCGCCAATCCCGTGCCAAGACCCCTTTCATGGTACCGGGCGATCGGGTGGTGCTCCATGATCATGATGCTCACGAGTAACATGATGATCACGCCGTGAAGGCATCCGAGCAGCAATCCCGTCAGTGCGTTGAAAGGAAGGCGCGACAGGTTCAGGAAACCGGCGTAGAGGAAGGCAAAGAGGATGCCCATGGTGAGATGGACGATCAGTCCCGGACGGAAGGCTCCCTCAGCATGGCCTGTCATCAAGGCTCCGCTGGCCCGTATCACATCGATTTTTCCCCATCCCATCCAGCGCGGAAGGAGCAGGAAGCAGGTCATCACGGCAGTCCCGGAAAGACCACCCATCAGGAGGGGAAACCACGACTTCATGGGACACGCTACGGCCGCAGATGCTCCGCGCAAGGGTGGGGATGCTACGAATATTCCCTATCCGTCGGGCCTTTTTCTTCATTTTTCATTTTTCATTTTTGCCCTTAGTCTCCCCCGATGCATTCCTTCCGATATGTCGATGGCTCGCTCAAGTGCGAGGGGGTGGATCTCGATTCCGTGGCTACCGAGGTGGGGACTCCCGCCTATGTCTATTCGGCCGAGACGATCAGGAACAATTTCCGCCGACTCGATGCGGCGCTCGCGCCGCTCGGCGACCGGATGGTCTGCTACGCCATGAAGGCGAACAGCAACCTCTCCGTGCTGAACCTGCTCGCGAAGGAAGGTTCGGGATTCGACATCGTCTCGGGCGGCGAGCTCTTCCGTGTCCTCAAGGCGGGAGGCCGCGCCGACCGGTGCACCTTTGCCGGTGTCGGCAAGACGGCGGGGGATATCGACTTTGCCCTGCGCCAGGGGATCTACAGCTTCAATGTCGAGTCGGAGGAGGAGCTCGAGCGCATCAATGAAGTGGCCGGCAAGGCGGGCCTCGTGGCTCCGATCGCCGTCCGCGTGAACCCCGACGTCGACGCCCCGACCCACAAGTACATCTCCACGGGCAAGAGCAAGAACAAGTTCGGGATCGGTCTCGACCGCGCCGCCGCAGTCTACGAGCGCGCCGCATCGCTTCCGCACATCAGGATCCGGGGTCTCCAGACCCATATCGGCTCCCAGATCCTGAAGGCCCCTCCCTTCGCGGAGGCGGTCCGCAAGCTCACTCCGCTTGTCCTGGAGTTGAAGGCGAAGCACGGGCTGGAGTTCTTCAGTGTCGGGGGCGGTGTCGGCATCGTCTACCGGGGCGCCCTTGCCAGCGGTGACGCCGCCTGGTGGCAGGGAAGCGGCGAGGAGGCTGCCGAGCGTCTTGCACCCGAGGCCTATGCCGCCGAGGTGATCGAGCCGCTCAAGGCTCTCGGGCTTCGCATCCTCTTCGAGCCCGGCCGCTTCATCGTCGGCAACGCCGGCGTCCTTCTCACGTCGGTGCTCTACCGCAAGTCCACCCCGACCAAGAACTTCGTGATCGTCGACGCCGGCATGAACGACCTGATCCGTCCCGCTCTCTACGAGGGGCACCACGAGATCGAAGCGCTGCGCCAGCCCAAGGATGCCACGCTCGAGAAGGTCGATGTGGTCGGGCCAGTCTGCGAGAGCGGTGATTTCTTCGCCCAGGACCGCGAGATTCCCGTACTCGCGCCCGGAGACCGCATCGCGCTGATGAGCTCCGGTGCCTACGGCTTCGTCATGGCCTCGACCTACAACGCCCGTCCGCTTCTTCCCGAAGTGCTGGTGGAGGGCGACAAGGCGACGGTCGTGCGCGAGCGCCAGACCTGGGATGATCTCATCCGTGGGGAAAAGGTGCCTGGTTAAACCCGGATTTTGTATTGGAAGCACGCCAACAGATCTGGATAGTTCACCCGGATGGTGAGTCGTCGGCTGGTTAAAACAGTTGAAGGGTTAAAACGTTACAACGTGCTGATAGCAGGCGGTCATTCCACTCTCCGAGCCGAGCCATGATCAGCAAACTTCTTGATGGCTACTTATCAAATTCAGGTTAAGGGGTTTCCGGATCCACCTTGTAACCTTTCTAACCATTTTAACTCCTCTTTCCCGGAGCTTCGGGTTCCTAATGCAAATTTTGGGTTAAATCTAAGACCCTCTTTTGCCGCTCCGGAGAATATGAACCGTGATTTCGGGCGGGCAATGGAATCGGGCCGCCACACCGGCCGAACCGGTGCCGCGCGAGGTGTAGCCGATCATCTGGCCTTCCCGCCATGATCCGGCAAGGTGCTCCCGGCGGCAACCGGGGGCGTTCCGGTAGATGGGGATGCCGCCGGGGGCGCAGATCTGCCCTCCGTGGGTGTGGCCGCTGAGATGGAGATCGTAGCCGTGTGGCGCCGCCTCGCGGTAGGTCTCCGGCGAGTGGGAGAGAAGGATGGAGATCTCCCCTTCAGGAATTCCGGCGCGTGCCGCTAACAGATCGTGGGTCCGGAAGAAGTGGGGGTCGTCGATCCCGCAGATCCAGATCCGCGCTCCCTCGCGTTCGATCTGGGAGGCCTCATTGAGGAGGATCGGAAGTCCCGCCTCCTCAAGTGGTGCGACCTTCTCAAGAAAGTCATGGTTGCCCAGAATGGCAAAGCGAAGTGGGTGAAGCAAAGGAATGAGCTGTCGCATTTCCTCCAGGGAGCGCCGGAAGGGTGATGTGACCTTGTTGTGATAGTCGCCGGTCAGCACAACCGCATCATGCGGGATGCTGCTCATCGCCTCACGGATCATCTCCATCATTCGGGCGTCGAGATCGCAGTGGAGGTCGGTGAGGTGGAGCAGGCGGAATCCCTCGAAAGGCTTCGGTAATTCGGGGATCACGACATCGTGCTCCTCGATGCGCAGATCAAGGATGTTGTTCAATCCCCGCTCCTTGAAGCCCGTGGCCGAAATCAGGGCGCTGATGCAGTCATTGACCGAGAAGAATCGCTCCAGCGCAAAGGGGCCGAGGCCCTGCGCGATTTTCCGCCCCACAAGGCGCTCCTGAAGCTGGAGGCGCCGGAGCGTCCGCTCCTCACCCAGCCGTTCCCGGATGCTTTGAGGGATGGAGGTCATCAGACGTGCACGATAACCCAACTTCTCCGAGTCTCCTAAAAAAAGGATCGGGTGATAAAAGGGCAGCCCGGTCGGGTTTCCGAGTCCTCCCCCGAGATCTCGAAATTTGTTACGACCGGGCTGCAACCACAAACCGAATTGATTAAAGCACAGGCCATGCCAATTCCTGCCTTTCTCCCCCTAGGGGTAGGCTGACTCCATTGATACCTTTTTGTCGCATCCCGGCGCTCAAAGATCGCCACCAAGCCGCATTTGCGGATAAAAAAGGGACCATCACTTGATGAGAACGGACGATCTTTTCGCAATGGACGGGCAGGCCAGTTCTGATTCCGGGCCCGCCGTAACGAGGATTGAGGAACTGCGGTCGCGGATCGCCCATCACGACCGTCTCTACTACGAGAAGGCCAAGCCGGAGATCTCCGACCGGGAGTATGATGCCCTCTATCGGGAACTGGTCGATCTGGAGCGGGCCCAACCGGAACTGCTCACCCCTGACTCGCCGACCCAGAAGGTTGGAGGAAGGCCTCAGGGTGCCTTTGCCCAGGTTTCGCATCTCGTGCCGATGCAGAGCCTCGACAACACCTACTCGGAGGAGGAGGTCGCCGACTTCGTGGAGCGCCTCCAGCGCCTTCTCCCCGGCGAGGATATCCCAATGACGATCGAGCCGAAGGTGGACGGTGTGGCGATCGCCCTCCTCTACGAGAACGGGCGCCTTACCCGTGCCGCGACCCGTGGTGACGGGAGGGCTGGCGACGAGGTGACGCGCAATATCCGCACCATCGGCGTCATCCCTGCAACCCTGATGGGCAAGGCGCCGCGGATCCTCGAGGTGCGGGGCGAGGTCTATCTGCCGAAGGAAACCTTTGCCCGGATCAATGCGGAGCGTGACGAGCAGGGGTTGCCGGTCTTTGCCAATCCTCGCAACGCCGCGGCCGGCACCCTCAAGCAACTGGATCCCAATATCGTCGCCGAACGGAAGCTCTCGGCGGTCTTTTATGGATTCGGGGCCTTCGAGGCCGCCCCGGGAGAGACGCTGCCCCCGACGATGGAGGAGTTCTTCGGATGCCTGTCGGGATGGGGG